>JAUVGW010000429.1 GCA_030593565.1 Phycisphaerae bacterium | reverse complement strand
CGCCGACTATCTCCAACAAGCGGACCAGCGCCAGGTTCAATTGGCGATCAGCATCCAGGTTCTTCCGGGTTCTGCCCTTGGCCATTCGAACGGTCTCGACAGCGTGGTCGAGCATGTGCTGCAACCGAGCCCGGTCGTCATGCCGCGTCATACTGGACCTCCGCTTCTCGTAGCACTTCATCACGGACGTACTTGCCGAGGAAACCCGGGGTGTGCAGGTCCACTTTCCTCCCAAGCATCACCGACAGCTCTCGCTCGATTGAGAAG
The DNA here is from genome assembly GCA_030593565.1 of Phycisphaerae bacterium. Taxonomy (GTDB): domain Bacteria; phylum Planctomycetota; class Phycisphaerae; order UBA1845; family UTPLA1; genus JAFGQA01. The sequence continues at coordinate 3,492 of JAUVGW010000429.1, read as the reverse complement.
AAGCGGAGCCCCACCGAGATGCCCGGCTCGAACTCGACAAGCACGTCAATATCACTATCGTTGCTGAAGTCGTCGCGCAGAATCGATCCAAACAACGCCAGCTTGCGGATGTGATGGCGCGTGCAGAGTTGAGCAATCTTATCTTCGGGGATGTTGATGCCGTGATGATACATGAGCCACATCCTTTGCGGCGGATCGAATCGAGCCGGCTTGAGCTGCCAAGCGGGTCGGGTATCCGTTTACGCTTCCTCGGTCGCCTTGGAATCCGGCTTCCCATTCAAGGAAGTCGGTACAGCTGTCTCCACCGCCAGGCTGCTCTCATCGACCGTTACGCCATAGACTGACCGGGCGGCCTGCGGGGAGATGATACCATTGCGTACCTCCTCCACAACCAAGTCCGCCCGGCGTTTCTTCGGATCGCCGTAGCCGCCGCCGCCGCCCGCCAACTGATGGTAGATCGTGCCTCGTGGAACGCCCTTGAGCAAGTCCAGGCTCAGCGGGGTGTGTGCCTTGCCGTCCGGATACCGGAGCCTGATCGAGTTCAAGCTGCCGATGCCTCCGCCATGCAGGCCGAACGCGGGCTCGACATCGCCGTCGCCGAAAATGACGAGTTGGGTGTCGTCCGCGCCGATCTCAAAGACCGTCTCAACACCCAGACCGCCCCGCCACTGTCCCGCGCCGGCGGAATCGCACAGATACTCGTGGCGGATCAAGCGGTGCGGCGTCTGCTGCTCGAACATCTCGTAGTCCTGATCCAACAGCCCGCCGGATGCGTCGATCATGCCGATGTGGTCATAGCCGTCGCATCCCCGCATCGCGCCGGAACCGCCTTTGAGCCCCATGAAGCAGATATCAACATATTTGTCGTTCTTTCGCGGGTCGATGCCGGTCGTTAGCGAGCAGAGCAGGTGGTTCCATCCCGCCGTGACGCGATCCGGGACGGCGGGCGCCAGCGCGCGGGCGATGGCGTCGGCGTTGGGCGGGCACAGGTGGTTTCCATAGGTCGTTGCGGCCGGATAGGCGGCGTTGAGAATCGTACCTTCGGGAATAATGATCTCGAGCGGCTCGACCATGCCCTGGTTGTGCGGGATGTCCGGGTTGACCATTTGCAGGAAAGTCAACGTCGCCGCCGAGGCGCTCGACGTGTACGTGCCGTTGACAAACGCATTGGATTGCGCGTCGGTATCCGAGTAGTCGAAGATGACGCGCCGGTCCTCGACGGTGATCTTCACCCGAATGGTGTACTTCTTGCCGACGTTCTTCCCGTCGTAGTACACGGTTGATTCACCGCGATACACGCCATTGGGAATCGTGGCGATTTCGGCTTCCATCATCTTCCGCGTCGCCGCGAACAGGGCCTGCTTGTGCATCTCGAAGCACTCGACGCCGTACTTGTCGAGCAAGCGGACCATGGATCGATCCCCGACGATGCAGGAGCCGATCTCGGCGCGCATGTCCTGCTGGACGATGTCGAAACGGATGTTGGCAAAAATCAGATCCCACACGTCCTTGCGGAGTTTGCCTTTCTCATACACCTTCACGGGCGGTATTCGCAGCGCCTCCTGCCACACCTCCGTCGCGTTGGGGTTGTATCCCCCGGCCACGGCGCCGCCGATGTCGGCCTGGTGCCCCTTGCACGCCGACCAGGCCACCAGCCTGTCCTGGTAGAAGACCGGCTTGTACACGGCGACGTCGTTGTTCTGGTTGCCCATGCTGAAGACGTCGTTATGGAAGATGATGTCGCCTGGATGGATGTCGTCGCCGAAGTAGTCCACGATGTACTTGCAGACGGGCCCGAGCGAAAACGACAGAATGGGCAGATTCTCCGTCTGCTCCAGCATGTTCCCCCGCGCGTCGTACACACCCGTGACGAAGTCCTTTGCCTCGCACAGAATCGGCGAGCGCGTCGTCTTCTGGAGCGAGATACTCATCTCGTCCGTCGTCGCCTTGAAGGCCCGCGCGAAGACGGACATCAGGATTGGGTCGACTTCGCTCACGAGATCATCTCCCGCAGTTCCGATGAAAGGCAGTCTTCGCGTCCTCGTCGGAAGACGACGAAGCTGCCGTACTTGTCGCACACGCAATCATACGACGCACCCAACAGGAGTGTCGTGTTCACCTGTTCGATGATGGCCGGCCCTGCGATGCAGTGGCCGTGACGCGTCTTGTGGCCGTCATAGACGCGCACTTTCCGGGATTCCTTGTTCTCGGGAAGATGGATGGCCCGTTCGCCCTTCAAGGCCGTCTCGGCATCCTTGCCCGCACGTGGTTCCTCCGCGTACGCGGGTTTGTCGGTCAGACCGACGGCCCGGACGCGGATGTTGATCAACTCGACCGCGGCGCCCTCGTCCTCGAGCGAGTATCCGTACATGCGCTTGTGTTCCGCGTGGAAGGCCGACGTGATCGTTGCCACGTCGGCCGTGCGAACGGCCTCGATCGCCACCGGCAGCGAGACCTCATGGTATTGCTTGACGTAGCGGCAATCCAGGCCGACGGAGAAACGTCGGCGTTCTTCGGGGATGTGTTCCTCCTCCAGCAAGCGCGTCCCTTGCCGGGTCATCGCGGCGATTTGCGAATCCACGTCTGCCCAATTGATGTCGTCGAACACCGCGATGAACGAGCAAACGAAGTCGTGCTGCAAGTTGCTCATCAACATGCCTGCGGCACAGAAGATGGACGACTCACGCGGCACGATGAACATCGGGATGTCCAGCTCATTGCAGATCATACACGCGTGCAACGGACCCGCGCCGCCTGCCACTACCATGGGGAACTCCCGTGGATCGAAGCCGCGCTTGATCGAGATTTCGCGGACGCCCTGCGCCATGTTGGTGTTGATTACTTGGTACATGCCGGCTGCCGCGTCCTCGACGGACAAGCCAAGCGGCCCTGCAACATGTTCCTTGATCGCCGCCGCCGCGGCGGTCTTGTCGAGTTTGATCTTGCCCCCGGCGAAGAAATCAGGATCAAGATAACCGAGCACCAGGTCGGCATCTGTGCAGGCCGGTTTGACGCCGCCTTTTCCATAACAGGCCGGTCCCGGGTCCGCCCCCGCGCTCTGCGGACCCATTCGCAACAAGCCGCCCTCGTCGATCCAACCGATGCTCCCGCCGCCGGCGCCGATGGTCGCAATGTCCAGCATGGGCAGCGCGATGCGGTGCCGGTTGATCTCTCCTTCGGTGATGACAATCGGCGTGCCGTCTCGGACAAGCGCGGCATCGAAGCTCGTACCGCCCATGTCGACGGTGATGCAGCTTTCGTGCCCGTGCGAGCGCGAGTAGCCCAGACCGGCCCCCGGACCCGCCGCCGGGCCGGATAGCAAGGTCAACGCCGGGCTGTTCTGCGCCACCTCCGGGCTCATGACGCCGCCGTTGGATTGCATCACCAGAAGCACACCGGCAAACCGTAGCTCCTTTAGCCGCAACATCAGCCGGTCGAGATACGAGCTGAGCTTCGGGCCCACATAGGAATTGAGCACGGTCGAGCTGACCC
>JAUVGW010000374.1 GCA_030593565.1 Phycisphaerae bacterium | reverse complement strand
TGTACGGCTACGGCGGGTTCAATTCGAGTTTCTTCCCATCGTTTCGCCCGCGAATCATCCCGTTCCTCGAGCGTGGCGGCGTGTGGGTGCTGGCAAATATCCGGGGCGGCGGCGAGTTTGGGCAACCGTGGCACGATGGTGGCCGACGTGAGAAGAAACAGCACTGCTTCGACGATTTCTACGCGGCGGGTGAGAAGCTGATCGAACTGGGCTACACGAGCCCGAGCAAGCTGGCGTGCAAAGGCGGCAGCAACGGCGGCCTGACGATCGGCACGGCCGTCACGCAACGGCCGGACCTGTTCCAGGCCGCGTTGTCGCAGGTGCCGCTGATGGACATGCTGCGATTCCACAAGTGGGGCATGGGCGCACAATGGGTCCACGAATACGGCGACCCGGGTAAGGCGAACGAGTTCAAATGGGTACTGGCCTACTCGCCGTATCACAACGTCAAGGACGGCACGGACTACCCGGCCACGCTGATCGTCACGGCGGAGGCCGACAACCGTGTAGACACGGCGCACGCGTTCAAGATGACCGCCCGCCTGCAAGCGGCAACGTCGGGCTCGCGGCCGATCCTGCTGCGCTGCGAGACCAAGGCGGGACACGGTGCAGGCAAGCCCTTGAACATGAGGATCCAGAATCAAAGCGAAGATTGGGTGTTCCTGATGTGGCAGTTGGGGATGGTTGATTAGGACAGTGTCGGCGGTAATGGACCCGGTGAGAATATTTCCTGAAGAAAGCGCTTGCGTTGCCGCAGCGCGACGCTAGAATCCTCATCTTTAATGAGCAGCGCAACTTTGCGAGCGCGGGCAGGCGGACATGGTAGGGGGTACCGTCTACTGCCCGAAGCCCTCGGGGCTCCTGTCGGCGACGTGCCGGGCCATTTGGTCCGGTTTTTTTTTGCGCATTTCCAGATTTCTGTCCTCGGGCGGGCTTGCAGAGGGGCTCGCTTCGCCCGGGTGGCAGCCATCCTTCAACACCCCTGTGCATCGAACCGCCCGCGACGGTCGCGGGTGGGGCGGCCGCATATCGCTCCACTGTTTCACGGAGGACAGGCTGATGAATTGTAACGATTGGCATCGGGAACTGGTCAAGCTCAAGGCTGATGTAATCAACACGATCCGCCGGCGCATGCACGATGCGCGGGCGGTCGAATCGTATTACAACAAGATCACCGGTGGGACCGGTGCGTGTGAGAACGTGCCGACGGCGTTCATCCTGAAGAATACGGCCGATGTGTCGTTTCTGAGCCAGACGGACCAGCTCCTGATGGAGGCGGAGATCCTCGAATACGACATCCCCGCAATTTGGACGCTGGGCCGGAGCTATCGTAACGAACCGCGGGCGGGGGATGGGCGGCACCTGTCCGAGTTTGCCCTGATGGAATTCGAGGCCCGCGACATGGATCTGGCGAAGCTGATCGACTTCCAGGACGAGTTGTTGAAGCTGGTCATGGAGACGGCCATGGACTCGCCGATTGTGCCTGACGAGCACAAGACGCGCCTGAAGAAGTTCCTGAAGCGGCCGGTCGTGTCCATCACCTATTCCGACGTGATCAAACGCCTGAATGACGGCGGCGTCAGCATCAACTGGGGCGACGATTTTCGTTCGACGATCGAGGAGATGGTCTGTCTATTGTATGACGGGCCGGTCCAGGTGACGCACTATCCGGAGTCGATCAAGTTCTTCAACATGTATCGATCGGACAGGGGCCGGTTGCAGGAGGCCATGCCGCTGGAAGAATACGACCGGCGGCGTCTGACGGTGGATTGCGTGGATTTCCTGCTACCGTGGGCCGGGGAGACATTTGGCGCTTCCCGCCGCGAGGAAGACTATCGCACGCTATCGGTGAAGCTGCGTGAAAGCCACATGTTCAAGCAGATGGCGCAGATTCGCGCCGAGGAGATCAATAACGCTGAGCTGACGGCGGAGGTGGAAGATGCCGCGTGGAAGCCGTTTGAGCCTTATCTGGAGTTGTTCAACCCGGAGAAACACCCGGATCGCCGCAGCGTGACCCGTAGCGGCTTCGGGCTCGGCATGGGCCGCCTGCTCCAATTCCTGCTGGGATCAACGGAGGTGGTCGTGCTGTAGCTGCACGATGCGGCCGCACCAGGCAACACCAAATCGGTTTCATGACAGATCCGGCTGACCGCGTGTGCCACAGTCTGGTGCGGCGGGAAGCTGCACAGTAGCGTCAGGGCGTTTGGAAGCCCGCGGCCACGACCTGCTGCAATTCGCCGTCGCTCGCCGAATACAGATCGTTGAGCCGCGCGTACGGGTTGCCCGAAAGCCGGAAGCACCGGGCAAAGGCCGGCTCAGTCTTGATGCCGCCGCCCCTGAGTTGCCCGATGATCCGCCGGGCGGTGTCGCCGCCGATGGCGAGCAGGCGGGCCTCGACGACCATGTGTCGATAGGCACGTTGCTCGGTCACGGGGCGGTCCTGGCCGAAGATCTGGATGCGAAAGCCTTCGGCCGCAAAATCCGCCACGACGGATGCTAACCCCTCGTGCATCGTACGCCGGAGTCGGAAATCGGATCGGTTTTTATTGAGGCGTTCCAGACAATCCGAGAATGCCGCCGCGTCGCGGGCGTGGCAGATGATGTCGAGATCGCTTTCCGGCAGGTCGATGCCGATCGGGATCGTGCCCACGAGCACGGGGCCGTGGTCCCGAAGATCATCGAGCACGCCGATCGTGCGAAGCGCCTCGCAGGCCCGCTGTTGCCGTTCGGTGCCCCTTTCGAGGTATGTGATGTCGTGCCAGTTTGGGAGCATCTGCATGGCTGCCTTTGGCGGAGGACATCGTGGTGGCGCCGCGCGTCACGACAGGCAACGCCCGCGAGGTCGCGCGCGTCAACACGACGTGTAGTTGCCGATCACGCCGCCGACTTCTTCGGCGCCTTGAGCATCAGACCGATCGCAGCGGCGACGAGACACGCGATGCCGGCGATGATGAACGGCGTTTTCCACGCATTCACGTCGCCCGCCGCTGCGTCCTTAAAATGCCCGGCGATCTGCGGGCCGACGATGCCAGCCACGCCGTACGCAAGGAACACCCATGGATAGTTCGTGCCGACGTTCTTGTTGCCGAAGAAGTCGGCCGTCGCGGCGGGGAACAAGGCGAAGTTGCCGCCGAAGTTGAAGCCGATGATGCACGCGCCCACGATCAGCCCGATCTCGCCCGCGCCAATCCTGAAGAACGCCAACATCATGATCCCCTGAAACAGGCACATCAAAAACAGGGCGATCTTGCGCCCGATCTTGTCGGAAACAGTGCCCCAGACAATGCGTCCCAGCCCGTTGAGGATGGCGTACCAAGCCATGGCCGTGCCGGCGATCACGCCTGCGGCGGCCTTGTCCTCCACGACGCCGTTGGCGACCAGGCTGTCGGTCCCGAACAAACGGATGCAACCGATCACCATCAGCCCAGCCAACGCCGATCCGATGAACATGAACAACAGCCCCCAATACTGCGGCGTACCGACCATCTGTCCGGCGGTGAGATCGGCCGCGCCGCTCGCCTGGACGCCGCCGCCGGCTGCCTCGGGATTCCATCCGGCCGGCTTCCATCCCGCCGGCGGGTTGACCATGACAATGCTGCCCAGCAGCACCAAGACCAGAAAGGCGATGCCATATATGACGAAGACGCTCTGCACACCGGGCAGGCCGAAGACGTTGGTCGTGTTGAGGAGTCCACCGAACCAACTGCCGGCCAGCTTCACCCAAATCGTCGCACCGAAACCGAAGCCGGCGACAGCCAAGCCCGTAATCATGCCTTTCTTGTCCGGGAACCATTTGACCCCGACTGCGATCGGTACGACATAGGCCAAGCCGATGCCGGCGCCGCCGATGATGCCGATGCAGACCAGTTGCGACACAAAGCCGTCGCCCAGGAAACCGCCCAGAATATAGCCCGCGCCCAACACGAGACCGCCGACCATCGCGACGATGCGCGGCCCGGCCTTGGCCTGCCACCGTCCGGCGAAGAGCATCACCAAGGCAAAGGAGGCCAATCCCGCGGAGAAGATCCACTGCGTCTGGGTGGCCGTGAAGCCATATCCGCCGGCGTCCGGGCTGGCCTTGAGCGTCGTCGTAAACACGCTCCATGCGTAGATCGCCCCGAGGCACAACTGGATGAGGATGGCCCCGGCGACAACCAGCCATCGATTCATGACGGGTGAGGGGCTCGCCGCGCAAGCGGCCGCTTGTGGTGCATTTCCATCGTTGCTCACTGTGGTCTACTCCTGATACGCGGCCGCAAGACCGCATCTGGACCGGCAGACGCCGGAACTCGTTCGCGGTGATGGCCTGGAACATGACCGGTGCCAGGTCGAGCCCGCGCCGGCCCGACCGGATCACCGGTCCAATTCAGCGAAAACATGTTGCATGGGGGCAAACATCGCCCCGTTGCCGCAACACGGGCGCAACATGCCCGTGACGCTCGATCCGAGCAAGCCGCGTGCCACGGCCACCAAGCAGCAAACCGCCGCACAGTCTGAGCCGGGGCGTGTCGCCATCGGAGCCGGGGCGTGTCGCCCCGGACCGGCTCGACACGAGCCGGCTCTGACGCTCGGCACGAGCCGGTTCTGATTTGTGGTTTCTCAAACACACGTCAACGGTAGTTGCTCGCATGTCTGCCAATTGAGGGTTGACCGAGCACGGATGCGAAATATCACGCAGAACCGCGCGATGCACAATCCAGGGCAATCGCAAGAATGGCCGGGCGGTGGTCTTTGCAGCGGTTTGCGCGCTCGTGTAGCGGCCGATCCCCGTGTCGGCCGTCGGAAACCGTTGGTGTTCTACGGCCGACACGGGGGTCGGCCGCTACATCCGCCATTCT
>JAUVGW010000073.1 GCA_030593565.1 Phycisphaerae bacterium | reverse complement strand
ACAGGATCAGCTTGAAACGGGTCAAGGTGATTTGGACCTCAAGTAACGCCTAACCACGGCCCCAACGGGGCCTTCCCAACGTCAACGCCCCCCTTTGGGGGGCTTCCTAAAGCCTCCCGCTTTGCGGGAGGTTGATTACTTCTGCGGGATGCCTGAACGACGGAATCGGTTGATTTCGACTGCGCGGGCCGGCCGCTACATTGTCTTCCGTTTCTCGGTGATGACTGACATTAGTATATCATTCAACTGCGTATCGGGGACGGAGCCGACGGCTTCTTTCAGACGGTCCAGGCATGGCATACGCCGTAGCATGTCGTCGAACGGTCGGCCGTATGCCTCCTCGTAGGACATGTGCTTTTTCTCGCTACGGCTGCCGGTCAGTTGGATGACGCGGTCGGCCAGTTCTTCGATGGTGACTTCCTCGGTGCTGCCGATGTTGTAGACCCGACCGAATGCGGCCGGGCAGTTCATCAAGGCGATGACCGCATCGACCACATCGGCGACGTAGCCGAAGCATCGGGATTGCTTGCCCGTGCCGTAGATCAGGAGCGGTTCGTTTCGCAGCGCCTGCTCGACGAAGCGTGGCACGACCATGCCGTATTGCCCCGTCTGGCGCGGGCCAACGGTGTTGAAGAACCGTGTGACGATGACGGGAAGCCCGTACTGCTCGAAGTAGGCCAGCCCGAGGAACTCGTCGATCGCCTTCGAGCAGGCATACGCCCACCGTGAGTAACGCGTCGCCCCCAGCAGTGTGTCGTCGTCCTCGCGAAAGGGCACGTTCTCGCTTTTGCCGTAGACTTCGCTTGATGAGGCCAACAGGACCGGCTTGCGGAACTTGTTCGCAACCGAGAGCACGATCTCGGTGCCGTGGATGTTCGTCTCGATCGTGTGGACCGGCTCGTCCACGATCAACTGCACGCCGACCGCTGCCGCGAGGTGGAACACCATGTCGCACTGCTGGATGAGCAGATGGACGATCTCGGAACTCCTGACGTCGTCGTAGACGAACTGGAACTTCGGGTGATCGATCAGGCCGGCGATGTTCTGCTCGCTGCCCGTGCTGAGATCATCCAAGGTGACGACCTCGTGTCCCTTGTTCAGGAGCGTCTCGGCGAGATGCGATCCGATGAAGCCCGCGCCACCGGTGATTAGTGCTTTCATGCCTTCCTCGCAGTCTGTTGTTGAGGGTCTAGGGTTCAGGATCTAGGGTTTAGGGGCTCAGTTTGCATCATTGATCCTGATGTCGTGATTCACGCGGATTGCATCTTATGAAAACCAAAGCCGGCCGTTAGTTTTGAAGGGCCGCCAAACGGCAAGCCATGTTGTGACGTCTGCATGAATCAGTATGTTTTTGAGACACTACACTAGACCCTGGTTTCCTCCGTCGCCGCTTCGTGGTTCTATTTCATCGGCGAGGCGATCATCCTACCCGTTTTTGTTTTCTCCCGCCGATGTGGGTTCGATGTCGGTATTGACTATTTCGATGATCTGCCGTGCCGCGTCCGCCCACTGTCCGGCGTTGGGTATTTCCGCAATCTGCGATGCGATGGTCCTTGCCATGGTCCCGTCGCCGCTGAACAACACCGCGCGGGCCAGTGCGTACAGCCCGGCCGGTGACTCGCGAATGTGCCGGGGTAGTGAGTGCAGGGCCGTCATGACGGCCCCGGCCTGGTCTCGCTGGACTGCGGGGATGTCGGTCATCGGGATCGCCGGCCCGAGGTTGTGCCGAAACGTTGCGTGATCGCCGCTCCGCAACGCATCGAACGCCAATGCCCAGTCGGCAAAAGTGCGGTGTTGGGCATCATTCGGGATCTGGGCGATGACCTGCCGCGCGGTCTCGCCATGTCCAGCCAACACGTGTGCCCACGCCAGCCAGGCGGGCGCGTCGTCGGGATGCCCGTCGGTGGCTATCAGGCTGCCCCACAGTTTCACGAGTTCGTCAAACCGCTGCTGGGATTGGAGCAGTTCGTGCAGGCCGACGGCTGCGGCCCGGTGACCGGGATTGGCCGCCAGTAGGATACGGTAATCCTGCTCGGCCTCGGCCGGTCGGCCGTTTGCGGCAAGCAGTCCCGCACGATTGAGCCGCGGCGTTGCCGCCTTCGGTTCCATGGTGATCAACTTGTCGTAGATGTCGATCGCCTGTTGCGTCCTGCCCGTGGCACTGAGCGTTACGCCGAGGTTCAGCAAGGCCGGCGCATCGGTCGGGTCGAGTTCGAGGATTCGGCGAAGCAGGTCTTCGGCCCGTCGCCAGTCTTGGGCTCGCAGGTGGATCAACGCCAATTCGAACAGGCAGTCGCGGTGGAAAGGATTGATCTCGATGGCCCGCTCGAACAACGCCGCGGCCGATTCGATCTCACCTGTCGTTCGGAGGCTGCGAGCCAACGCCGTGATCGCAGGCAGGAATCCGTCATCTCGTTCGCGGATTTCGCGATAGCACGCTCGGGCTTCGTCGATCCTGCCCAGTTGTTCCAGCGACAGGCCGTAGTAGTAGCGCGTGCGCGCCCGGTCCGGCATGTGTCGCGTTGCGAAGGCCAGTTTCTCCGCCGCCTTCGACCAGTTTTCCTGCTGCCAGTATGCCTCGCCGGCTTCGGATGCCAGGCGTGGGTTGTCGGTCCAATCGGGGTTTTGTTGGCAGGCCTGCGCGATGGTGCGCAGGGCGGCATCGGGCTGCTTGTCGAAAATGTAGGCACGGGCCAACTCCGTGTGGGCCTCAACGCGGTTGGAATGGACAGCAGCGACGCGCCGGTCCCGTGCTACCGTGTCGGTCCAGCAATCGGCGTAGCTCCATGCTACGGACATCCAGGCGACCAAGACTGCCACAAACGGCACAGTCACCAAGCCCGTCGCAACGGCTGCGGGCATCCGCTGGCGGATGCGGTGGCGCGCCTGCAACAGCAACGCGGCTACGGCGATGTGGAGGCCCAGCATCGGCAGGTACATGTATCGATCGGCGGTGTGGATTCGCCTTGCCAGCGTCGCGCCGAGAAACGGTGCGATCAGGATGACGAACAACACGAGGCCGATGTAGGCCATTCGGTTGTGTCGGCGAGCCAGCCAGACGAGGCCCCCGAACAGGACCCACTCGAGCAGTGCGATGCCCGTTTGGGTCGAGATCATCGCCACGTTGTCCGGCGGCGGCGACCACGCTGCCATCCGTGTAGGCCAGACATAGTTTTCCAGGTAGGTGCGTCCCGCCAGAAGGATGCGGACCGGTGCGCTGGTCGTTGCCTCGGCCTCTGTTCCTTCGATCATGCCGAAACGGGAGGACGTTTGGACGCCGAGCCAGACGGCGGCGCAAGTTGCCGCTAGTAGCATGGCGTAGACGATCCAGCATCGACGCGGCAGGTGCCGCCGGACCTGATGATCGCACCACGCCGCCGCGACTGGCACGCCGGGCAGCACCTTCGACAGTAGGGCCAACACCCAGGCGACGCCGCCGAGCCAGGCCCACGCGCCGCGTCCGTCGTCCCGTCGTGAAAGGCAGGCGAGAATTAGCAACAGTGAGAACGTCGTTGCCAACAGGATCATGCGTCCGCTGATCCAGGCCACGGGCTCGACCGCCAACGGGTGGCACGCGAACATCAGCCCCGCTATCAAAGCACACGCCCACACCGTTGTGGTGCCGCCGTGACGTCGCGCGAGTAGCAGCATAACGAGACTTGCCAGCACGGCGTTGAGGGCGTGTAGCACGATGTTCGTTATGTGGAAGGCATAGGAGTTCGCGCCGAATCGTGTCGCTGGATCGGCACCCGCCATCGCGTAGTTCGCCTGGAAGCTCAGCATGGGCACGGGTTGGTACAGGTCCTCGTGGACCATGGTCAGCAGCCTTCCGGCGTGGCGGAGGGACGGGTGGTTGACGAAGAAGTGGTTGACGACAAAACGTTGGTCGTCGCCGCTGAGAAAATCGCCCGATCTGGTCGGCCATCCGAACGCCAGCGCCGCCGCTGCGACCAGAACGAGCGTCAGTAGGACGAGCGGAATATGCCGACGGCGGCCGACCGAAGGCGGCGCGGTGGGGGAGGTAGTGTTGTCGGATTCTGCCAAGGTCGCTTCCTTGGTTCGACGCGTGTTCGACGGTGATTTACGGCACCATGGGGTCAGCGTATCATGTCGGCATGGCCACGAAAAGGCGGCAATCCGCGACCTGCCCGCTCCGTGCTTATGATACGCCGCATGGCGGTCTGTCGTTCGGTGGACGATGCCTCGTCATGGGCATCCTCAACGTTACGCCCGATAGTTTCAGCGACGGGGGCGACTATGCCGAACCGGGCGAGGCCGAAGCCCGTGCGCTGACCATGGTTGCTGATGGGGCGGACGTCATAGATGTCGGCGGCGAGTCCACGCGGCCCGGGGCTCAGCCCGTCTCCATCGAGGATCAGATCGACCGCGTCGTGCCGGTGATTCGGCTGATGCGGGAAGCGGGCGTCTGCGTGCCGGTCTCGATCGACACGAGGTCCGCGGCCGTCGCGGCGGCCGCCCTCGCCGCCGGCGCCGACATCGTCAATGACATCTCCGCCGCCCGTCACGATCCGGATATGCCGTCGCTGTTGGCCGAACGCCGCGTGCCGTTCGTGATCATGCACATGCTCGGCACGCCCGGGACGATGCAAAACGAGCCCCATTACGAGGACGTCACGGGCGAGATCGCCGCATTCTTCGTCGAGAGGGCCGAGGCCCTCGCTGCCGCCGGTGTCGACGTCAGCCGCATGATCGTCGATCCGGGCATCGGTTTCGGCAAGACGTTGGACCACAATCTGGCCTTGCTCCGTTCCATCCGCACGTTTGGTGTTCGCTGGTGCGTGCTCGTGGGCCCGTCGCGAAAGCGTTTCCTGGGCGAAATTCTTGATGAGCCTGATCCGCTGAAGCGTGTGATGGGCACAGCGGCCGTGGTCGCGCACTGCGCTCTCGCTAATGTCGATATGGTCCGTGTTCATGACGTTCGGGCCATGCGCCAAGTCGTCAATGTGTGCCAGGCGATTGGCGTTGATGGATAGTAGTCCGTGAAATCCACCGGCGAGACGCCGGTGCCACAGAGCCGGCTCGCTGGGTCCGTCGTGAGGACAAGCCGACTCGCTGGGTTGGGACGATTGACCTCGCGCGGCTGCTTCTTGAGAATGGCCGGCGTGGACTGTGCGGTCCCGGCCCGAGAATAGGCTTCCGGGCCGTTTAGGGCTCCGTTCGAGATGGTGAAACGCCGCTGAGCCCGCGGAAAGGCATGGAACCAACGTCGAAACGATGCGTCCAAAGACAAGGAAAGGCCCATTGAAGACGCCCGCCGTATCCACCTTTTCGGGGGAAGATGCGGACCTCGTGGAGCGGTGTCGACGTGGCGAGTCCGACGCGTTTGGTCGGTTGGTCGTCAAGTACCAGGATCGCATCTTGAACACCTGCTGGCGGATATGCGGCAACCGGGCAGATGCCGAGGACCTGGCGCAGGAGACGTTCGTCAAGGCGCTGCGGTCCATTGAGCGTTTCGACTGGCGGTCGCAGTTCTACACGTGGTTGTATCGCATCGCGGTGAATCTGGCGATCAGCGCCGGGCGCAAAGGTGGACGTGCGAAGGTCTACTCGCTCGACCGGGCGCGAAACGACGACGGCGAATCACGGCCGGAAACGGCGGCCGACAGGCTGGCCTCGACCGGGCCATCGCCGGGTGAGCAAGCGGTGGATCGGGAGGCGGAGGCAATGGTGGTCAAGGCATTGGACGACCTCGATGGCGAGCACCGTACGGTACTGGTCCTGCGGGACTTGGAATCGCTGGGATATGGCGAGATTGCCGAGATATTGGATATACCGCCCGGGACGGTGAAATCGCGTCTGCACCGGGCGCGGCTGGCGATGCGAGAAGCGCTGTCACCGATCCTCGGGAAGGCGTTGTTGGAATGATCCGGAAACCGGAACAATACGAACAACTGACGGCATACCTGGACGGCGAATTGCCGGAAGATCAGCGGGCGGACGTGGAGCGCCTGTTGGCCACGGACGAGGCCGCTCGTGTGCTGCTGGAGGAGCTGCGGCAAACATCGGAGTTGGTCGCCTCGTTGCCCCGAGGGCAGGCGTCCGACGACCTTGCCGAGGCGGTGATGGCTCGCATGGAGCGCGACGCGCTCCTGGATGGCGCGCCGGTCAGTTCTCGGCCCGGCCCTCGACGGGTCTGGCTTGCGCGAACGGTGGGCGTCGCCGCGTCCATCGTGCTCGTCGTGACGGTGGGTTGGCTGGTACTTCCGAACTTGCGGGTCGATCAACCGACGCGGAAGACCATCACGATGGCCGATCGCGAATCGGCAGTTCCCGAAGTCGGGCGGCGTGACGATGCGCCGGCAGCGCCTGCGGACACGATCGCCTTGGCCATGGGCGAACGCGAACCGTCATTGAAAGCGGATCGACAGGATTCCGTATCCGTGTCTAATGACAAGCCGTCTGCGGCGGCGGCCTCGCCAGCCACCGAGCTTTACGCCCGTGCTGCCGAAGCAACGAAACGCAAAGGCCGGCTCGGGATCGAGTTGAAAGGGGACCAGGAAGGCCCGCCCGAGCCGACACAGCCGACCGAAGAACTGGAAGCCGGAGCGGTGCGTGTGCGAGGAGACATCGAGGTTGCCACGGATGCGGCCGGCGCCGATCTGCCAGTGACCGACGAGAAGTACGCCTTCGTGAAGAAAGGCGAGGAAGCGCACGGACCGGCTGGAGCGCCGTCACTTGGCGAGACGGTGGGCCGGATGCTCGACGTCGCCCCGGTCGACGGCGAATTCGACCGACTGTTGGCCGCGAACGTCCTATCGAACGATGATCTGCGCGTCGCAAGTGTGGGTGCGTTCAGCAACCGTGTCATTGTCGAGACGGATTCGGCGAACCAGGCAAGACTGTCGTCCAACATCCTTGCGTTCATGGTCTCGAACAACATCCCGGACGTGAATGCGCGGGCGTTGCCTGAGCCCATCGCCACGGGAGCGCGGTTCTATATGGTGCAGGCACCGGCGGCTGTGATGGGGGGACGATTCAAGAAGGCGGCAATGCCTGCGCGAGCGGGCGACGAGATTCAAATCGTCATGAACGTTCCACGGTCACAAGTGACCGATCTCATTACGTCGATGGCGGACGTCAGCCGGGAGAACAACGCGACGATGGCCTGGACGGCCAACGACGAGCCGGTAGCGGGTGCGGACGCTGCGCAGCAGGTTGTGCGACAACTGGCCGTTGCCCCGCGCGCATTCGGGTACTACCAAGAACAAGGTGCCGGCAGAACAGGAAAGGCCGACACGGGCACGGGCGCCGGCACGGACGCCGATATCGACGACGAGATCGACGCCGACGATGAGGCATCCGGCATGGCGGAGGGAGGGGGGGCGTATGGAGAACGGATCGCCGGTGCGGAGACGGGATCGGAATCCGAGGAGGATGCCGGCAAAGGCGGCGAAGCGCGGGACGCTGATGGGTTTGATGAAGACACTGAACTCGAGGAGGAGGCCGACGGAGACGAGATGCGGCGTCGTGCCAAGCAGATGCGAAAGCAGCCCGCGCGAGCCGGGGGTACGCGAGGGGGAACGCGGGGGGGAACGCGGCGGGGCGGGCGAAGGCCGGCGCAAGCCGATGAACCCGAAGCCGCCGGCGAGCAGGCGTCCAAGGATGATGCGCCGAAGAAGACGCAGCCTGCCGATTCGCCATCGCAGGATGACGTTGGACAAGAAAAAGAACGTTCGGAGGACGAATCTTCGGCGGAACGCCTTGGAAGCACGACGCAGCCGGAGTCGGCCGGTCGTGGCTTCGGTAGGCAGTCGAAAGACCGGCACATCGGTGATCGCGCTGCCGGCAAGTTGGGGCGGCGGCTTGCGACGGGCGTTGCACAATGGGGTGAATTCCGGCATTTTGATGCCGAGGAGATGGTCACGTTGGCGTTGTTGTTACGCACGCCCCGGTCGGCCAAGGCGGCCCGTCGCGCGGTGGATGTACCGCTGCAAGTGGGCACGACAACCCGGCCGTCCGCGACGGCACCGGTGCCGGCCACGTCCGGTCCGACGACGCAGGGGGCATCCGGTGGCTAAAAAGGGCAAGGGCTCGAAGAAGAAGGCCGGCCGGAAGGTGCGCGTCGATCTTCGCAAGAACCGCGCTAAGGCCGTTCGCGATAAGAACGTGTGGACGCGTGGTTTTCGGGACGGGGACATCAAGCATCAGGATACCAAAAACGTGGAGCAGGTCCGCGCCAAGGGCGATCTGTCACGTAAGCGAACGATCATCACGCAGGACGACGGCGTCGAAGACGGTCATCTACGGGAGGGTGTCGTCGTTGCCATGCGGGGACGCGTCGCTGAGGTGGACGACGGCGAGAAGCGGTGGGTATGCACGGTCCGGCGGCTGCTGCGAACGCGTCTGATGAAGGAACGACATCCTGTTACCGTAGGCGACGACGTTCGCTTTCTGCCGGTGGAGGTATCCGGGGAGGAAAGCCGCGGCATCAGTGGGGCACAAGACCTGCCGGAGGGTGTGATCGAGGTGGTGGGGGATCGCCGCACGATGCTGGTACGCCGGTATGATCGCCGGACGCACGTGCTCGCGGCCAACGTGGATGTTGCCGTCATCGTGATGGCGGCGGACCAGCCGACATTGCGTCGCCATCTGATCGACCGATACCTGGTATCGGTGCATCAAGGGAAGATGCGGCCCGTCGTCTGTATCAACAAATCCGATTTCGATCGCGACGGTTTCGCCGCATCCGTGCTCGACTGCTACGCCGGCCTTGGGTATCGGTGTTTTTTGACGTGTGCGACCACGCGCACGGGATTGGATGCGCTACAGGAGGAGTTGAGCGGGCGGACATCCGTGCTCGTCGGCCCCAGCGGCGTCGGAAAAAGTTCGCTGCTCAACGCGCTCGACGCCGGATTGTCGTTGCAGGTCGGGACGCTGACGGATCTGCAACGGGGCAGGCACACGACGACAACGACCCGTCTGCTGCGATGGGCGTTCGGTGGATATGTCGTGGACACGCCCGGGATGCGACAGTTCGAGTTGGCGGACGTCAAACCCGAGGAGCTCGAGGCCTACTTCGTGGAGTTCGTGGACTTGATCTCCGAGTGCCGGTTCGCGGATTGCTCGCATACGCACGAGGAAGGCTGTGCCGTGAAGACGGCGGTTGAGGAGGGGACCATCGCGGCCGAACGATACGACAGCTATTGCCGGATGTACGAGGAGTGTTCGGCGGAGCCGAGGTATTGACGGCATCGTTTGGTGTTTGGAGGGGAAAAGGGGTCAGGCTACTTTATCGCCAGAGTCATTTCTCTATTCGAGGAGTTGACCAAGATAAAGTAGCCTGACCCCTTTTCCCCCTCATTCGACGGTGACGGACTTGGCGAGGTTTCTGGGCTTGTCTACGTCGCAGCCGCGGAGGACGGCGGCGTGGTAGGCGAGTAGTTGCAGGGGGACGATGGTGATCAAGGGTTGTAGCGGCTCGGGGAGGTCGGGGACGTAGAATACGTGCTCGGCGAGGTTGGCGATTTCGGTGTCGCCCTCGGTGGCGACGGCGATGACGCGGCCCTTGCGGGCGAGGACCTCCTGGATGTTGCTGATGACCTTTTCATACTGGCTGTTCTTCGTGGCGATGAAAACGACGGGCATGTCTTCGGTGATCAAGGCGATGGGGCCGTGCTTCATTTCGGCGGCGGGCATGCCCTCGGCGTGGATGTAGGAGATTTCCTTGAGCTTGAGCGCGCCCTCGAGCGCAGTGGGATAGTTGTAGCCCCGGCCGAGATAGAGCCAGTTCTCGGCGTCTTTGAATTCCTCGGCGACGCGGCGGATATCGTCGCTCTGTCGGGTGATGGCGGCAATCTTGTCGGGGAGGGAGGCCAGGGCCGTCAAGTGGTCCTGGAGGGCGGGCTGCGAAAGGTGTCGCCGCCGACCGATGTACAAGGCCATCATGGTGAGGACGAGGACCTGGCCAAGGTAGGCCTTGGTGCTGGCGACGCCTATCTCGGGGCCGACGTGCAGGTATATGCCGGCGTCGGTCTCGCGGGCGATCGTCGAACCGACCACGTTGACGACACCGAGGGCGATGGCGCCCTTGTCTCGGGCCTCGCGCAGGGCAGCCTGGGTGTCGGTCGTTTCGCCGGATTGACTGACGGCGATGACGACGGTCCCCTGTTCGATGATGGGGTTGCGATAGCGAAACTCGGAGGCGTATTCGACTTCCGTGGGAATGTGGGCGAGGTCCTCAAAAAGGTATTCTCCCAGGAGGCCGGCGTGCCAGGCGGTTCCACAGGCAGTGATGATGAATCGCTTGGTCTGGACAAGCTCGCGTGCAAGCTCGGCCAGGCCGCCGAGGACGATTCGGCCTTCCATCAGATCGACGCGGCCGCGCATGCAATTCGCCGTGGCGTCGGGCTGCTCCATGATCTCCTTGAGCATGAAGTGAGCGTGCCCGCCGAGTTCGATGTCTTCGAGTGTCAGTCCGAGTTCCTCGACCTCCTTGGTGACGGGCGCGGCGTCGAGCGTCATGGTCTTGAAGCCGTCGTCCCAGACGGAGGCCATTTCGCCGTCGGAGAGGTAGATGACCTGTGCGGTATGCTGGATGATGGCCGCGGCGTCGGAAGCGACGATGTATTCGCCATCTCCGACGCCGATGATGAGCGGGCTGCCCTTTTTGGCGGCGATGATCTTGCCCGGCTCCTCGCTACAGATGACGGCAATGCCGTAGGTGCCGCGGACGTCGCTCAAGGCGGCCCTGACGGCGGCTTCGATGTCGCCCTTGTAGAAATGGCCGACGAGCTGGACGAGGACCTCGGTGTCGGTGTCGGAGCGGCACTCGATGCCTTGCTGCTTCAGGTAGGTTCGGAGTGCCTGGTAGTTTTCGATGATGCCGTTGTGGACGAGTGCGATGCGGCCGGAGGCGTCGAGGTGTGGGTGGGCGTTTTCGTCGTTGGGCTGGCCGTGTGTGGCCCATCGGGTGTGGGCCATGCCGCAGGTTCCGAGGAGTTCTTCGTTGCTGATAGCGGATTCGAGAACCGAGATCCTTCCTGCGTTCTTTCTGACATGGAGTCCGCCGCCGTTGAGGACGGCGATTCCGGCGGAATCGTAGCCACGGTATTCGAGGCGTTTGATGCCTTCGAGAAGAATGGGACGTGCTTGTCGAAAACCGGTGTAGGCGACGATGCCGCACATATGGGTGTTCCTCCTGCATGGGGCGTTTGGGTCAGGAGGACGAGGTCTCCTGCGCCGCGGGTGATTGTACCATAATCGGTCGAACACCACAGGGCGGGCCCGGCGTGTGGTCGAATCTTGTCGAGGGGCCGGTTTTGGTGCTTCCGAGGTGTGTACGTTGAACGGGGTGGTGTGGTTCGATGGGACAGCTATCCTACGCGGTGTTTCTGATCAACAGATGGGCAGGATTGCCCATCCTACGTTCTGCGTTCTGTTCAGAGCCCAAAATGCCGGCGCGAGGTCATGGTGGAGAGATCATTCGCTTGTGCTCCTGCTCGCTGGCGCTCGGGGCTCGGATCGGGCGCGGTGCGTTTGGCTTGTCAGGTTCAGAAGGGCGGGCTACCGTAGGGATTGATCGCGGCGTGGACGATCTTCGTTAGCGTTTGGAGGACGGATGCGTAAATCATCGGTGTATCTTGTTTTGGGGACGGGTGTGGCTGTGGTGGCGGCCATAGTCGTCGTGCGGGGCGTCGTCGGTAGGGGCGGGCCGATCGATGATGTGTTGGGGGCGTATCGGGATGGGGGGAGTTACGGGCGGTTGGTGATAGCGTATCCGCTGGATGAGACGGTGTTTCCGCCGGAGATTGTGCCGCCTCGGTTTCGATGGACGGACGATTCATCGGCGTGCGATTTTTGGGTGGTGACGTTGCGGTTTTCGGACGGGGGCGAGGCGCTGAGTTTTGGTGTGGAGGAGCCTTCGTGGGCGCCGTCGGCGCGGGACTGGGAGGCGATCAAGCAACGGAGCAGCGAGCAGCAGGTTGAGGCGCTTGTGCTCGGGATTTGCCGCGATGCGCCGGTGGAGATTCTGTCGGAGGGGCGCGTGGGATTTGTGACGTCCAAGGATGTGGTGGGCGCACCCATCTTTTACCGTGAGGTGAATCTGCCGTTTATCGAGGCGGTGAAGGACCCGACGAAGATTCGGTGGCGATTCGGTTCGATTTCGTCGTCGAAGCAGCCGCCGATCGTTTTGGAGGGATTGCCTGTTTGTGGGAACTGTCACTCGTTTTCGTCGGCCGGCCGGTTGTTGGGCATGGACGTTGACTATGCCAACGACAAGGGATCGTACGTGTTTACGGATGTGGCGGAGGAGATGGATCTTGTCGAGGAGGACATCTTCTCGTGGAGTGACTATCGTCGCGAAGACGGGGAGTTGACGTTTGGTTTGTTGTCTCAGGTTTCGCCGGACGGGCGGTATGCGGTGAGCACGGTGAAGGACCGGTCGGTGTTCGTGGCGCAGCCGGAGCTGGCGTTTTCGCAGTTGTTCTTTCCGATTCGGGGCATTTTAGCGGTTTATTGCCGGGAGACGGGGACCATCGAGGCGTTGCCCGGGGCGGATGATCCGGCGTTTGTGCAGAGCAATCCGACGTGGAGCCCGGACGGCGGGCACGTCGTGTTTGCCCGGAGTGCGGCGCATCGGTTGAAGCAGGATAGCGGGAACGTGCTGTTAACACGGGAGCAGTGTGCCGAGTTCCTGGATCGTGAGAAGACGGTGCTGTTCGATCTATATCGGGTTCCATTCAACGATGGTCGCGGGGGGACGCCTGCGCCGCTGTCGGGGGCGTCGCGGAACGGGATGAGCAACTACTTCGCGAAGTATTCACCGGACGGGAAGTGGATCGTATTCTGCAAATCGTCGAGCTTCATGTTGCTCCAGCCGGACAGTGAGCTATACATCATTCCGGCGCAGGGGGGTGAGGCGCGGCGGATGCGGTGCAACACGCCGCGGATGAACTCGTGGCACAGTTGGTCGCCGAACAGCCGGTGGTTGGTGTTTTCGTCAAAGGCGAATTCGGCGTACACGCAGTTGTTCCTGACGCACATCGACGAGGAGGGGCGGAGCAGCCCCGCGGTCGTGTTATCACATTTCACGAGCCCGGACAGGGCCGCGAATATCCCCGAGTTCGTTAATGCCGAGGCGACGGCGATTCGACAGATTCGTCAACGGTTTGTCGATGACGAATCTTATTTGCGGGCGGGTGACACTTATGAACGGTTGGGGGAACTCGAAAATGCGATCGGGGAGTATCGCAAGGCATTGAAGCTGAACGCGGAGAACGCGGTTGCGCACAGCAATCTCGGTGGATTATTGGTGATAGTGGGGCAGCCGGCGGATGGCGAGTCGCACTTATCCGAGGCCGTGCGGCTTGACCCGGCCATTGCGGGCGCGCACTACAACCTGGGGATGCTGAAGGTGCGTCAGGGTCGCGTGGACGAGGCGATCCGACATTTGGCGCAGGCGGTGCGGATCAAGCCGGAATTGGCGGATGCGCATATGACGCTGGGATCGCTTTTGTGCGGGCGCGGATTGATCGAGCCGGGTGCGTTGCATCTGTCGGAGGCCGTTCGGTTTGATCCGGAGAACGCGACGGCCCACGCGCGGTTTGGGAAGGTGCTCGTCGACCTGGGGAGGTTGGAGGAGGCGATCAGCCATTTTGAGACGGCGGCGGGGATCGAGCCTGGGGACGCGGGCGTGTGGCTGAGCCTTGGGCGTGCGGAATTTCGCGCGGGGCGATACCGTGCGGCAATCGATCATGTGGCGGCGGCAGTTAGGCTCAAGCCGAAGGACGTGTCGATGCTTCGTGAGTTGGCGTGGATTCTGGCGACGGTGCCTGACGAGGAGCTTCGGGACGGGCCGCGTGCGGTCGATGTGGCGCGGCAGGCGTGCGAGTTGACGGGTTTTCGATCGAGGGATGTGTTGGACGTTCTGGGTGTGTGCCATGCGGAGGCCGGTCAGTTCGAGGAGGCGATATGGGCCGCGCGGCGGGCATTGGATCTTGCCGAGGCGGCGGGGCAGGCGGCGGTTGTGCAGCGGATTCTGGAGCGGATCGAGCTGTATGAGCAGGGCAAGGTCTATCGACCGGGGGGGAAGGATGAAGGATGAAGGTTGAGCGGGGTGCGGCCTTGTCTTGGGGAGGGTCGTGAGATAATGTGGTCGTTTGTGACGGATCTTGCAGACAGATGGAGCGACTTGTGGGATCGGCTGGGGGCGGTCGGCGACGTTGACGCGCGTTACGTGTTTCTTTCGGGGTTGTATGCGCAGCCGCCGCGTGCCTATCATACGATCGAGCATATCAAGACATGTCTGGCGGAGTTTGACTCGGCCCGGCACCTGAGTTCGCGGCCCGAGGAGGTGGAGTTTGCGCTCTGGCTTCATGACGCGGTCTATGATTCGCGCCGGGTGGACAACGAGAAGCAAAGCGCCGAGTTGGCCGGTGAGGTTGCGGCGGAGATGGGGCTGGATGCTTCGTTTTCGTCGCGGGTCGGGGCGCTGATTCTCGCGACGGAGCATGAGGAGATGCCGTCGGAGATAGACGCCCAGTTGATCGTGGATTGCGATCTTGCGGGGTTGGGGATTCCATTCGATCAGTTCATGCGGAACGGCGATTTTATTCGCCAGGAATGTGCCTGGCTCGATGAGGCGGCGTTTATCGAGAACCGTACGTTGCTGTTTCGGCGGTTTCTGGAGCGGCCGAGCGTCTATTGTACCGAGTTTTTTGGGTCGAGGTACGAGCGGCAGGCCAGGTGCAATCTCGAGCGTGTCCTTGGGGACTGATTTGATGGGGCTGGTTCGGTGGGGGCCGCCAAACGGCAAGCCTTGTGGTGAGGTTTTTCTGTTTGCGTTGGGAATTAGCGCAGCCTGAGGCCTACGGAGTCGGACAGGCCTGTGTAGCGTTTGGAGCCGAGGCCCATGCGGGGGGCGCCTTCGGGCCAGATGCTAATGTTGACGCCGATGTCTTCCAGCGAGCGGTCAATGTCCATCGCGACGGCGGTGTACCATCTGGGCCATCGGCGGACATAGATCAATTCGGTGGTGTAGTTCTTCCCGCGTTCGATATCGTAGTATTCTCGGATGGCAAGCGTGTGCTTCTCGTTGAGCTTGTAGTTCGCGCCGCCGCCGATGAGGTTGCTGCCCGTGTCGTGGATGTAGCGCCAGCCGACGAAATAGGCCAACCTGGGCTCGCGTTCGACGGCGATCGAGACGTTGCTCGTGCCGACGTTGTTGCGGTTCCAATCGTAGACGCCGTCGTACACGAAGACGGTGGTGTCGCTGAGGCGGTACTGGAAGTCCACGGAGAGGAAGTTGGAGGAGATGCTGTCTTCCGGCCGGTGGGCGATGAAGTCGCCGTGGGTGCGTTCACCGGACTGGGCGTCGTTGAAGAACCCGGCCTCGATGTCGAGGGTGATCCAATCGACGGATCGCCATCGGCCGGGGCCGCCGCGTTTTGTTTGGAAGCGCTGCCGCAATCCGAGCACGGCACCGCCGAAGTCGTCGATGTCCTCGACGCCGGCATCGAAGGGGCTGAGGTTGTTCGGGGCCCTGTTCGTGTGGGCGTTCCACGCGTGGACGTCGGCCTTGATGACGTGTCGCAAGCGATGTAGGTCGAGTAACTGTGACTCGATGGAGTCATCGACCTTGCTGAAGATCATGTTTCCACGGAGGCCGTAGGCGCCGAAGTAGCGTTGGGTGCCGCCGCCGTCCTGGCTGTCGGGCGAGTCGTCCCAGGCCGTGCCGCGTGCCATGACGTAGGGCGTGAGCTTGAGCGGGCCGATTTCGGGGAGGGGGAACAGCAATTCCTCGCGGAGGTCGCCGCGGCCGACGGTGCCGGTTTCGCCGTCGTTGTCGGCGCGGGTTTGGCCGTTGAGCCAGCGGCGGTTGTCGGGGCGATAGCGGACGAAGCCCGCCCGTGACTCGTGGTACCACGTTGCGAAATCGCCGATGGGCTCGCCGACGACGCTGAACATGACGTCGGGGAGGTGCTCGGTCTTCGTGAGGAAGTCGTTGATCTTCCAGTTGGCGAGGAAGGAGAACTGCCAGTTCTTATCTCGCTTGACGAGATAGATGGCGGTTTCCTGGTCCTTGCCGTTTTCCCACTCGCTACGTTCGAAGGCCTCGAGGAAATCGTCGTCGCTGACGTAGGCGGCTTCGAGGGATAGTTCCCAGTCGCGCGGGAGGTATTGGCGGTGCCTCCAGAGCGCTCGGCCTCGGTTTTTCGTTTCCGGTTCGCCACCCCGGCCGCCGCCGAGATCGTCCTCACCGTCGTCGTGAATGTAATAGGTTCTGAGCAGACCGAGGTAGTCCTCCTGCTCGTAGTCCATGTCGATTCCCGTGCCGGGCCCTCGATCGGTAAAGTAGTCGATCTTGAGGGTTGCGTCGTAGCCTTCGGGCTGCTGGAGGCCGAGGAGGTTGAAGAAATGCCAACGGGTTTCGGTCGTGACGCCGAAGTCGCTGTGGTAGCCGAATTTCGCGCTGCGGAAGGCCATCCTGTCTCGCGAGAAATCCCCCCGTGAGAAGGGCCAGTATGCGATGGGGATGCCCTCGAGGGTGAAGGCCGTATGGTAGGCCTTATATGTGCCGGCCTCGACGCCGATGATCTCGCCGCGTTCGTTTCTCGGTGTGCGGTCCTTGAGATAGACCTTGCGCGCACCGATGGCAACGTGCGGCGTGTGGAATTCGCTGGTGGAGATCAGTGCGTCGGTGGCTTCGTATTCCGTCGCTGATAGCTGGCGAACCTCGTCGGCGCGGACGTAGATGGGCAGGCCGCGCGTGGGTTCGACGATGCGTGTGACGACATCGAGAATGAGGGCTTTTTCGGCGTCAAAATCGTAGTAAAGCTTGGTGGCGCGGATCATGCGGCGGCCGCGCGTGAGGACGACATCGCCTTCGAGATAAGCGGCGGAGATCCACTCGCGGATCGCCCGGCGCTGGGAGACGTCGTCATCTGTCGCGAGCGGTTCGGCGGCGTCGGGCGGCGCGAGGGGGACGTCATCGAGGCTGTCAGCCCTGCGGCGTTTCTTGGGTTCCTCCGGGCTGCCGAGAAGGCCTGGGATCGCGTCGCCGACCTGATCGGCATTGAGGAAAAGCACGGCGGCGTCGGCACGAAGCTCGACGTATTCGCCGCTATTGGCGGACGAACCTTGTGCTATCGCGACGTTTCCAGTGGCGATGATGACCGATCGGCCGTCGTATTGCTGGTGGGCGAGGTGGCCGGTTTCGGGGTCGACGGAGAACTCGACTTTTCTGGGCGGCTTTGGCAGGGCGAGGCGCAATTCATCAAGCGTGCGAGCGCGGTGGATTGGGGCTTCGGCCTGGTCCGGGCGCGGCGTGGGCGTGGCGTCGAGCAAGCCGCGGGCTCGCAAGCCTTCCTGGTAGAGGGCACTGTCGGCGTCGGTGACGTTTCTGGCGACGCTGTCGGCGTTGAGGAGGAGTTTTCCGAAGCTGCGCAGTGTGGCGATCAGGACGGGGCCTGTTTCGACGGTGCCGGCGGGCTGGATGACCTCGGCGCCCTGCCACAGGAAGATTTCGAGATCGAGGTAATGCTTGTCTTGCCATTGGCGGTCCGTGTGCCAGATGACGGCATCCTTGGCGGCGAGTTTGTACTGGCCCATCCGCGCGGTGAAGTCACCTTGGATTTCGATGATGCGGGTGTCGCCATCGGACCAAGTGTAGGCGAGTCGCCCGTACAGTTCGACGTCGAAGTCGCTGATGCCCGGAGGGAGGAGGGGCTGGATTTCCTCGATATCAGTGGTGGGAGCGGGCTGAGCCATCGCGTTGGTCGTGAAGACCCCGACAGCGAGGCAGGCGATTGTAGTAATGGCAAGGGCAATCCGTTGCATTTGCCGCCTCGAGTGCGCCATGGACTGATTGCCGCGCGGCGTCGCGCGGACATTGGTTATGGCCACGGCGGGGCGGATTATATGGCCGGGGGGCGGGGTGTCAAATGGAAGGATAGAAGATGAGGGATGAAGGGTCCATGACAGTTTAGGCGGCATTGCTCCAAAGGGTCCAACGGGTGCCACTGGCGGCTTGTCCGCCAGTGCCTCAACAGATAGCGCCCTACACGGACACTGGCAGGCAAGCTGCCAGTGGCACCCCGCCGCCGATTGTGTCATGGA
>JAUVGW010000198.1 GCA_030593565.1 Phycisphaerae bacterium | reverse complement strand
GCCGGCCAAGGCGGAATCTGCGGTGGGTTCGTCATTGGATCAGGACGGTCCGAAGTCACGGTCGCGTGGTGTGAAGATCAAGATGGTGGCGGTGGATTCGCCCGCGGCTCGGGCGGGGCTTCGGCCGGGTGACGAGATCACGGCACTGGACGGGCAGCCGGTGTCGGATCTGGCGGAGTTGGAGCGAAGATTGAGCGATCGGGCGGCGGGTGATGAAGTCGTGCTGTCGATCAAGCGTCGCTGGCGGAAGTTCGATGCGCGAATGACGCTGGTGCGGCGCGGTGAGGTTGGGGTGTTCGAGCCCGAGCCACAGCCCGAAGCCGACGCACCGACGAAGGACGGGCCGTTTGAATAGCATCACCGGGCGTATTATCTTCCCGAGTCCAGGCTCCGGCACGCAAGACTGACAAGTGGCGTGTCTCGGTCGGTGTTACTCCTTGGGCGAATTGGTGGTCGGCTCGGGCTCTTCGGTGGTCAGCTTGTGCTTCAAGTCGTCGGGGATGGGCGTGCCGCATTCGGGGCAGATGCCGGTGGTGTTTCCTGTGAGGTTGTAGCGGCAGGACTTGCAGAAACCTTCGGCAGTGAGCCAAGCTTCATATCGACGCCGCTTCCCGGGCACCAGCCATGCACCGCAGATTGCGAAGGGGATGGGCATAAGATAGTACAGGAGTAAAGTTAAGCCCGGGGGGTGCCTTATCGTGATAGTGAATCCTATATAAGCGAGGGCAAAGTACGTAACTCCGAAAAGTAAAGCGCACCGTAGCCATCGTCGATAACAACAGAATCCGACGAACGCTCCACCAACGAGGCTCAGGATGACGTCGGGAATGAAAAGATTGAACATGCCGTAGTGCCCCGCGTATACACCTAAGCCATGGGCCATCATCCAATCCTGCACTGGGCGACGCCATCCGAGGTGGAAGTTCCATCCGTATAAAACCAGCGCACATGAGTGGGCCAACAAGCCTGCCAACACAGCGAAAACACTGTGTTGTTGGTCATTCCAGAAAAGAACCGCAGTCGTGATCGTCGCAGCGATCAGGATGGGCAACAGATCTGAGTTTAGGGGCAGATAACTTCGAGAGTGTGTGAGCCAGATCGCCGCGCACAAGGTCAGCCCAGTCCACTTGACAAAACGCCGAATCGAGGGCGACCTACGCCTTGACACCATTAACAGCATACAACGCCCTGCCTTGGACTGGATAACATGATTGCACCCCGGTTGACCTGCTCCGCAAAACTTGATCCGGGCGTTATGAGAGCCTCTATCGTCCAGATGGGCAAGTAGATTATCGACGAGGCAGCAGGGATCAGGGCACATTGAGAAACCTTGTAGCGGCCACGCGCCTGTCGGCTGCCGGAAATCGTTGGTTTGTCACGTCCGACACGGGGGTCGGACGCTACGGGGGAGCGGGTCACGGCATCGCGGTGAATGCTTCGGGTAAGTGGTCGATCAGGTCGGTGGCGGTGAGTGAAACCTCGCCGAGCTCGCGTGCTGCGAGATCGCCGGCTCGGCCATGGATGTGGGTGCCGAGGATTGCGGCGTCGAGTGTGGAGAGACCTTGCGCGATCAGGGCGGCGATGATGCCCGTCAAGACGTCGCCGCTGCCGCCGGTGGCCATTCCGGGGTTGCCCGTTTTGTTTGTGTAGATACTGTGGCCGTCGGTGACGAGGGTGCCGGCGCCCTTGAGGACGACGACAGTGCGGGTCTGTTGTTCGTGATCTGTCACCGGCGAGACGCCGGTGCCACAGTTCGAGGCGTCGGTGCCACCGCTCCGGGCTACGTGTTCGGTGCCGCAAGAAGACATCTGACGGGCGGTGTTGGTGGCGAAGGCCTCGCGGTCCTGCTGAACGGCGGCCGTCGTTGTGTCGTGCAGGCGGGCCATTTCGCCGGGATGGGGCGTGATGACCGTGCGAAAATGTGGGGATTTATCCCAACCTGGGCCGGTCCAGTCGGCGGCGCGGTGCATGGCGTTTAGGCCGTCGGCGTCTATGACGACGGGTACGCACGCGACACCGAAGGCGTCCAGCAGGGCGAGCCAGGCACGGTCGACGGCTTGATTGCCTCGGCCGCGACCGGGGCCGGCAGCGACGACGGAGGGTGCCGCAGCTTGATCAAGTTGGCCGTTGGCGCGGAGTTCGGTGCATGCGCGGCGCGGGTCGATGATGCCGGCGGCGTTTTCGGGCAACGGGATGCTTGTGGCGCATGGACACAAGGTGGCGACCGCTTGTTGGATTGACCAGGGACATGCCACGGTGACGAGGCCGGCGCCGCTACAGAGTGCGGCATTGGCGGCGAGGGCCGGCGCGCCGATCATGCCGCGTGAACCACCGACGACAAGGACGCGGCCGTAATCGCCTTTGTGGCCGTCGCGGTTTCGGCGCGGGAGCTTGGGCAGGGCGCGGATGCGCCTCAGTGGTGGCGGTTTTCGGCTCGCTGTTTTCTTGCGTGGCGTTGCGGGCACCTGGGGGCTCCTGACTTTTTTCGGCTGTTAGAAACTGCGCTGAAATAACTTAAACGGTTGATCCGCCAAACGGCAAGCCAGCAAGCAAGCCAATCGGCACAATCGGTCATGTTATTGCTGCGCGATGCCTTACGGCGCTTTGGTTTCGCCTAACCGGTTGATGACGGCGGCAAGATACCCGGCGGCAAAACCGTTGTCGATGTTGACGACCGCCACGCCCGGCGCGCAGGAGTTCAGCATCGTTAGTAGCGGGGCGAGGCCGTGGAAGCTGGCACCGTATCCGATGCTCGTCGGGACGGCGATGACGGGGGCCTCGAGAAGCCCGCCGACGACGCTTGCGAGGGCGCCTTCCATGCCCGCGGCGACGACGACGACACGGGCCTCGGCGAGCTCCTTCGCATGCGCAAGGAGCCGATGGATGCCGGCGACGCCGACATCGTGAAAGGCACGTGTGGATTGGTCCATGATTTCGCAGGTGACGCGTGCTTCCTCGATGACGGGGATGTCGCTCGTGCCGGCGGTGACGAGGGCGATGAAGCCGGTGGAAGGTGCGGCGGGCGTCCGCCGGAGCGTTATGCAGCGGGCGACCTCGTTGTAATGGGCGTCCTGGAATGCGGCGTGGACGGCCTGGAACTGATCCGGCTCCGCGCGCGTGGCCAGGACATTGCCTCCAGCGGCGGCGAGGCGGTCGAAGATGCTCGCGACGTCTTCAGGGCGTTTTCCCTGGCAGAAGATCACCTCGGGGAAGCCGCAGCGCATGGTCCGATGATGGTCCACATTGGCGAAGCCGAGGCGTTCGAACGGCAGATGCTGCAGTTCGGTCATTGCCTGGTCGATAGATATGCGGCGGTGCCGCACGGCGTCGAGGAGTTTCTTGATCTGGTCGGTTTGCACGCTACGTCCCTGAGGGTTGCGGTATCGGGATGTCCGCGCGGGGCCGAATCGTCGAATGGCATGACGCGGGTCAACCACGTTTCGGGCGGATATTACTGCAATTTGACGGGTGAAAACAGGGCGATTCCTTTGACCTGACGGTCCTTTGGGGGTATAATAATTATTGTACTTTCTGGCGCCGCGTCGTGTCATCAGGTCTGATGAGGCGAGGTAAGCGCGTGACAAGTCTGCTGCGACGCACCGAGCGACGAATCGCGGGTAGGGAAGGTGTCGGCTGTCGATGTTTGGCCTGGGTGTTCCTTCGCGAGGCGGAAATCATGGGTGAACAAGATGTTGCGGGACGGCGTTTGTTACGGCAGACGCGGCCCTACATGGCGAGCGGCGACCGATGCGGGCTGGCAGCGTGCCTGATTGTCGAGTGGTCTCCGGAGTGCCTGGCGTTGCTGGTGGAACACGAGGACGCGGAAGTGGTTGAGGCCGCGGTGATCGGGCTGGAACTGATCGGAGACATGGGGTGTTGCGAGTCGGTCGCACGTGCTCTGCACCGTGAGGAAGCTGTCATTGTTTCGGCGGCGGAGGACGCCTTGTGGTCGATTTGGATGCGTGTCGGCGGCGCTGCGGGGCAGGGCGTTCTGTCGCGGATCGCGGAGTCGATTCGGGCATGTGAGATGGAAAACGTGGTGGCAATGCTCACGGCGCTGATTCGTGAACAGCCGACCTATGCGGAAGCCTATCATCAGCGCAGCCAGGCCTATTACCTCGCGGACAGCTTCGAGGAGGCTTTGCGTGACGCGCGCCGGGCGTTCGAGTTGAATCGGTGGCACTTCGGGGCGTTGGCGAATCAAGCACACGCGTTGGTGGCGATGGGGCGGTTTAGGGAAGCCCTTGAGGCCTATCGCGAGGTTTTGAAGCTGCACCCGCGAATGTCGGGTATTCGGGAATCCGTCGGGCACTTGCGACGGCGATTGGTCCCGGTGGGTGCTTGAGGTTCCGCTGCCACGGTGGCAAATGGTCATTTCTCGGGGGCGCGGTGCGGGCTCCGGCCGCAAGCGAACTGTGACGCCGGTGCCTGAGCCTGCGATTCCACCGGCTTCGGCGTCGGCATCACGTGAGTTACAAGTCTGTTTATCTGGAACGTTTCCTGTTGTCGTTGGGCGTTCGTCCGGGTGGAAAAAAACTTTTTTTGGGCTCGCAATCCTACGGTTCTGCATTAGTATGCAGTGTTTGTCATCGTGATGGCGGAACTAGGCTGGTTGGGTTGGGACGGTCGGCTTTGTTATAGATGGCCTTCATGATGGTGTTCCCTCAGGCAAACTCAGGTGTGCGTTCCGAGTCAAAACGCATTTCGTTAAGAGGTCGTTGTTTTTGAGGCACCTGTCTCAGGCTATGGCCGCGGGTCTGAAGTTTCGTCATCGACGTTGCTGGAGTGTAGTGGTGCGCGCGTGGCGTCGAGCTGACACGCGCGTAGGGTATTACGTCCGATCGCGTTGCGCACGGTGTGTCGGCGTGGTGGAGAGCTACAACGGTCCGGCGTTTGGGTGGGCCGGCAGGAAAGGGTCGTGATGGTGGTCACCAGGGAAATCCGCAGTTTCAGCAAGCTGGGCGATGCGATGGGGATCCCGAATCTGATGGAGATTCAGGTGGGATCGTACAAGCGGTTTTTGCAGGCCGAGTTGCCGATCGATGCACGCGCGCCGATGGGCTTGGAAGGCCTGATGCGCGAGGTGTTCCCGATTACGAGTTATGACGAGAATATTTCACTGGAATACCTGGATTACACGTTGGGCAGGCCGCGCTACTCACCGGACGAGTGTCGTCAGCTGCGGCTGACGTACGGAATGCCGCTTCGGATTCGGTGCCGGCTGCATCGGAAGGACAAGGACGAGATCGTCGAGGACCGCGTCTACCTCGGGGAAATCCCGATCAT
Source organism: Phycisphaerae bacterium (assembly GCA_030593565.1). Taxonomy (GTDB): domain Bacteria; phylum Planctomycetota; class Phycisphaerae; order UBA1845; family UTPLA1; genus JAFGQA01. Next base: position 4,297 of record JAUVGW010000198.1, on the reverse strand, counting down.
GATCGGTGGGGGGGAGTTCATCATCAACGGTGCGGAGCGCGTGATCGTTTCGCAGCTTCACCGGTCGCCGGGTGTGGACTTCATCAAGGAGACGCTGGCGGCCGATCGACCGCTGCACGCATGTCGGATCATCCCGGAACGAGGCAGTTGGATCGAGATCAACATCACGCGGCGGGACGTGATGGTGGTACGCATCGACCAGTCGAGCAAGATTCCGGCGACATGCTTCCTGCGGGCGATGGACCCCCGTTATGGGCGGGACGAGGATCTGATTCGGGCGTTCTTCGGCACGAAGATGATGCGTGTGGCGAAGCTGAAGCCGGACATGTATGTGGTTTCGGATATCCCGAACGACGAGGTGGAGGCGTCGGAAGGGGCGGAAGTGGAGCCGCTGGTTCGGGCGGGGTGTCAGATCGGCGATGCGTTGGGGAGGGTGCAGGGGGGCAGTCTGAAGCAGATTGAGGTGATCGAGCGTGTGACGGACCCGCTGATTCTGAACACGTTGGCGGAGGATGGGAGCCGGACACACGAAGAAGCGTTGATGCGGATCTACAAGAGCCTTCGACCCGGGAACCCGGCGCAACTGGACAAGGCGACGAAACTGTTTCACGAGAAGTTCTACGATGAGAACCGGTATCGACTGGGCAAGGTGGGGAGATTCCGGATCAACCGGAAGTTTGGTTTGTCGATCCCGCCGGCGTTGAACACGTTGACGGTGGCTGATTTCGTGGCGTGCCTGAAGCAGTTGCTTGATCTTCGGAGCCAGGAACGGGTGGGCTACTCGGTTCCACGGCGTTTGCCGTTTGAGCTTTGTGTGCTGTGGTGGACGCGTCAACTGCGAGAGCAGATTAACTCCTATCAGGTCAGTGGGACGGAGTTGAAAGACCCGAAGAAGGGGGCGGTTCTCGGCGAATTGGATGCCATCGTGACGGGCCGGCGGAAGGTGCAGCCCGCGGATGCGTTGAAGGAACTGTGCCGGCAGCTTCATGCGATATCCGATGTTCCGACGGAATGGGTTCCTGCGGCGACGATAGATTTGGATGTAATGCGTCCGTTGCTAGGGAGGTCCAAGGGAGACCGCAACTCGGACGTGCAGAAGGCGTCGAAAGACTACATCGTGTCGTCGATCAGGACGGCTGCGAGCCGGATCATCAGGGCGATCGAGCAGTATCACGAGGTGGAGAAGCTGGAGACCACGCGACGGGCGCAGCTTGACTTCATGAATTACTACCCGTTGCCGGGTGTGATATACACGTTCAACGAGGCCGGATCGAAGCGGCTGGCGGTGAAGGATGCGGAGGAAGTGGGAGCCGAGTGGCGACAGTTGTTCGGCAGCTCGGCGAAACACGTCGCCTTCGATTCCCTGGAAGACGTTGTAGGCCTGACGGAGAGCGGAGGCGACGGGGAGACAAAATCGGTCGGCAACGTGTATGAGTATGCGTGGAAGCAGACGCGTGTGATTGTATCGGAGGACGACATCGACCACCTGGGGAATCGTCGGTTGCGGACGATCGACGAGTTGGCCACGGATGAGATACGCAAAGGATTCTTGAAGCTGCGCCGCACCGTGACTGAGCGGATGAGCATGAAAGATCCCGACCAGATCGGGAAGATTGCGGAGTTGATCAACTCGAAGGCGATTGCGGGGGCGATCGATTTCTTCTTCGGTCGAGGAGAACTGTCCCAGGTCGTGGACCAGACGAACCCGCTGAGTCAGCTCACGCACGAGCGGCGTTTGTCGGCGTTGGGTCCGGGCGGTCTAAACCGTAAGCGCGCGGGTTTCGAGGTGCGCGACGTTCACATCAGCCATTATGGGCGGATTTGCCCGATCGAGACGCCTGAGGGGACGAACATCGGGCTGATCGCGTCGTTGAGCATCTACTCGACGGTCGACGAATACGGTTTTTTGATTACACCGTACCGTCGCGTGGGTAGAGGCGGCCGGGTGAACGGCGAGACGGAGTACCTGCGGGCCGACGAGGAGATGAAGACGATTCTGGCGCCGCCGGACGTCGTGGATCCGAAGACGGGGAAGGTGATCGGCGATCACTTGATGGCTCGCGAGCGCGGCGATTTGGCAACGGTGAGTCGGGCGGAAGTCGAATATGTTGACATTTCTCCGAAACAGACGGTGGGTGTGTCCGCGTCGTTGATCCCATTCCTGGAGCATGATGACGCGAACCGTGCGTTGATGGGTTCGAACATGCAGCGTCAGGCGGTTCCGCTGCTGATAACGGAGCCTCCGGTTGTCGCGACGGGCATGGAGCGGGTCGTGGCGAACAACAGCGGCATGGTGATTCGCGCGGCGGTGGACGGCCGGGTGACGTACGTGGATGCGGAGCGGATCGTTCTGGACGGCACGGAAGAACACGTGCTGCGCAAGTTCCAGGGTTTGAACGAACGGACATGTTTGAATCAGAAGCCGATTATTCGGATGGGGCAGGAGGTCAAGAAGGGAGAGATCCTGGCGGACGGTCCCGCGTGTACGAACGGCGAGTTGTCGCTCGGCCGGAATGTGCTGGTCGGATTCATGACGTATGACGGGTACAACTTCGAGGACGCGATCCTTATTTCGCAACGTCTGGTGCAAAACGACACGTTCACGAGTATCCACATCGAGGAGCACGATGTTGAGATTCGTGAGACGAAGTTGGGGCGTGAGGAATTCACGCGGGACATTCCAAATGTCTCCGAGCGGGCGCTGCGGAACCTGGACGAACACGGGGTCGTTCAGATCGGGACGGAGGTGGGTTCGGGCGACATCCTCGTTGGGAAGGTCTCTCCGAAGAGCAAGAGCGAACTGAGCCCCGAGGAGAAGTTGCTGCACGCGATCTTCGGTCGGGCCGGAGAAGACGTGAAGAACGATTCGCTGGAGGTTCCTAGCGGTGCCTCGGGGATCGTGATCGATGCGAAGCGTTTCAGCCGGCGGACGAGCCTGAGTGACGAGCAGAAGCATCAGCTTCAGAATCGGATCAAGGACTATGAGTTGCGATCGAACATCCGGACGATCACTGTGTTTCAGCAGATGATCAAGGAGATGGAGGAGGTGGTGGGGCAACCCATCATCGACCCGAACACGAAGCAGGTTGTCGGTCGCAGTGAGATTGCCGACGTGATCATGGAGCAGATCGGCGAACCGGGCAATTGGGCCTTCGACTTGAAGTGGGTCAAGCCTGCAGCGAAAAGGTCGTCGTGCAAGGCGATTCTGGACAGGTATTGGCTTCGCATCGGCGAGCAGATCGAGGAACGGGACCGCAAGGTGGCGCAACTGAAGCGCGGCGACGAATTGCCGTCGGGCGTGCTCGAGATGGTCAAGGTGTATGTTGCCACAAAGCGTCAACTATCGGTCGGCGACAAGATGGCGGGTCGCCACGGGAACAAGGGCGTGATCGCGAAGATCCTGCCGATGGAGGACATGCCGTTCCTGGAGGATGGAACACCGATCGACATTTTGCTGAATCCGTTGGGCGTGCCGTCGCGAATGAACGTGGGTCAGATTCTGGAGACGCACCTCGGCTGGGCGGCGAAGATTCTGGGATTCCAGGCGGTGACGCCGGTGTTCGACGGATGCAGAGAATCGGAACTTCATGAGGTCGTGGCTGAAGCGAACCGGAAGGTCGCGGAGCTAACGCAGGACGAGGCGGCCATTCAGGATGCCGACGAACGCGAGTTGATCCTGTGCAATATGCCGTACGGCGGAAAGGTAACGCTGTTGGACGGCCGGACGGGCGAACGGTTTGACCAGAAAGTGACGGTAGGCTTTATCTACATGATGAAGCTGCATCACCTTGTGGATGACAAGATTCATGCTCGGGCGACGGGGCCGTATTCATTGATCACGCAGCAACCGCTGGGCGGGAAGGCTCGGACCGGCGGTCAGCGTTTCGGTGAGATGGAAGTGTGGGGTCTGGAGGCATACGGGAGCGCGTATGTTCTTCAAGAGCTTCTCACCGTGAAGTCGGACGACGTGGAAGGCCGGACGAAGATCTACGAGGCGATGGTGAAGGGGGAGAACACGCTGGAGGCCGGCACGCCAGTGTCCTTCGATGTGCTGTGCACAACCGTAACAATTGCGAATGTCCCCAAATGGGAACCAATAATAAGCGGCTGGGAATCGTAGTCACTGATAACTCCAATACCCTTGTCTCCCTTTAATTTCGGAAGATCGGACTCAAACTTGGACCGGAAATAGTCGTTTTCAATGTTATGGATAACCCTTGTAAATTCCCTGGCATTTTTAACAGCAAGGCCTCCCCGTTTTGTGCCGAGATGAGAATGATAATCGGTTCCGTAAAAC
>JAUVGW010000017.1 GCA_030593565.1 Phycisphaerae bacterium | reverse complement strand
GAACGAGGCCGATGAGGATAGCAGCGATCACATTCATGGTTAATCCTTTGGGTCGGGCCGTGTATGAGCCCCCGAGATTCTCACTTGCGCGCCGATGGCGGAAGGCAGGCCGAGCCCGAGGGATGCAATCAGACGTTCCGCTAATTTAGAGCCTTGCCCAACCATCGTGGCCCTCCTTGTCGCCATCACGAGGTTCCGGCACGAATCCGGCCGGGGCAACGACATCAAGGCGCTCCGCAGATCCAAGGCAAATGCCAAGGTCCGGCTCTCTGCCGAGCGCGCAGACTTCTTCCGGCGCTGCCCTCGGCAGAAGCCTATTTGCAAGCGTCGTGCCACACTTCTGAGACAGTCCGGCCCGGAGCCCCACGTCCTGGATTTCCAGGCCAAACTGGTTGTGATCGACGAGGAAGCGGCCTTTTTCGACTCCCGGTGAGGCGGTCGTTACTTCGACGAATTCCATTTATAGCAGTGCCAGAATCCCGTTTTCGCAGAACTGGGAAAACAGCCGGGGGGTAGTTGAGAGTCCAAGGGAATGCGACGCCAGACTCGGTTTATCACCAAGAACCTTTTCGGGCGTCCGTCGATACGATTCCCGTTAATCACCAAAGCCCCAACGGGGCGAATAGGTCGGGCTGATGGGACGGAATCTCCACCGCGAGCGCTGGCAGTTCGTCGAGGAGTACGTCCTCGGCCTTCGCCGCGAAGTCACGCAGTACAGGGATCACGTCACCATGTGGAAGGGTCAGTCCGCGGCGAGGCGTTGAATGCCATCCAGGATCGTATCGACCAGCTCCACGCCATGAATACCTTAGGCGACACCGATGGTCGCCAATAGCTCGCCAACCTGAAGCAGCAAATCGCCCAGCAGGCCGGCGCACGACCGCAACCTCCGTGACGGCAGCCGTGAACATGCGTTATCGCCACTTGCGGGGCGCGGAGAATCCGCGTCGGCAGAATAAGGGCAGGTTACGCCCAGGCTTGACAAGCAGTGCCCCGCATGCTAACATAACGGATGTCATGAACGAAGGGGTTGTAAGACATTCGGTTTTCGGCGACGGACTCCCTGGAGCAGGGTGTTGTTGCTGTTGTTGTATTCACACCGGAGGAGCGCCCTGACGGACACGTGACACCCTAAACGCTTTTGGCACACGGACCCGCGGGCAAAGCTCCCGCGGGTTTTTTTGTGGCTTGTGAGCAACACGCTCCCAAGAACGAGTGAGCGGAACACCCGGAGAGAGGATCATGAAAGCGCCAGCAAAGAAACGGCACCGGCGGCCTTCCATTGCCAACGACGCTCCCACCGATCAACTGATCGAGTGGACCTTTGGGCGATTCGCCGACCAAAGAATGGTCATGACGACATCGTTCGGCATGGAAGGCTGTGCCCTGTTGGACATGTATGCCCGGCACGGCAGGCGAATGACGGTGGTCTACATCGACACGCAGTTCTTCTTCCCGGAGACCTACGCGCTGCGAGATCGGATGGTCGAGCGGTATCCGCACTTGGACTTCGTCAACGGCGGCACGGAGGTGACGCCCGAACAGCAGGCCCAGCGATTTAGTGATGAGCTCTGGAAGCGCGATCCCGACTGCTGCTGCAATCTCCGCAAAGTCGAGCCGATGTACGACGTCATGGCGGACGTGGACGTCTGGATCACGGGACTTCGCCGATCGCAATCCAAGACGCGAGCAAATCTCCGCGTGATCGATTGGGACTGGCGGTATCAGGTCGTGAAGATCAGCCCCCTCGCGGCTTGGGAACGGCCGCAGATCTGGGACTACATCCAGGAAAATGACGTTCCCTACAACGAGCTTCACGAGAAAGGCTACCCCACTGTCGGCTGTACACACTGCACGACGCCCGTACCAGGCAGCAAGCCAGGCGACTATTCACGGGCCGGGCGATGGAGCGGTTCCAAGAAGACCGAGTGCGGGTTGAATCACGGCGCGGGCATTTGAGTTGCCCTGACAGCCCGCGGTAAACGGGACAGAAGAGGTCGGAAGTGCCGATGGTATTTGAGAATACCGGCGAGACGCCGATGCTCCCCAGGAAAACCACCGGCGAAACGCCGATGCTCCTCGGGAAGACCACCGGCGAGACGCCGGTGCCACAGTTTCACCAAGGGCTGCTGAGGGTTGAGAGTTACCATGAATCAGAATGACGGATTGCGGTCGGACACGGGTCTTCGTCGCTACGAGGACGTTCGAGAACTGATCGGCAGCCTGGCCGATCCCACTCCGCTGCTGCGATTGCAACGGACGGTTCCCGACGGACAGGCCCCGCTATACCTGAAGCTCGAATGGTTCAATCCGTTCGGGTCGATCAAGGACCGTACCGCGCTATATCTGCTACAGGGCATGGAAGATCGCGGCGAACTCAACGGGAAAGAACTTGTCGAGCCGACGTCGGGAAACACCGGCATTGCGTTGGCGGCCTTGGCGGCGCTGATGGGCAGGCGGCTGACCGTCACCGTGCCGGACGGCATTCCTGGCGAGAAGAAAGTGCTGATGCGGATGCTCGGCGCGGAGGTCTGGCCGACGCCCGACGACCTGTGTCCCATCGACCATCCCAAGGATGGGGCCATCGCCTTGGCACGCTCCATGTTGGAGAGCGACGGCGGCCGGGCGCGCTACGCGATGCCAAACCAGTATGAAAACCATGACAACGTGCGGGCCCATTATGAAACGACAGGACCCGAGATCTGGAGACAAACCGAGGGGCGTATCCGGTGGTTCTTCGCAGGCTACGGAACGTGCGGTACACTGTCGGGTGTGGGCCGGTTCCTCAAGGAGCAAAATCCTGAGGTGCAAGTGGTTGCGGTCGAGCCTCAAAAGGGGCATCGACTGCCGGGACTGAAGAATCTCGAGGAATCAAAGACGCCGAGCATCCTCGACCGGAACATCATTGATAGGGTGGTTCGTGTGGACGACGATCCGGCGTATGCCATGACCAAGCGGCTGTTTCGCGAAGAAGGGCTCATCGTAGGGCCGTCGACGGGAGCGATCGTACACGCCGCGATGGAAGTCGGTGCGGACCGCGATGGTATCGCCGTGGGCGTCTCGCCGGACAGCGGTTTCAAGTACGCCAGTTACTTCGCTGACGTGTTAGGAGACGAGGGCAACCCTCAAGGTTGAGAGTGTGCCCCGAGACAAGTGTGGCACCGCCGTGACGGCGGTGTAGAAATGGGCGAAACGCCTGTATTGCCTAACAGTCCGCCGCATGAGTCATGTAGCGGCCGACCCCCGAGTCGGCCGATCCCGTGAGTGGCTGTTGGGTCCGTGACAGTATCGGCGGCTCGGGAAACAGCGAAGTGGCGCGCGACATCACCCGCGTCGCGGGTACCGGATCAGAGCCCCGAGCGTGAGCGAGCGGGTCCGAAGACCAACGGTCTGTCCACGAAGACCCGCGCTGACGCTTGGGGCTCTGATCGCCCCGCCGATAGTGTCACGGACCCGCAGTTGTTGTCCCGTATTCTACGGCCGACACGGGGGTCGGCCGCTACATTGAGTGTCTCATGTAGGACCGGCCCGTGAAAGGTGGCGACGATGCAGACGACTTACGAACTACCTCCAAACCTCGCGGCTGACTTGGACAAGCTGCGAGACGAGACGGAACGGTTCAGGGCCGGGGAGGCCTCCGCAATCGAGTATCGATCCTTCCGAGTTCCGCAGGGGGTGTACGAACAACGGCAAGCCGACACCTTCATGCTGCGTATACGACTCCCCGCCGGCGTGATGCTGCCCCACCAGATGCGCGTGTCGGCCGACGTCGCGAGGCGGTATGGCAGCGGTCGCATACACGTAACGACACGGCAGGACATCCAGATCCACGATGTGTCGCTCGATGGGATTCACCCCGCGTTGGTCGAGCTGTTTCAGCGAGCCGGGCTTTCCACGAAAGGCGGAGGGGGCAATACGGTCCGAAACATCATTGCCTGTCCGCACGCCGGCGTATGTCCGCGGGAGGAATTCGACGTGACGCCCCACACCGTGGCGGTCACGGAGTTCATGATCGCCGATCCGCTCAGTTACACGCTGCCGCGAAAATACAAGATTGCATTTTCCGGATGCTCGGAGGATTGCGTGGCGGCGACGGTCAACGACCTCGGCTTCATCGCCAAACGCAATGCCGACGGGCCGGGCTTCGCCGTCTATGCCGGCGGAGGGATGGGGCCGCGGGCCCGCGTGGGTCAGTTGTTGGAGGAGTTTGTCCCTGTCGAGGATATCCACTTGGTGGCCGAGGCGGTGAAGCGCGTCTTCGACAAACACGGCAACAGGAAGAACAAGCACCGTGCGAGGCTTCGTCATCTCGTCGCAGAAAAGAGCTTTGATAGTTTCAAAGCACTTTACCTCGATGAACTCACGCGGCTGCGCGAGGAGAATCCTTCATTGCCCAACCTGCGTGAATTGCCCCGGCCAACGAGTCCGGCTCAGATCCGAGCGTGCGCACCCGCCGAGGGCTTCGACGCATGGCGCGGTGCGAACACCTGCCCACAAAAGCAGGCGCCGTATCATCTCGTGCATATAGCACCGGTGCTCGGCGAGCTATCGCCGGATACGTTTGAAAAACTGGCTGATATCGTGGAGGGCTATGGCGAAGGCATGATCCGAATGACGCCATCGCAGAACCTCGTCATTCGCTGGGTTCCCGAGGAGGCACTGGCGGGATTGCACGCCGAGCTGGCCGCGATCGACCTTGCCCAAGACCGCCCGCCGGTACTCCGCGAGGCGACGGCATGCACCGGCGCGGCCACGTGTAAGCTGGGCATCTGTCTGTCGCAGGGATTGTCACGGGCGGTTCATACAGCGATGGCGCACGCCGACCTTGATCTGGATGAAGCGGCGGATGTCAGGCTGTACATGAACGGCTGCCCCAATTCCTGCGGCCGTCATCCGATCGGTTCCATTGCGCTGTTCGGCGGCGCCCGACGTGTCGAGGACCGGCTGGTTCCACACTACGTGCTTCAATTGGGCGGCCGGCTCGGTGAGGGGAAGACGCGTCTGGCCGAGGGCAAGGAATCGCTGCCGGCGCGCAATGTGCCCGCGTTTCTCGTCGAGTTTCTTCGGGCATTTCGGAAGTCGGCGGCGTATCCCGACTTCGACGCGTTTCTCGACGCTGGTGGGAGAGACATCGCCCATCGAATGGTCGCCGAGTTCAAGCATGTCCCGCCGTTCACCGAGGACAGAAATTTTTACTATGATTGGGGGGCGGAGGAGCCATTCTCCATGGCGGGCAGGGGGCCCGGTGAGTGCAGCGCGGGCGTGTTTGATCTGATCAAGGTCGATCTGGATGGCGCGCGCCAGGCGTTAGAGGAAGGACGGCTGTTCTCCGCGGTTCACCTGTCGGCCAGGGCGCTTCTCATCACGCGCGGCGAGGAGGCGAGGGATTCGGCCGACGCCCTGCGGCTGTTCGAGGAGCACTTCGTCGAGGCCGAGTTGGTTGACGCATCCTTCCGCCCGATGATCGCCGCGGCACGGGAATGGTCCGGCGCGTCCAAAGGTGATGAAGGCTTCGAGGCGGCGCGAGAACAGGTGTCGGCACTGGTGGCAGCGGTCGAAAACCTGTACGAGAACATGGACCAGTCATTGCGTTTTCAGCCCGTTCTTCAACAATGCGGCGCGGGCCAGGCTCGTCCCGCTGTCACGAAGACCGACGCCGGTGACGCCGCCGGTGACGACGTCGTGCCGGATCGCGAAGCCGACTTCCGCGGTGTGACCTGCCCGCTGAACTACGTCAAGACCAAGCTCCTCCTCAATCAGATGGAGCCGGGCCAGATTCTGTCGGTGTTGTTCGACGAGGTCGGCGCCCGTAGCGTTCCCGAAAGCGCGGAGAGAGACGGGCACACCGTGTTGTCGGTTCAGGAACAGGCGGACGCGTGGCGATTGGTCATCAGGAAGGCATGAGCGCCGGTGGCGGCCCTTCCCAGCCAAGTCGAGGTGGGCGCGTGACGCCGACTCTGTTCCACAACGGCATACCCCGTTGTGGTCGAGGACCTTGTGTGGATGTCGGAACCTAGTGCATCGCCACTCGAAAAAGTGCGGGTGCCACTGGCAGCTTGCTGCCAGTGCTGGACACGGGCGGGCAAGCCGCCCGTGGCACCCACCACGCAAAACCCGCAGGTTCGCGTGTGGCGATGCACTAGAGCAGTTAACGAATGAGTGTTGCGGTTGGGTGCCCCGTCCTTTCTGAAAGAAGGGGTGGGAGGCTGCCCTGTAGCGGGTTCCCACCCTTTGCTTCGCAAAAGATGGGGCACACACTCAAACGTGAATTGCCCTAGTGCGACGACCATGGAGACCGGGCCATGAATCCAAACGGCGGTGTCGTCTATCTGGTCGGCGCGGGCCCCGGCGATCCGGATTTGATAACCGTCAAGGGACGGCGGTTGATTGAACAAGCGGACGTCGTTCTACACGATCGACTCGTGGACGGTGAACTGTTGACGCGCGTTCGCGCCGACGCCGACGTGATCGATGTCAGGCAGGCCTTCGGCCACGGCGAGCGAGCGCAGGTGGAGATCAACCGCCTCCTGGTCGACCGTGCACGGCAAGGAGAAATAGTCGTCCGTCTAAAAGGCGGCGATCCTTTCGTTTTTGGCCGGGGCTGGGAGGAGTGGCAGGCCTGCCGCGACGCCGGCGTCCCGTGCGTGGTTGTCCCGGGGCTGACGAGCGCCTTGGCGGTTCCGGCGGCAGTGGGGATTCCCATCACCCACCGCGGTGTCGGCCGCACATTCGCCGTCATGACGGCCCGAGGCAAGGCCGGCGAAGACGTTCTGACACCGACCTGCAAGGCGCTCGCCAACATCGACACGGTTGTCATCCTTATGGGAAGATCGAACTTGGGAGAAGTGACGCAAGCATTGATGGCAGGCGGTCGCGCCCCGGCGACGCCGGCCGCCTGCATCGAGCACGGCACCACCGCGCGAGCACGATCGGTCGTTGCGACCTTGACGACCATTACGGAGGTCGTCGAGCGCGCAACATTCAAGGCGCCGGTCGTGACGGTCGTAGGACACGTCGCGAAGTATGCGGATGAATACGGCGAGGCTTTTCGCGCCTTCGGTGAGGCCACGATCAATGATCGCGAGCCGCTGTCGGGGAAGCGCGTTCTGGTCACGCGATCCAGCGACTCCATGCAAGGACTGTGTAAACGCCTGCTCGCCATGGGAGCGATGCCCGTCGAATCGCCGCTGATCCGCGTGGACTCTCCACCGGAATCAGATGCGCTGGACAGCGCAATCCGAAACCTCGAGCGCTACGACTGGATCACCTTCACGTCTGTGCATGGTGTTCGCGGTGTCTTTGATGGACTGGCGAGACTGGATCGCGATGCCAGGGCACTGGCGCCGTGCAGAATCGCGGCGATTGGTCCAATTACGGCCGCCGCCTTGCGGAAACGGGGCGTCATTCCGGACCTGATGCCTGAACCGTACTCCGCGACGGCGCTGGTCGAGGATCTGCTGAGTGAGATCGCCGATCGGCCGAGCCGAGTGCTCTGTCCGAGGGGCAACATCGCCGGGCCGGAGTTGTCCCAAGGACTGCGTCGTCAGGGTGTTACCGTCGATGAGGTCGAAGCCTATCACCTGGTCGCCCTGACGCCGTCTGAGTCGGTGCTTGACACGATTCGCGATGGCCTTGATGCGATCTTGTTCTGTAGCCCAGCGGCGGCGCGACGATTCGCTGAATTCCGCCTGGACAGGTCGGGGGCCGTCATCGGATGCATCGGCCCTTCCACGGCCTCCGCTGCCCGAGAGGCGGGAATTCGCGTAGACGTTGTGCCGGAAGATTGCACCGATGCGGCCCTTGTTGTCGCGTTATCGGGGCACTTCCGCGCCGATGGAGGACAGCCATGAATGGTTTTCCCCAGCATCGGCCGCGTCGGACTGGACGCCCGACCGCGAATCGCCCGTACTGTGCTCGATCCGTCTGCCAGGCTCGGTGGGCAGGTATCTGAGGATTATCCGGTCGGATCATTGACTGAGCCGAGGCTTCGGTGTAGACTGAATGCAGAATGCCGGGGGCGGTGTCCGCCGGGAAAGACAGAAATGCCTGACGGGCCAAGTTCGCGGCCGCCCTGATCGACGGTCGCGGGAGGAATGATGTCGCTTCGCGCCAACAGCCGTGGCTCCTCGATGACAGCGTCGAGAGGTAAGCGCGCGCTGTGGGCGTTGTTGGTGCTCCTTCATGCACCGGCCTTTCTCGGCACATGGACATCGCTTGTCACATCCGGGCTGGATGTCGGACTGTTTGCGCAGTGCATCGGGCTGAGTGCTTCGATGCTGCTGTTCGCCCTGAAGTTTCTTGATGTGCCGTTTCTGCGGTGGCGGACGGATTGGCGATCGTGTGTTGCCATCGGGCTTGTCGTTGCGACCGCCCACCTCGGGCTGTTCGAATCGGCCTCCGGCGAAATGTTGTGGCTCGAGCATAGCCCGCTGTTCTCTGTTGCATTCTTGATGGGGCGACCGTCAGATACGATCGATCGTTTGCTTGCGGTTTGGGCTCGCCTGCGAGCCTCCCTCGATGACACTTCACCGTTTGTTTGCCAGCGCGGCACGGCGCGGCGCGATGCGGATTACGTTCCTTGTTGGGTGTCTCCGCGTCAGCCCTGCATTCCCCGCTCTCCACCCGCCTGACACATATCTCACTCGTACTTGATTCACCTGTCCAAGCAGAGGGTGTGCAGCGATCACATCCTGGTGTTTCGCCTCTCGGACAGGGCGATCTGAGCCTCCCAGTGATTTGCCAATAAACCCCGTGTGTCAGGCCACACGCCCAATCGGTTTCATCGGAGACAGCATTATGTGTTCGCTAGGGCTTGGCGAGAGCGAGGAATTCGCACAAGGTTCCCGCCGTTCAAATGCGCCGGCGCGTCAACGCGCAGTATTGCTCATCAATCTCGGAACGCCGGACGGCCCCGACATCCCCTCCGTGCGTCGTTATCTGGTCGAGCTATTGAGCGATCCGGATGTGATTCGACTCCGCCGAGGAATGTCATGGCTGAATCGCCCACTGGCTTGGATGATTTCGCGGTTCCGCGCGTCACGTTCGGCGGAAAAATACCGCAAGATCTGGACCGACGAGGGTTCACCGCTCCGGACGATCACGGAGCAACAGGTGTCCGCGTTGGCGGGCGTGCTTCCGGACGGGATGCGGGTGTTCTGCGCAATGCGGTATGGTCGGCCGGGGATCGGCGAAACGGTTGCGCGAATCCAGGCCCTCGGCATCGAGGAGCTTGTGGTCGTTCCGATGTACCCGCAATACAGCGGGACCTCGACCGCCACGGCGGTTCGGGAGTTGTACCGACAGATCAAACTCGCCGGTTGCCGGATCGACGTCGTCATGCGGAGCATCTGGTACGACGATACGGGCTATATCAATGCCCAGGCTCGCCTGATTTACGAATACGCCGAAGCCCACGGCCTCACTCCCGAGAACACGCATCTCGTGTACTCGCTACACTCACTGCCGGTGTCTTACGTCCAGCGCGGCGATCCGTATGTGGACCAGATTCGCAAGACCGCCGAGTTGGTCGCGTTGCGCCTGGGATGGCCCCCGAATCGAGCAACGGCGGGCTTTCAAAGCCGACTGGGGCCCGTCAAGTGGCTTCGGCCGACAACGTCGGAAGTGTTGGCGGAATTGTCAAAGGCCGACGAGAAGCAGGTGCTGGTATGCCCGCTCAGCTTTACCACGGATTGCCTGGAGACGCTGGAGGAGATCCAGATTCGGTATCGGGAGCAATTCGAGCAGGGCGGAGGCCGGTTCTTTGTCTGTCCGGCGCTGAACGCATCCGAGCCCTTCATCGGGGCGCTCAAGAATCTCGTGAAACACGGGCGGCGTCCGATGACCGTCACCGAGGCGGCGGCGGATCCACTGATGGCTGTGAAAGCCGCCGAGACACCCGTTGCGGAGGCCGATACGGGAATCGACTCCTTCTTCATGATGGGCATGTCGCTCGGGGGGCGACTGGGGACGGGACAAGGCCCGACGGTGGCGAGTGTCGACGCGGAGACCTTCCGCGCGGTCAAGCGGTCGCAGTGCGAGATACCGGATGTGCTGCGGGCGGTCTGTGAGGATGGGCATGTCCGTGAAGCGCTGCTATGGAATACCTGCCGGCGTTTTGAATTGTACGGCTGGGTGAAGGACGGCGCCGATCCGGCCGAGGTCGTCGCGCAGGCCGGGCATCACCTGTTCAACGGCACGAGCCATACGCCCGAGGTGAATGTGCTCCACGGCGCCGACGCCTGGCATCATCTGATGCGGACGTCCGCCGGGCTCAACAGCGGTTTGCCGGGAGAGCGCGAGGTCTTGCAGCAGTTCCAGGGCGCCTATCGATTGGCCGAACGTGCCGGCACCACGGGGCCCTTGACCGACCGGTTGCTGAAGGAACTTCTAAAGTGCGAAGGCGAGCTGCGCGGCCAGACCGATTGGGGCCAATTCGAGCCGGACTACTGCCACGCGTCGATTTCGAAAATCGTGCAAGAGACCGGGCTCGATCTCGTTGATAGCCGCTGCGTAGTCATCGGTGGATCGACCACATCGTGTGCCGTCATCGAGGTGCTCGCCGACCGATTCGACGTTCGCAGACGTGACATGACGTTGCTTCACCGAGGTCACGGTCACGGCGGGCATCTGAAGATGTTGCGAAGGGCGATCGGCAACGGGCGGCGCGTGCGGGTCCAATCGTACAGCGAAAAGTCAGTCATCCAGGCGATTGCCGAGGCGGACGTGGTCTTCTTCGGCCTGGATCACCAGGAGCCTGTCCTCGATGGGCAACAGATTCGCGATTGCCGAGATTATACTGAACGTCCGCTCACGATTGTCGACTTCAATATGTTCGGCTCGACGGCGGGAATGGAAAACCTGGACGGCATTCGCCTGTGGAAGGCCGGCGAATTGGAAATGGCCGTGGCGGCATTCGCCGAGGAGATGTGCGGCGCCGAGCAGTTCGTCGAAGCCACCACGCAGGCGGAGTCGTGGATTCTCGATCACCTGAGGAAAAAAAGGGAAAAAAGGGGTCAGGCTACTTTATCGTCGGAGTCATCGTTCTGTCCGAGAGGCCGGCCAAGATAAAGTAGCCTGACCCCTTTTTTCCCCTTTCCGCGGGAGGTATGCCGATGACCGCGCGCGACAATGGCGTGGACCTCGAGGTCTTTCACAGATACGCCGGACTGTCACTCCCACGGCATGTGTCGTATCCGATGCCGTCCTGGTGGAGCGAGGTTGATGCCACCGAAGCCGAATCCATGTGGCAGGCTTCCCTGAAGCGGCGTCCCCAAAACGACCTGTCGTTGTACCTGCACGTACCGTTCTGCGAATCGCAGTGTAAGTTCTGCGCCTGTAATCGGATCACGTTACCGAAGAACTCGGCGGCGGCGGCGGAACGGACCGACCGGTATGTTCGGGCGATGGAGCGGGAGATTCGTGGACTGGGCGAGACCGTCGGCGAGGGCCGGCGTTTGCGGCAGATTCACTGGGGCGGCGGAAGCCCGACCTATCTGTCGACCGAGCTGATCGAGCGGCTGTGCAAGACGATCGAGGATACGTTCAACATTGCGAGCGACGCTGAGATCGCGATGGAGGTCGATCCGCGGCACGCCCCGGTGGAGTTACTGAGCATGTTGCGGCGGCTCGGGTTCACACGGCTTTCACTGGGCGTGCAAGACTTCGACGAGCAAGTGCAGGAGCACGTTCGCCGGATTCAGCCGCTTGATCTGGTGCGAGACACCGTGCGGAACATCCGCGACCTGGGCTTCACGGCCGTGAATTTCGATCTGATCTACGGCCTGCCGTACCAAACGATGGAGACGGTTCGCGAGACGATCAAGCAGACCATCGAGCTATCACCGGATCGGGTGGCGTTCTATCACTATGCCCAGATCCCGGGGAAGATCGCCACCCAACGCGGGATGCACCACGATCAGATGCCCGACAGTGATCTGAAGCTCGAGATGTTCCTGATGGCAGCCCGGATGTTCGAGGAAGCCGGGTATGTCTTCATCGGTCTGGATCATTTTGCCAAGCCGGACGAAGCGCTGGCGAAGTCGCTTGAAGACGGCACGCTCCAGCGGAACTTCCAGGGCATGACGACCGGCGGCGACCTCGACCTGTTGGGCATCGGGGCCTCGTCGATCAGCCATCTGCGTGATGTCGGTTTCATCCAGAACGTCCATTCCGTGGCCGACTATGCAGAGTGCATCGAGAAGGGTGAGACGCCCGCCCGGAAAGCCAAGTTGTTCTCCCCGGACGACCGCATCCGCCAGGCCGTCATGACGCAGCTTTACTGCACGACGGAAATCCTGCCTGCTGTCATCGAGGAACGATTCGGCATCTCCTTCGGCGAGTACTTCGCGCGCGAGTTGGGCGTCATGCACGTATTGGAGCAAGATGGATTGGTGACGGTGGCCGACGATCACGGCATTCGCGTATCATTCCCGCTCGGACGCGTGCTCATGCGAACCGTCGCGGCGCCGTTTGATGCATACCTGGAGCCTGACAGCTACCGCGTCGGGGATCAGCACATGTTCTCGGCGAACGCATGATCCCTGCTGTTAACCACAGAGCACACAGAGACCGCAGAGAGTGGATAGAGACTGGTCAAGGCAACGTGAAACAGCAATCAAGCGTGGAACCGCTGGTGCGAGTGCCGTAGGGTGCGTCCCGGACGCACCTTCTCCTGTGGCGCCGGCGTCTCGCCGGCGGGATCACCGCTGTCGCTGGTGCGAGAATCCCTTCTCGCACCCACTCCGACGGGAATCCTTTCCCGTAGCCCCGCAGGATTGGAATCCTGCGAAGAATGCGTGCGAGACGGAAATCTCGCACGAGCGAGCTGGCACGACAGGAACCCCACGATGCTCAAGAATGACCTACTACTCCGGGCAGCCCGACGCGAGACGACCGAGCGGACGCCTGTGTGGTTGATGCGACAGGCGGGCCGATCGGATCCGGAGTATCTCGCCCTGCGAGCGCGCGCGAATCTGCCGTTGGAGGCGCTGTTCTGTCACCCGGAACTGGCCGCGGAGATATCGCTATTGCCAAAACGCCTGGGCGTGGACGCGATCATCGTGTTTCAGGATATCCTCACGCCGCTGGCTCCGATGGGCGCTCGGTTCGTCTTCCGCCCGGGGCCTGTTCTCGAAACGCCCATCAGATCTGCGAGCGACATCGATCGGCTTCGCGAGTATGATCCGCGCGCCGAATTGGACTTCATGGCTAAGTCGTTACAGCTTGTCCGGCAGGCATTGGACGGCGATCTGCCGCTGCTCGGTTTTGCGGGTGCCCCGTTGACGCTGGCGTTTTTCCTGATCGAAGGCGGCAGCCCGGGCAAAGCCCCGAAGCGAGCAACGGCATTGATGGAGGATGATCCGAGCCTGTTCCATCGGCTCCTCGAACGCCTGGCCGACATGACCGCCGACTATCTGGCCATGCAGATCGAGGCCGGCGCCGATGCGGTGCAGTTATTCGAGTCAGTCGCGGACATGGTTTCGCGGGCACAGTACGAGGAATTCGCACATCGGTATCATCGCCGCATCTTCTCGCAGCTCCAGCGGCGAGCACCTACGATCCTGTTCGCCAAAGAGCGCCCGGAGGTCGAGTTGATGGTCGAGTCCGGTGCGGACGTCCTGAGCGTGGGACGCTGCGTGGACTTGGCGGAGGCGAAGCGGCGATTCGGCGACCGGGTCGCCTTTCAGGGAAACGTGGACAATCGCCTGCTCGTTGGCGGGAGCATTGATGAAATCGACGCGGCAGTCCGGCGTTGCGTGCAGGCGGGCGGCCGGGAAGGCCACATCCTGAACCTCAACCACGGCCTGCTCAAGGAGACGCCGCTGGACAACGTCCGCCGCCTCGTCGAAACCTGCAAGCAGGCGAGCGCGGATTGACGATTGACGATTGGGGATTGACGATTGTGGGTAGTATGCGGCAATGGCCACGGCGGATGATGTCCAATCGTCAATCTGCAATCTACAATCGTCAATCGCTAACCGGTCGACGGCTGAACTGCTTCCAACACACCCTCCGAGGTGAACGATGAACCAAATGCGCAAAGATGTTGTCGTCATCGGCGGCGGCGTCAGCGGCTTGGCGGCGGCCTGGCAATTCAAGAAGGCCGGCGTCGATGTCTGCCTGATCGAAGCCGCGGGGCGGGTCGGCGGTTGCACGCGCACCGAGCGCCGCGACGGGTTCCTTCTGGAGAAGGGACCGTTCAACGTGATGGCACGCGACCCGGCGTTCGAGGATCTGCTGGAAGATTTTGCGGATGTCGCTCCCGTCGTGATGGCGGATGAAGCGGCCAACAAGCGGTTCATCTATCGCAATGGCCGCATCATCGCGGTGCCGGCGAATCCCATCGCACTGCTCACCACGCCGCTACTCAGCTTCGGCAGCCGGCTCCGCATCATGGCGAGCTTCGTTGCCGGCAGACGGGCGCGCGACCACGAGGAGACCATCGAGGAGGTGGCGACGCGGCGGTTCGGCCGACAGGTCTCCGACACCATGATCAGTGCCATCGTTGGCGGCATCTTCGCCGGTGACGTTCGGAAGCTGAGTCTGCGGGCCTGTTTTCCGAAGGTCGGAAAAATCGACTGCGAGAATCGCAGCCTGTTCTTGGGCGGGCTTGGGGCCTTCCGCCGTATGAAGGAGGCCCGAGGCGGCAAGCCCAGGCGATGGCGCGGCCTAATCAGCGTAAAAGGGGGCATTGGCGCGTTGACCGCGGCGATCGGCGAGCGACTGGGACCGGGCTGCGTCGCCGATCATAAAGTGGATGCCATCCACAGCGCCAATGACGGGTACGAGATTTCCGTAGTGGAGCCGGACGGCAATCGCGGCACCATTGCTTGTCGCCGCGTCGTCCTCGCCGTGTCTTCGATCGAGGCGGCCCGGCTGCTCGGACCGCTGGCCCCCGAGGCCGCGCGAATCATCAACGCCATCGAATGTGCCTCGCTGATCGTGCTCAACATCGGCTACAAGGCGACCGACGTCGGTCATCCGATGCAGGGCTACGGCTTCCTCGTGCCCCACGACGAACCGGGCTTTCCCCTATTAGGCGTGTTGTGGGCGGACAGCGTATTCCCGCAGCATGCGCCTGCGGGACACCGGTTGATCCGCGTCTTCGTCGGCGGCAGTCGCGACCCGCACGCCGCGGACCGAAGCGACGAAGAACTGCTGGATAGCGCGACGACGTCGCTACGAGACTTGCTGGACATCAAGGGCCCGCCGATGCTCGTGGACATTTGCCGTTATCCGAAGGCCATCCCACAATACCATGTCGGCCACGTGGAGAAGATCGATCGCCTGCAGGCTATCGTCGCCGAGCGTCCCGGGCTCCACCTGGTTGGCAACTACCTCCGCGGCATTTCCGTAAATGACGCGATAACATTCGGCACGCGAACGGCCAATGAGTTAATCCGCGAGATCGGCCGCTCGGCCGGCGAGACGGTTTGACGGACAGGACACCCGCAAGGCGGTGGGATCAGGTGGCTGGTGCGAGAATTCTTTCTCGCACCCACCTCCGCGGGAATCCTTTCCCGCAGCCTGCCAAAACGGGTGGGACGCAGGATAGGAATCCGGCCAGCGAGCCGGGCGGTCCTCCGCCCGGTCTACCGACTGGGAGTGGGGACGAGATAGGAATCTCGTCCCAGCCTGCAAAAAACTGTGGCACCGGCGTCTCGCCGGTGGGACCACAGGAGGAACGCCTGTGCCACAGTCAGTCATGAAACGCCATAGCGCGTAGGGTCCGCTGTGCGGACCAGACATCCCAAGGAGTCACACAGATGAACAGCAAAACCCCCGATCTCCCTCGACCCCTCCGCCGCCCTCGCAGGCTCCGGCGCAGCGCCGCCATCCGAGGCCTCGTACGTGAAACGAGACTGACGCCGGACCGACTCGTGCTGCCGATATTCCTCATTGACGGCGAGAACCGCGACGAGCCGATCGACGCGATGCCGGGACGGTCCCGCCTGTCGATCGACAACGCCATCAATGAATGCCGCCGCGCGATCGAATTGGGCGTCTGCGCATTCGATGTATTCCAAGCGACCGATGCGTCGCTAAAAACACCGGAGGGGAAAGAAGCCCTCAATCCGCAGAACCTCACCTGCCGCGCCGTCCGCGCGATCAAGAAGGCCCTGCCCCAGGCCTGCTGCATCACCGACATCGCCCTCGACCCCTATTCCAGCATGGGCCACGACGGCCTGATCAGCCCCACCGGCGTCGTCCTCAACGACGAAACGGTGGACATCCTGGCGAAGATGGCCGTGCTCCATGCCGAGGCCGGGGCGGACATCGTCTCCCCATCAGACATGATGGACGGCCGCGTGCGGGCGATCCGCACCGCCCTCGATGCCGCCGGCCATCAGGACGTCGCCATCCTGAGCTACACCGCCAAGTACGCCTCGGCCTTCTACGGCCCGTTCCGCGAAGCGCTCGACTCGGCCCCGGTGGACCTCCCGAACGTCCCGAAGGACAAGAAGACCTATCAAATGGACCCGGCCAACACCCGCGAAGCCTCGATCGAAGCCCGCCTGGACGTGGAGGAAGGCGCCGACATCCTAATGGTCAAGCCCGGCCTCCCCTACCTAGACGTCATCGCCCGCCTGCGAGCGGAGACCGACTTACCCATCGCCGCCTACCACGTCAGCGGTGAATACGCCATGATCAAAGCCGCAGGCAAGATGGGCTGGCTCGACGAAGACGCTTGCATGAGAGAGTCACTCACAGCCATCGCCCGCGCAGGAGCCGACGTGATCTTCACCTACGCCGCCCTGGATTACGCCCAATGGTGGCACGAATCCTCAGCGTGATCCACAGCGGGCTTCCACTCGGGAAGAACCGGAGAAGAGGCAAGAAGTAGCCTGACCCTTTTCCCATGCTCAAGACGCGCCAAGCCAGTTCTCGTGCGTGTGGAGTCCGCTGGATGAACTCGATTCCCCTTCTTGCCGAGCAGCGCTTCTCTTCCACCGTTCCAGGGGCAATGTGATCCGTTTGCATCACGCAACGCGGCCCCGAGGGCAAAACAGACGAGGCAGCCTGACCTCGAAAGCCTGAAGGTCATGCTCCAAGTCGAGCAACTGAGCTCCGGACGCCTCCAACTCCACCAACGCCGGATGGAGCCATTCGCGGAAGCCAATGATGGCAACCGTCCCACCTGCTTCAAGAACATCATGGAGCACTGGTTCATACCCGTGGTCGTGCGAGAACAACACGACGCCAGAAACCCCTCCTGCGCGAATCATGGGAAGGGCGTTGCGAATGTTGTCCTTGATGAGCTCATCAACGGGGTCGACCCCTTCAGTGGGCTTGCGGAATCGCTCAAGGGTTGGAACCTCCCAGCCTGTTGAGATCAGAAACCGGTAGAACGGCGACACCCGATCGGGCTGATCGGCGAAACGGATAGGGTTCAGCACAAAACAAGGCTTGGCGACGCCAAACCACTCGACGCATTCGAGAAGGACACGATTCCACCGTGGGCGCTCAAGGCTCTCCGGCTGCCGTTGGAGGATACACTTCCCCAGGACGCAGTCGATGTTCGGGCCGTCAACGAATCCGATGGAGCAAACGCGGGGGCCACCGGGAGTCTTCTGCTTGGGAATGGCCATCTCTGTGTTTGAAAGAACGGTCATGATCGTCTCCTTATGATTGCTGGGCTGACGGATATCGAGACCCCTGCGCACTTCATTAATCCCGACCCTGCTTCAGGGGGGGCTACTACTTCTTCTTGCGTCCAGCCCCTGACTTCAAGCGCACGGTGAAGGACGGGCCTTTCTTCTTGGCCTGGCTAGGCTGCTCGCCGTGCTTCACTTTCGAAGGCTCGCCTGCCTCTTGGGATGGGATTGAAGACGTGATTGCCTTGGGTTCGATCAGGGCGCCAAAGGTCCAATCCTCAGCGCTACCCTTGCTAATCCTCTCGTGCTCCGCCTCAAGCAACGGCTCCAGCTCCGCTCCCAGACTACGCAACGAGCGGATGAAGCCGGCCCAAACATCCTTATCCAGTGGCGCGACTTTGGCCTTTTCTCCGTCTTCCATACAGATTCCATCCGTATTCAGCAGGTGCTCCGTCACTGCGGCGAGCACTCGTCGGACCGCAGGCAGGGCGGCGCTCTTGGTATTGGCGATGTGAACTGCTTTCTCGACTGCGCCAATCCTGATCAATTGCGACAAGCTCCACTGCCTTGCCGCCGCCGCCTTACGGAGGAACTCCATCTCCTTCTCATCGAAGCGGGTACTGAGTGTCGTGCTGCCGCCACCGGTTTCTTTACTCTTGGTCATGGTCATCTCCTTTCAATACAAACCTATCACGCGATCCACTCGCAGTCAAGACAAATTCGTGTATTTATTTATTTGATAGCGTATGAATGTGAATGCGTGCGAATGTTCCGTTAGAGCGCGATCGCAATTGCCTTACTGACAGAGGTTTATGGCCCCGAAGAGCTGACCCTCTTGGTAGAGTCCTGAGGCGTCCGATGTGCGCCCCACATCTTGCGGGAAACGCCCGCAGCCGGGTAGGTCGCACATGTAGATCGCGCTTTGCGCGACGCTTGGCGGGCCTTGTCCGCCAAGCCCTGGCTGCTCGGGCCTCACGGATCTTGGCGCCGAATGCTGCTCCTCCGCTGCCCGCGAATTCTTCACGTGAAACCACACCACGAATCGTTCCCTGATCCCCGCGGAACGATGAACAATACTACAAGATGAACAAGGAAACGCCCCGGCCGCCGCCTCGCCCATCGCGGGGCCAAAAGTTTGCGGCAGTTTGCGGCAGTTTGCAGTTTTCTGCTGCAAACGGAGCCCAACAGAAGGGAGGCCGAGTCAGCAGGTCCAGTTTGCAGAACTTTTTCTGAAAAATATTTCGCAGGCCGGTATGTCGAAGGAGAAAGGGATGGGTGGCCCAGGTCCTGTGGACCTGGGGGGACGATTGCTTCCGGCTGCGAGGTCAGGCTGATCGCTCGGGGTCGCATCCCCATCGAATCGAGACCCCAAGTCTGAAGACTTGGGCCACCCGCCCCGCGCAGCGGACCCTACTGAACTTCTGCTCCGAAACGACCCTGGCGCTGCCACCAGGGCCGTTCAAGCCGCATAACTGTTCAACTTGGGGTAGGATACCGGCCGGGTCCCGCGGATCCGGGGCTACTTTGATTGAACGGCACCGCCCATGAAAGTCTTCGCCGCCCAATTCAGCTCCTTCGTTCGCAGCCGCCAGGGGCGGCGCAACATCCGTCTGCTGCTGAAGATGCTGGCCGTCCTGGCCCTTCTAATCACTATCTACAGCGTGCTGTTCCATTTCATCATGGTCTGGGAGTACCGACATCACGAACAGCGCATTCAATACAGTTGGATAACGGGTTTCTACTGGACACTGACGGTGATGTCGACGTTGGGCTTCGGCGACATCACGTTTCAGACCGACGTGGGTCGCGTGTACTCGATGGTCGTGCTGCTGTCCGGCACCATGTTCATGCTCATTCTGCTGCCGTTCATGTTCATCCAGTTCTTCTATGCGCCGTGGGTAGAGGCGCAGGCCGCCGCCCGGGCGCCGCGCGCTCTCCCGGAAAAAACTGCCGGACACGTGCTGTTGACGAACTATGATCCGGTCACCACTGCGCTGATCAGCAAGCTGAATCAGTTTGGATACCCCTACTCGCTGCTGGTTCAGGAGCTGGAGGAGGCCTTGCGACTTCACGACCTGGGAATCAACGTGGTTGTGGGCGACCTCGATGACCCGGATACCTATTCGCGCACCCGGGCCGACCGTGCCGCGCTGGTGGCCACCACCGCGAGTGACACGGTCAACACCAACGTCGTGGTCACCGTGCGCGAGATCGCGCCGCACGTGCCGATCATCGCCACGGTCGAGGACCCGGCCGCCACGGACATCTTACAGTTGGCGGGCACGTCGCACGTGTTGCAGCTCGATGTGATGATGGGTGGGTCACTCGCTCGCCGCGCGATTGGCGGCGACGCCGTGACGCACGTGATCGGACGGGTGGAGCAACTCTTGATCGCCGAGGCAAACGCATCCCGGACGCCACTGGTCGGCAAGACCCTGCGTGAGAACCGGCTCAATGAGCTGGGCGTGACGGTGGCCGGCATCTGGGAGCGCGGGCGTTTTGAACCGGCGGGCCCGGAGACGCGGATCACGGAGCATACCGTGCTCATGCTCGCCGGCTCACAGGAGCAACTCCTCAACTACGACGAGCATTTCGCGATTTACAACGTGTCTGCCCTGCCGGTTCTGGTCATCGGCGGCGGTCGGGTCGGACGCGCCACGGCGCGAGCGCTCGCCGATCGCGGCATCGACTTCCGAATCGTGGACCACAATCCGCCGGTTGCCTTGGGTACGGAACGGCTCGTCCTCGGCAACGCAGCGGAGCTGGAGGTTCTTGAGAAAGCCGGCATTCAGGAGACGCCAACGGTGATCATCACACCCGGCGACGACAACACGAACATCTACCTGACGATCTATTGCAGGCGCCTGCGTCCGGACGTGCAGATCGTCAGCCGGGCGACGTTGGAGCGCAACGTGGCGACCCTGCATCGAGCCGGCGCCGACTTTGTCATGTCGTACGCATCGATGGGGGCCAATGCGGTCTTCAACCTGCTCAAACGCAGTGACATCCTGATGGTGGCCGAGGGGCTGGAGGTGCTGAAGATCCGCATACCGGCCAGCCTTCAGGGCAAGAGCCTGGCTGAATCGTCCGTCCGCGCGAAGACGGGGTGCAGCGTGATCGCGATCAGCAAGGACGGCGCGATGGATATTAATCCCGATCCGCATGCGCCGTTGCCCGCGAAGGCCGAGATGGTCCTGATCGGAACCGTGGAAGCCGAAAGGCGATTCTTGGAAGTCTTTCGCGACTCGTCGCGTGATTAGCCATGTAGGGTGCGTCCCGGACGCACCTTTTCTTGCTTGTGTCAATCCGTCAGTGATGGGTTTGCCTGATCGAGAATGGCGCTGGCGAGCGACTCGAAACTTGGTGACGGCGATTCCACCCAGGGCTGCCGCCCCGCCTCGCGTACGGCTGCCGAGGTGGTGGGGCCGATGCTGGCGAACGGTAATGCTACCGGGCCGATCGCCCGAACGGCCGATGGGCTGGCGACGGCAATGACGTCGACCCGGTCGATCACGCCCGCGTCAAACACGCGCGGGGCCGTCTCGTACAATACGGGGCTTTCCAACGTTATGCCGGGCCATGCGTCGGGCGCCTTCACCAGTGACGATCGGGGATAGCAAACACGGCAACCGGCGGCCTGCTTTCGAAGCTCGGCGAACAGCGACTTGCCGTCGCCGCCTGGGCTGACGAGCGCGACCCGCAATCCGTGGGCTTCGGCCGCCTTACGAGACGGCTCGGCGACCACGGCAACGCGCGGAACACGCGTCGCCCCACCCGCCACGGCGATGGCCGCGTCGATCGCAAATGGGCTGGTCAAGACCAGCCAGTCGTCCGCGTTCAATCGGCCGATAGCCTCGGATGCGGATCCCGCGCGGCAGATGCGTTTCTCGATCACCGGCTCGTGAACGACGTCGAGACCGGCATCTCGCAGGGCCGCCGATAGCGGCCCATCCGGAGGTTCATCGCGTGTGACCCAGACTATCAAGACGTGCTTCCTAGTTCCTGCTTCAGACGTTTCGCGATCGCCAGGCCGACGGCCACCGCATCCGTGCCGGTTTTCGTGCCTTCGACCATTCGTTCGCCGTCGTCGGTGAATAGTTGTGCGTGCAGCGAGATAGCGTCGTCGTCCAACGTTGCCAGCGAGCCGGCAGGCGTGTGGCAGCCGGCATGAATGCCATGAAGAAACATGCGTTCCGCCACGACCGCGCGGTGAGACGCGCCATCGTCGAGCGACCGAATGATCTCGACCGCTTCGCACTCCTCGCGCGCCTGCACCGCCAGCGCGCCCTGTGCGGGCGCTGGGACAAACCGATCCGTCGGCAGGTCGATCGACGGTTCGTGTTCGATGCCCAATCGTCGCAGGCCGGCCGCCGCCATGATCACGCCGTCGAGGTTTTCACGATCGAGCTTGGCCACGCGCGTCGGCACGTTGCCGCGAATCGGCACGACCTCGACATCGCCCAGCCGCCGGATCTGCGCGGATCTTCGCGGGCTGCTCGTGCCGACCTTGAACCCGGCCGGCAGATGATCCAGGTCCACCGGCTCGCGTGTCAGCAGGACATCATGTACCACCTGTCGCGGCGGCACCGCCGCAATGACCAAGCCAGCCGTCTCCGCCGTTTGCAGGTCCTTGAAGCTGTGGACGGCGAAGTCCACACGCTCCTCGATAAGGGCCTGTTCCAGCGCCTGCACAAATGCGCCGACGGGCCAGTCTCCGCCAAACGGTCGATCGGTCACCTTGTCACCGTGCGTCTTGATGATGATTTCTTCGATCTGCAGCGACGGATGGACCTTGCACAGCTCCGCGCAAAACCATCGTGTCTGCCACAGGGCCAACTCGCTACCACGGGTGCCGACTCGGAGATGCGTCATGATGCGATCTGCCTGAAACCTTGCTGCGCCGCTTCGATGATCTGGGTGATCGCCGCATCATCGTGGGCGGCGGAGACGAACATCGCTTCATAGCCCGACGGCGGCAGCCACACGCCGCGATCCAGCATGGCGTGGAAGAACTTGCCGAACACCGCGTGGTCGCACGCCTGGGCGTCCGCGAAATTCCGCGGCGCCTTTGCCGAAAGCGCCATCCCGAGCATCCCGCCGCGCGAGCCCGTACACAGCGGCACGCCCGCGCCCTCGGCGGCCGATCGCAGCCCGTCGGCAAGCCGGGCGGTCTTGCCCTGTAGCGCGTCGTAGAAGCCGGGCGACCGGCAGATCCGAAGCGTTGCGATGCCGGCGGCCATGCCGACCGGATTGCCGCTCAGCGTGCCGGCCTGGTAGGTCGGCCCGAGCGGGCTGACTTGCTCCATGAGCGATCGCGGTCCGCCGTATGCCGCGACGGGCATCCCACCGCCGATCACCTTGCCGAGGCAGGTAAGATCGGGCCGGACGTTGCAGATGTTCTGGTACCCACCCCACGCAACGCGGAAGCCCGTCATGACCTCGTCGAAGACCAACAGGCTGCCGTGCCGGTCGCAGGCGGCGCGGAGTCCTTCAAGGAAACCCTCCGCCGGCTTGATGAATCCCATGTTGCCGGCAATCGGCTCGACGAGGATCGCCGCCACGTCGTCGCCGTGTTCCGCCATGATCGCGTCGACTACGGCTAGGTCGTTGTATGCGGCGAGGAGGGTCGTCTCCGCGACGGCGGGCGGCACGCCCGCCGAGTCCGGCTCACCAAAACTTGCCGCGCCCGAGCCGGCCGCCACGAGCAGCGCATCGACGTGGCCGTGATAACAACCGAGGAATTTGACCACCTTCGCGCGGCCGGTGGCGGCCCTCGCGAGGCGCATCGCGCTCATGGTGGCTTCGGTCCCGCTGTTCACGAAACGGACCAACTCGACCGAGGGAATCGCACCCGCGACGACCTCGGCCAGTTCCGCCTCAGCTTCGCAACACGCCCCGAAGCTCAGCCCCTTCGCAGCCGCCTGTTGCACAGCCTCGACGACGGAAGGCTCGGCGTGTCCGACGATCGCCGGCCCCCACGTGCCGACAAGATCGACGTACCGGTTTCCGTCGACATCGAATACGTATGCGCCCTCGGCGTGATCCAGAAAGACCGGTTCGCCGCCGACGGCCCGAAACGCACGCACGGGACTGTTCACGCCGCCCACCAGGACGCGACATGCACGTTCAAAGCAACTGGCTGATTTGTCTCGATTGCGATTGACTGCCATGCTTATTGCCGTTCCTCTCTCCCATGTATCACAATTGCCGCACGACTGCGGCCCATGCCGAAAAAACACCGCCGACTCATGTTGGTAAGGCAAGGCGTCGGCCATCTCGGACATCATAAGGCACGCGCGGGTCGATTCAAACGCCTCAACTGGCAGGGTGGCGCGGATGGTAGTGTGGCCCTGGGTGGTTGTCGCTCCCAACGGGGTTGCGATTGACGAATGACGATCAATGATTCCCGCTACTCCCGTACGACCCGCTTGAGGGACTTGGCTGCGTGTGCGCCCCGCACGGCTGATTGGGCTCGTCGGTTTGTTCGGCGTCAAAAGGTGTTCCGCATTCCGGGCATCTCAGGGATGATAGACCTCTCAGGTTGTATCCGCATTCCACACAATGCCCGGGGAGGTGTATAGGCCGGTATCGGTTTAGCAGAAACACGACAACGGATAGAGGCGCAGTGGTGACAACCGACATCATCACAAAGGTCATGCAGCCGCCTAGCAGCAATGGCGCCACAGGGGGCGGAAAGGGACGGTATGTATCTTTAATGGCGTAGAGAAAAACGAACAGGCTGACTAGGGCGAAACAGGCATTCCCGGTGAGTGTGGTCAGAAGGACGACGCGGTATTTCCTAAGCGGCCAACAACAGCCAATCATGCCGAGAATATAGACTGCCACAAAAACAACTCCGCGCGCTATCCCTGCGGCACGCGATCCAGCCGAGGGCAGAAAAAACGTAGCGGCCTGAATGCCTGCTGCAATCAGCGCTATGGCGATCAGTGGGTGGGCATTCAAGAGCCGAAAGACGCCGCTGGCGAATCTGCGCAGGAGAGCAAAGTCTTCCTGCGCAATTGGAGGAAGACATGTATCTGGTTCCAGGCCGCGGTGTTGGGCTTCTTCCTGGATGAGCGTGAAGACACATGGCGGATACCAGTCAGGGTTTGCCAACGCGCGCGCGACATCTGCATCGGACGAGCTGCGCCAGGCCTTTCTGACTTCTTCAAGGTCTCGGTCGCTCATCTTTCAGTTCCTTAGCGTGTGCCCCGTCCTTTGCGAAGCAAAGCGTGGAAATCCACTACACGGCAGCCTCCCACCCTTTCTTTCAGAAAGGATGGGGCACCCAACCGCCACGCTCATTCGTTAACTGCTCTAATCCAACAGGTCGGCGACGAACAGCACGGTGTCGTCGGTGAGATTACCCGTTCCATAGTCAGCACAAGAAACCACATCGTCCACGCCAGGCGAACCGAGCTTGACGCGAACGTAGCCGGCGATGTCCGCGCCGTTCACGTGGCCGTCGTCGTTGACGTCACCCAGTAGCGCGCAGGTGCTCGACGGCAACACCGCCCGCCATGCGCCGCGGCCGTAGGTTCCCACGGTAATGGTATGCTGCGTGGTGTCGATCACGAGATCCCCGATGTTGACGTTGGGTAGGTCCAGACCATCCTTGGCCCAGGTTGTGCCTCCGTCCGAAGACGAGTAGACGCCGGCCCCTGATCCGATGTGGAGATGCGGCGGATCGAACCGCCAATCGACTGCCAAGGCTCGCGCGGCCACGCCGGACGGCAGATCGCCGGTGACATCGGCCCAGGCCATCGCCGGGTCCTTGCGAAGGACGCGCGCTCCGCTCGTGTTGTAGAAGGTAGCATAAGCCGTTTCGGGGTCGATCGGGTCGATCACGATGTCGCTGACCTGGCCGCCCGGCAGGCCGCTGGAGATGTCGTCCCACATCAAGGCGTTCGTCTTCCGATAGACCTTGCCCGTCGTGCTGCCGGTGTAGATCATGTCCGAGGCGCTCGGTGCCACGGCGATGGCATTCAACGTTCCACCGCCCGCCACGGCGGTCGTGCTGATGGTCGTCCAATCCGCTGACGAGTGTGCGTTGGTTGTCCGCCAGACGCGGTTGGTACCGCCCAGAAGGGTGTGGGGATCGTTTGGGTCCATCACCAGGGGGGCGATGAAATTGGCCGGGTCGCCGCCCCATGGTCCGGTGATGTCGCTGAAGCCCGGGTCAAAACGGAAGATGGACAAGTACACATAGGTCGTGTACTTGCGAATGGGGTCATTCGCGTCATAGGCGAGGAAACCGCCGTCGCCGCCGATGACTTGCGGCCATTCTTCGGTGTCCGACTCGCGTCCCACCGTTCCGTTGTCCTGCGTGCCGCCCATTGCCTGTGCTGGGTCAGTCGGATGGATGGCGATGTTGTAGTTCTGAGTGACGGTCAGCGTGGCGTTTGTGTTGATCCAGCTTGCTCCGCTGTCGATGCTTTTCCACACGCCGCCGTCGTTCCCGATCCAGATGGTGCCGTCCGGGCCGAAGGCAATGGCGTGTTGGTCGGGGTGCAGTTGCACGCCGCCGGCGATCGTGATGTCCGTCCAGTTGTTACCCCCATTGGTGCTTTTGACCACGCCGGCCACGGCATAGGATGGGAACACACCGCCCCCATAGACAATGTCCTCATTTGTCGGGTCCACACCCAGGAAGACGTCGTACCAGCCCTGCGGGTAGGGGAAGTCGGGCGTGTTCGACTTCTGGGTCCAGTTGGTGCCGCCGTTGGTGGTCTTGTACAAGCCGCGAAGACCGCCGCTGCCATTGATGATGGCGGTGTAGATCGTGGAAGGCTCGGACGGGGCGACGGCGAGGAGAATACGGTTGACGTCGGAGGTTGGCAGGCCGCCGGCAAGCTTGTTGAACGTGTCGCCGCCGTTCGTGGATTTGTAGATGCCGTCTCCATGACGAGCCACGTAAACGGTCGACGGATCACTGGGATTCAGGGCCACGTCCGAGCAACGTGTTCCTGCAAGGTATGTCGTCCACGCGGCGCCGCCGTCGTCGCTGCGATGATAGCCGGCCTCACCCGTCACGTGGATGACCAGGGAATCAGTCGGATCGACGACCACGCGGCTGCACGTCGAGCCGACTTGCGCGGTTGTGGCAATCCGAATCCAGGTGGTGCCGCCGTCGGTTGAACGAAACAGGCCGTCGCCCGCACTCCACGTCGTGTATTCGCCAGTACCCGCGTACACAGTCTGGGGATTGGACGGATCGACGGTAACGCAGCCGTGGTTGAGAATCGACAACTCGTCGGTCAGCGGTGTCCACAGCGCACCGCCATTTGTCGTCTTCCACACGCCGCCGGAAGCGGAGGCGATGTAGGCGATGTCGGGGTCGATTGGATGCGGGGCCACGGAGACCACCCGACCGCTTGCATCATCGTCGCCGCTCCAGCCCTCGTCGAGAATCGGGCGTGGACCCAGTGGATACCACGAGAGGGGGCTCCTCGGGCCTCGGGGGCCGGCAGTCATGTCCTCCGGCTGCCATTGGGGAACCGCCTCTCCGACGATCTTGACGTAGCCCGGCGGCGGCGGGCCGAATTTCATCTTGTGAACCTGGCCGGCAAACCCCACGGCCTTCGGCACGGTGTCGTCATCGCCGGCGAACGATCCGCCCCGGATATCCACGTTTGTCGATTGGCAGCCGAAAAACAGAATCACCACGGACATGGCACAGACAATCCGTTTCATGATTGACTCCTCGGGAAACGAGCTCGCTCGGTCTGCAAATCCCCCTCACCAAGGCATAGCGAAGGTATGGCCGCCAGTTTCATTGTAGCGAAAGCCAACCGGCTTTCGCAATGAGCAAGCCTCCACATCGGCTCTGGCCAACAGGCAAGCTCGAGGATTCCTGGGCGTGTCGGCCGGGACTCGGTCGTGAGGGGCTGTCGGAGCGCTTGCCTTGGGCAAGGCCCAAACATGCCGTCGCCGGCGCCGACCCGTATTTTCTCACGTGGCGATACACGACGACTTTGTCATGCATTGATGATCTTCGTGGCTTCCGCCGCCTCGCAGCTTGCGACGGGAACGACCTCGCTGATGGCGCTGCCGTACAGGGCGACGGCCAGCCGCTTGCTAGCCGGCCCGAAACCGCCGACGACCTTGGGGATACTCTCGGTGGTGAAGTTCTCGCGGCCGGGATCTTCCCTCTCGGGACTGTACGCCAGGAAGAAATCGCGCTCGACCTTCAGGCCGCGGCGTTCGAGGATGGGTCGCGGCTAAACAGGGCGCTGGCCGTCGAAACGGTCTTCATCCTCCGCTTTATCGTTTCGCGTTTTAGAACAACGGGTAGATGAACGGTGCGGCGCCGCTCGATCCGAGCACGATCAGCAGTGCGATCAGCGCCATGGTGATGAGGATCGGCAGCAGCCACCATTTCTTGTTGTGCTTGAGGAAGTCCCAGAACTCCGCCACCAGCCCGACGCGCTGCTGCCGGGCTTCATGACTGAACTCCGCGTGATCGTCCGAGCCGGTTGTGTCTTCGTCGCCGCTCATCGTCGTTGGATCCTCGTTTCAATCCGCGCCCCCGTGAAAGGGGCGACATCCAATAGTCAGAACTGGCGGAAGTAGCGCTTTACGGTTTCTGGCGGGCACCGCCTTATCCAGTATGTCGCGGCCGACGGGTCGAACCTCCGGTGCAGGGCATCGCGCCCGATGATCTTGAACACGATGCCGATCGGCGTCAGGATCAGGTAGAACATGGCCGCCATCACCACGTAGGACAGCACGAAGCCGATCGGGTAGGTGGCCACCGTCAGGATCACGTAAACCGGCTTGACGGCAATCGGAGCCGCGACCGCACAGAGGCCGCAGTACAAGGCCAGCCCCCACAGGATATACGATGTGGTCGCCGCAGCGCCCTCCGACAGACTACCCAGCGGATAGATGTGCCAGTGCGCGAGCGAGCCAAACGCCCCGAACGCAACCACGGCCATGAAACCGAAGTTCCGTAACGTGCGCCTGCCCGGCTGCAAATCAATACTGATCACTGCCATGGCGTTTTAATCCAGGTCAAACTGGGCAAGGTACTCGCCATGAGTGTTCCTTCCGGAGGCCAATCAATGCTAATCACTGCCATGATGTCCCAAGGCTGCTTTCGGCCGCAGCCAAAGGGTCCAGGGGCTAGGGTTCAGGGCTTCGGTGTCTGCACCCTTGACCCTGACCGCTTGGTCCCTCGATCCCTTGGTCCCTCG
>JAUVGW010000057.1 GCA_030593565.1 Phycisphaerae bacterium | reverse complement strand
CGACTGGCCACACAAGAAGAACGAATCGCCGCCGAGTCCCCCGCGGTTGCGCAAGCTCAATCGCAACGAAATCCACCGTATCCATGGGGTGCTGAATGCGTTCGAGGCCACAGATAGTTAACGGCGTTGCATGCCACCCCGATCGCGACGCGGGTCGGTTCACGGCGCGGCGTCACCGTTGAATAACGGCCCGGCAGCGGCTTGATCACGGTCGACCACGACGGTGTTCTCGCCATACTCGGCGCCGGCGTGAGGCCCAAGCGCAGCCGCCGCGGCGATGCCACTGGCTGACTTGGCGGATGAGGTACCGGGCCGGGGACGGTCCGGCTCGCTTTGCTTGGGACGGCCCGACCTCCGGCGCGCTTTTCCATTGTCGTCTCGGGCCTTGCCGTCGAGGCTGAGTTCTTCATCCGCCCGGGCGGTGACGTGCTTGGCGACGGCCATCAGGTTTGCCGTCAACTCCCGCTGATTGATGCGCTTGATGCCGGCGCACGCGCCGACCAACTCACCGATGTATCGCTCGAACGTGCTGCGGCGGTCGGCCTGGTACTTTTGCTTCTTGCGGCGATTGAGATAGGCCTGGAGCTTCCGGGCGCAATCTTGCACCGCGAGCCGGATCTCCTTGCGAATCTCGTCGTAGTCCGCGACGGCTTCCTTGCCCTCCGACGTGAACGGCACCCAGACGCTGGCCATGTGGACCAAGATGGCGAGGGGTCCCTGCGGTAGGTTGCCGCCCGGCTGCAACAGACCATAGCGACGCCATTCGATTTCCAGGACGCTTTTGTAGATGCAGCAGCCCGACAATTGATGCAACAGCGGCACGCGATTGGCGAAACGCATCAGTTTCGCCTGTGATGGTGCGCGCCTCGTCTTGACCACCTTGCCCCGCCGGACCAGCGATTCATTGTTGTTCGCCTCCTCCGGCTCCTTCGACGGATCCGGGCCGAGTTCGCCTCCATAGGCGAGGCCGACCTCGATCTGAAACGGATTACCGCGATAGACGGCCGGCGAACGTGTGCTCGCCGTGAAGAACTCCGCCTTCACGCCGTTGAGCAGGCCCGCGAGGATCTGGTCGGGCCCGATCGGCGACAGGCAGTTCGTCATCGGTGGGCGGATTCTTGTCTCCTGCATCGCCTTGTACAGCGTTTCCGCCTCGTGCGTGCCGATGCGCGTGGGCCTGGCGCGGGTCGTGATGCCGGCGGCCTCACATATCTTGCGAGCGACGCCTGGACTGACGCGGCTGAACTCACCGCTGAGGAATTGCGCCATCGTCTGGCCGCGTGTTTCCTTGAGCATCTTGATCAGGACGCCCAGCTCGATGCCGTAGGGGTGGGGCTTGATCGCGGAGGTCGGCTCCGGGGCGGTGTCGGTCGCTCGCGGGTGTTCGCTCACATTGCCGGCCGGATCGACGTATTCAAACCTCGCGTGGGGGTTTGCGATCGCGGTCAATTCAAGGTACTCGTCAACAGACGACCGGCCTTTCTGATACGACGCGACGAGTTCAATCGCGACCTCCGTGCCGTGGTCCCAGTCGACCTGGACGGTCTTGTCCTTGACGACCTGCGGCGCGTTGGTCTTCGTGTTAATCTGCACTTCGTAGTAGTGGGCGTCGCTGCGCTTGCCGACGCGCGACGTGACGCGGATGCTCTTGCCCGTCGTGAGAAGCCCATACATGCCCGCCGCCGATATGCCGATGCCCTGCTGGCCGCGGCTCATCTTGAGGCGGTGAAACTTCGAGCCGTATAACAGCTTTCCGAAAATCAGGGGAATCTGCTTCTTGACGATGCCCGGCCCGTTGTCGCGAATGGTGACGCAGAATCGATCGGCGTCCGACTGCGTGATCTTGACGTGAATGTCGGGCAGGATTCCCGCCTCCTCGCACGCGTCCAGGCTGTTGTCCACGGCTTCCTTGACGGTCGTGAGGAGGGCCTTGCGCTTGTTGTCGAAGCCGAGGAGGTGACGGTTCTTAGCGAAAAACTCCGATACGGAAATCTCGCGCTGGGCCTTGGACATGCTTTCGGCGGTCTCATACCCGCGACCGCGCCGCTTCTTGCGTGTCGTCGGCGCGGCGATCTTCTCGCGTGAGGCAGCCGCCTTCTTGCGCAGGGTCCGCGCGGCTTTCTTCTTGGTCGTCGCGGTGCCATTCTTGATATGCTTCTTCACGCTTTGCCCCGTTTTTCTTGGCATCGCGGGCTCGGGTAGGATCGCTCCGTGGTTCTCCCCACCGGCTGGTGCGAACGGGAACTGCATCTGCTCGGTTTGTTCGCGGGTCCCCCTGTCGCGGGATGCGGTTCTGGTTGCCATCCTGGCTCCTTCGCGGCCGTCGCCCAACTCCGTTTCAAGGTCATCCTACTGATAGTTAACGTCCAGGCAAGGCCACGTGCGTGACCGGACAGGGCAATCACAAGAATGGCGGATGTAGCGGCCGACCCCCGTGTCGGCCGTGGAACACCAACGGTTTCCGACGGCCGACACGGGGGCCGGCCGCTACACGAGCGCGCAAACCGCTGCAAAGACCACCGCCTGGCCATTCTTGCGATTGCCCTGCGTGACCGGATCGGCGTGGGGGGCATGACCGTGGCGGCGGGGATTGATCCGAGCCCCAAGCGCCAGCGCGGGATCTTCGTGGGCAGGCTGCTCGTCTTCAACCCACTCGCTTGCGCTCGGGGCTCGGATCAGGCGGCCGACGCTACGTTCCGGCTTCGCCGCCCGTCGGATCTGTCATGGCCCCCTCCGCATCGAGGATGCGGCTGTGTTCGGGTGTCAGAATGTAGCGGCGATAGTAGGCTATCCCGAGGCATGTCAGCGGGATCGCGAGTAGCAGACCGAAGAAGCCGAGTAGCTTCCCCCAGATGAACACGCCCAGCAGAATCGCGACGGGCCGCAGGCCGGTCGCCTTGCCCATAATGCGCGGCACCAGGACCGCGTCCTGTATGACCTGCACCACAGCGAAGACCACCAAGACCAGAATGAGCGACGTCATGACACTGCTGCTCGTCTCGATCGCCCGCAGCAGTGCCAGCAGCAGGGCCGGCACCAGCGCGGCGATCTGCAGGTAGGGCACCATGTTCAGCAGCCCGACGAACAGCCCGAACGGTACCGCCATCGGCAGGCCGATGATTGAGAAACCTATCGCCGACAACGCACCGACAGACGCAGCCACGACAAACTGCCCGCGGAAATATCGCCGCATCGCGCTCTCGAACTCCGCGAAGAATTCGAGGATGCCGTCCCGGTACTTCGGCGGAAGCATCGTTCCGGCCGCACGGGCGTATTCGTTATAATCCAGCAACAGGAAGACGAGATAGATCAGAATGACGACGAGCACGGTTGTGCCAAGCGCGAGGTTCACGGCAAAGTTGATCACCGTGAATCCGCCAACGGCAAGGCGTTTGGCCGCGTCAAAGAGCAGCGAGCGAAAGCCCTGCTCCTTCGCCAGCGAGCCGGCGTGTGCAATGATGTCGCCGATGAGCGTGCCGTCGACTTCGTCGTACAGGCCCCGGAAGCGTTGGTCGAGGGGTTTGTCGCCCTTGGACGCGCGGAACGCGTCCCAGCCGTTGACCAGTTCGTTGAAGCCAATGGCGGATCTCTCGGGCGAGGATTCCTGTGTGCTGGGGGGCAGGGCGTCTGCCGGGCGGGTTGCCGGCTCGGCGGCCTGAAGCGATGCGGGCAGCGCGCGGGCCAGCCCGGACAGTGATTTTTCAAACCGCGTGAACTGGCTACCCATCAGCGGCACGACGATCATCAAGGCGATCATGCCAAGGATGGCCAAGCTTCCCAACGTTGCCGCCACCGCCACGCCGCGCCGTTTCGTGCGCTGCTCGATTCTTCGGACGATGGGGTTCAACAGATATGCGAGGACGACCGCGGCAGCGAATGGAACCAGGACATCGGACAGATACCGCAACAGCAGAAACAGACCGACGACGGCTCCGGTCGTTAGCACCATTCGGACGACACGGTCAAATGTATAGGGTGGATCATTGTTGGGCATGGCCGCGTCCTCCAATCATCGGTTCGGACGCGGATAATAGCCGAAATGTCGAGGCGTGGGAAACAGAGGGGTCTTCACGGAATACCGGGGAATATCGAAGCCCCGTGAGGGGCGACAGAACATAGCCCACGGCGTCAGCCGTGGGATTGGAGTGTGTGTGGGCGGCGAGCCCCGTAGGGGCGATAGATCCAACCAAGCCGTATCTTTCGCCCCGCTGGGGCTGAGCAACACGTGTGCCGACGGGATCCCACGGCTGACGCCGTGGGCTATGTTCTTTCGCCACTCCGTGGCTGACTTGGCCGTGCGCCCTCCGGAATTCCATGAAGAACCAACCAAAAGGTGAGGCCCGGCGATCTTTCGATCACCGGGCCTCAAAAAAGCTGGCACTCTCCTACTCTCGCCCACTTGGACTACCATCGGCCCCGAGGCCTTCACTTCTGAGTTCGGAATGGGATCAGGTATCACTCCTCAGGTATTGGCACCAGCACAGCCGCGCGCGACCCCTCGGCCGCGCGCGACACAGATTAAGGACCGAGGCCTCGCCGGGGTGACGAGTCAAGCTCCCCCTCCGGGCGCGTGCGTCGGTCGCATATCAAGGAATAGAGTGGATAGTGTGGATCTCACGACACGATCTTGTGAGACGACTCTCGTTCATCACGACCGAAGCCGTGATGACTCGAATGCCGCCCCATGTCGAACGGACAGCGATTCATCAATGTGGTCAAGCGATCGACCATTAGTACCAGTTAGCTGAGGACATCTCTGCCCTTACACATCTGGCCTATCAACCTCGTGGTCTACAAGGGGTCTCTCGTCTCCGAAGAGACATCCATACGTTATCTTCGGGGGGGCTTCACGCTTAGATGCTTTCAGCGTTTATCCTTTCGGTACGTGGCTACCCTGCGGTGCCCTTAGCAGGACAACAGGTGGACTAGAGGTACCTACAACCAAATCCTCTCGTACTAAAGTTGTCTCCCGTCACGTATGGTGCGCCCACGGCAGATAGGGACCGACCTGACTCACGTCGGTCTGAACCCAGCTCGCGTACCGCTTTAATCGGCGAACAGCCGAACCCTTGGGACCGCCTTCAGCCCCAGGATGCGATGGGCCGACATCGAGGTGCCAAACCGCCTCGCCGCTATGGACGCTCGGAGGCGATCAGCCTGTTATCCCCGGAGTACCTTTTATCCGATGAGCGATAGCCCTTCCACACGGGAACTACCGGATCACTAGGGCCTACTTTCGTATCTGCTCGACCCGTCGGTCTCGCAGTTAAGCCGGCTTATGCCCTTACACTCGACACGCGATTGCCAACCGCGCTGAGCCGACCTTTGCACTCCTCCGTTACTCTTTAGGAGGAGACCGCCCCAGTCAAACTGCCCACCTAGCACGGTCCCCTGGCCGGATTCACGGCACAGGGTGAGGAGACGAATAATACAAGGGTGGTATTTCAACGACGGCTCCACGACTGCCAAAACAGCCGCATCAAAGCCTCCCACCTATCCTACGCATGTGTTACCCGGCTCCAATACCAGGCTACAGTAAAGGTTCACGGGGTCTTTCCGTCTTGCCGCGGGTATGTGGTATCTTCACCACAATTCCTATTTCACCGAGTCGGTCCTTGAGACAGTGCAGCAGTCGTTTCGCCATTCATGCGCGTCGGAACTTACCCGACAAGGAACTTCGCTACCTTAGGACCCTCATAGTTAGGGCCGCCGTTTACGGGTGCTTCAGTCGCAAGCTTCTCCACCGAAGCGAATGACCTGCTTCCTTAACATTCCCGCACCGAGCAGGCGTCAGACTCTATACATCCTCTTGCGAGTTAGCAGAGTCCTGTGTTTTTGATAAACAGTCGCCGCTGCCGATTCTCTGCGCCCGCCCACAACAGATAAATCCAAAGTGGGACGGGACCCCTTCTCCCTGAGTTACGGGGTGAATTTGCCTAGTTCCTTAAGGACCGTTCTCTCGAGCGCCTGAGGATACTCTCCTCGCCTACCTGTGTCAGTTTTAGTACGGGTCCGCACTTTGTCCACGGATGCTTTTCTCGGTTCCTCCGCCATGCACTTCAGCAACAAATCGGCCTCGCCCTTTCGGGAACCCTCGAACCTAATCGTGGGCTACACCTTGGAAAAACGCACGTCCGCTTCAACCGCCGTGCGGAGTGCAGGAATATTAACCTGCTGTCCATCGACTACGCCTTTCGGCCTCGCCTTAGGATCCGACTAACCCTGGGCGGATCTACCTTCCCCAGGAAACCTTAGGCTTACGGCGAGAGGGATTTTCACCCTCTTTATCGTTACTCAAACCGGCATACTCACCTGATAGGCCCAACAGTGCTCCTCACGGTACACCTCGTATCTGCCTATCAGCGCTCCCCTACCCCGTAGTGCCACCGAAGTGACACCACAGCCGCAGCTTCGGTTCGTATCTTAGTCCCGTTCATTATCGGTGCCGGACTTCTCGACGGGTAAGCTATTACGCACTTTTTAAATGGTGGCTGCTTCTAAGCCAACATCCCCGCTGTCATAGAAACCCAACTTCCTTACGCACTCAGATACGATTGGGGACCTTAGCTGGCGGTCTGGGTTGTTTCCCTTTTGACCACGGACATTATCACCCGTAGTCTTTCTCCCAGGATAAGCACCGCGGTATTCGGAGTTTGATTGGAGGAGGTAGGCGGGTAGCCCCCTCGATCCATTCAGTAGCTCTACCCCCACGGTGTAGTGGCCTGAGGCATGCCCTAAAGCATTTTCGGGGAGAACCAGATATCTCTGAGTTTGATTAGACTTTTACTCCTCCCCACAGGTCATGCCAAAACTTTTCAACGTTTACGGCTTCGAGCCTCCGTACCCTGTTACGGGTACTTCACTCTGCCCATGGGTAGATCACTCAGTTTCGGGTCTACCCCCTGCGACTTAGACGCCCTATTCAGACTCGCTTTCGCTACGGCTCCACCGCTGAACGGTTTAGCCTTGCCACAGAGGAGTAACTCACCGGTCCATTATGCAAAAGGTACGCCGTCGACCAGAGTTGATCCGAAGATCAACCATCAGGTCTTCGACTGCTTGTAGATGCATGGTTTCAGGTACTTTTAACTCCCCTAGTAGGGGTACTTTTCACCTTTCAGTCGCCATACTTGTGCGCTATCGGTCGTCCAGGAGTACTTAGCCTTGGAGGGTGGGCCCCCCGGCTTCACACGGAGTTCCACGGCATCCGTGCTACTCTGGGAATCCTCTCAACGGAGGGCATCGGTCTTCGCATACGGGACTGTCACCTTCTATGGTCGGCCTTTCCAGACCATTCTGCTAACCGCGCCTTTGTAACTCCTCGAGGCCCCACAACCCCGGGCCGAAGCCCGGTTTGGGCTAGGTCCGCTTTCGCTCGCCGCTACTTACGGAGTCTCGGTTGATTTCCTTTCCGCCAGGTACTTAGATGTTTCAGTTCCCTGGGTTAGCTCTGACGCGCTATACATTCACACGCCAGTGATACCGCCTATTGAGCGATATCGGGTTTCCCCATTCAGAGATCTCCGGATCAACGCTTGTTTGACAACTCCCCGGAGCATATCGCAGCCTACCACGTCTTTCATCGCCTCTGGACGCCTAGGCATCCACCATGCACCCTTAAAAGCTTGACCACATCGATGAATCGCTGTCGCGACGATGCAGGAACAAACACCGGCTTGCACCGGCATACACCCACAACGCCCAGCCGCTTCCATCAGATGCGGTTAGCCGCCGTTCGACGCTCTATCTCCGCCAGCCACACCCGGACAAACCGGCCAAGGCCACGAAGAATAGAGAATTAAGGTCGTGTGATGAGATCACACACATATCCAATCTATTCACATGTCAAAGAGCCGCGACGATCTCCCACCCCAGGCCTATACGCCCGAAACCAAAAATCCTCGCCCCGCGACAGCCGTCGCAGGCTTCGACCGACTC
The DNA here is from genome assembly GCA_030593565.1 of Phycisphaerae bacterium. Classification (GTDB taxonomy): domain Bacteria; phylum Planctomycetota; class Phycisphaerae; order UBA1845; family UTPLA1; genus JAFGQA01. Next base: position 11,755 of record JAUVGW010000057.1, on the reverse strand, counting down.
GACGAGTCACCCGAAGCTTGAAACGCCTGCCCCCGCCCATCAACGCCGCGAACAGTCAATGGAGCCGACCGGGCTCGAACCGGCAACCCCTAGCTTGCAAAGCTAGTGCTCTCCCAATTGAGCTACGGCCCCGATTCGCAACCTAACGGATCGGTTGATCCGATTCCTCGCGATGCCAGATGCCGCCGGCGTGCTCGGTTTCTTTTCATCGGCCGAGACCCGCTCGGCCACGCCACCTCTAATCCTTCGCCGCTCCCGCCCCACTCCCAATGGGCTCGAGTGGACTCGAACCACCGACTTCGTCCTTATCAGGGACGCGCTCTAACCAACTGAGCTACGAGCCCTACTCTACCCGCGCGCCCGGTGCAATGCGTCGCGTGCCCAGGCCCATCAGCTATCGTTCTCTTCGGCACGAGGCCGCTCGCACTGTTGGGGCCGAAAAGCCATCGGAGGCCCTACATTCAGCCGACAAAAAAACCACCGGAACCGCCGGTGGCAAACGCCGTCAAAAAAGGCGCCGTTCAGCAGTCACCCCGATGCGTCCGCCGCAATGTCAAGCTTCCATTCGAGCAAGATCCGCCACTCTTAATCGTCGGACACCCTACAGGCAATCCGACAGGGCCATTCACTTGCAGCCCAGTAATGTATCACCATTCCCAGCCATGTCAACCACGATTTCTGTGGAATTTTCGTATCAGACTGATGCTCGTAAAGTCCCGTTGTTTCACGACTTACATTCGTCGCGGGCTGCGGCACACGACAAATCCCATGCTCGACTCCGCCCAAGCCCGCTCCGTGGCCTCGCAACCGCCGCTGATTCGCTATAATGCACGGTTCGTCGAGCGGTTCCCCGTTCGCCTCGACGCCGAGAGAAAAAAGGGGAGGATCCACCTTTAGCGGTTCCCGGCGCGGCGACGCGCCGGAGGCGCCATGAAAATATAGACAACTGTGGAGAACAGGCACAATGCGAAAGTCAAAGGACATCAAGCGAAAACGCATGGAAGCCGGCCAGGAATACAAGCGAGGTAACCGCAAGGAGGCCTACAAGATGTGGGCTGACGCAAAAAAGGAACTCACTGAACTCCGACGCCCGGCCCCGGCCCCCGAGAAAGAAGCCGAGCAAGCCCAAACAGCTTAGCAGAATAGCGCAACGTGGGTGACGACTACGTCCGGCCCAACGCCCAGCTTTCTCGGACGGCACACTCCCCCATCCCGCAAGCTCCCCCCTACCTACAGGAAGACCGGCTTAATCCAAGCCGACTCGCCGGATCGGGGGCTCATAGGCGTAGTCGACACCCACTTTAGGTTGTCATGTTAGGCTAGGCGAACTGTGCTACTTGGAACCTGCCGTCTTCGCGGAACCGTTATCCTTGTCGACGGTCGGGACCGCGAAGGTCGTGGCGCAGTAGTGACACTTGACTTGCTGGCCGCGAAACTTCGCCGGCACCTGTAGGACCTTGCGACACTTGAGATGCGGGCAGATCATCATGACTGGCTGTGATGCTGTCGAAGCCACCGGAACTTCCCCCTCTGCCGACGGTTCGGCTGATCGAGCTCAACCGCACCAACACGGTGCCCACTAGAACATCGGTTCCAGCAAAGACGACAATAAGGCGGTTTTCGCAACGCCGGGCGAGTGGCGCTCCAGCGATTCCATTATCGGCCGCTACGTGTGCTCAGTTATGGCATTTCATGCTTGCCTGTGCCACGGGCAACTTGTCTGTCCGTGAACACTGGTGGGCGCGCCGCCAGTGGTACCCATCAATTGAGCTGCGCCAGATCGTGCCACCCGAAAACCGGACGTTGATGGGACATTAGTGGTCCATTCCGAATGAAGTTGCGCGTAGCATCGGCCCCCCGTGGCCGACGTAAAAGCATGGAAAGGTTCCCCCTCGCATACACAGGGGGCCGACGCTACTACCGGCAAACACAGATGGAATGAACCCTTAGGCCGATTCTTTTCGCCGCTGCTTTTTTATCGGCTTGGTGGATTCTTCGCCTCGGACGACGGCGTCGGTGATGACGTATCGGCCCTGCTTGCCGTCTTCCGGTAGGTGGAACATGATGTCGAGCATCATGTCTTCGATCACGCCCCTCAGCGCCCGTGCGCCGGTGTCCCTTTTTAGCGCGAGCCGTGCGATCTCATGGAGGGCTTCGTCGGTGAACTCGAGTGTGCTGCCTGCCAGCTCAAACATCTTGGCATACTGGCGACACAGCGCGTTGCGGGGTTCGGTGAGGATTTTGGTGAGAGCGCCTTCGTCGAGCGGTCCGAGGGCCGTCACGATAGGCAGCCGGCCGACGAACTCCGGAATCATGCCGTACTCGACCAGGTCCTCGGGGGCGACTTGCCGCAGCAACTCCGTACGCTCGGCGGTGATATCGGCATCCCCCGATTCCTCGCAGGCAAACCCGATGTTCTTGCCGCCCGTACGGCGTTTGATGATTTCTTCAAGGCCGGAATAGGTCCCCGCGCAGATGAACAGGATCTGCGACGTGTCCATCTGAATGTATTGTTGCTCCGGGTGTTTGCGGCCGCCTTGCGGGGGGATGTTCGCGACAGTGCCTTCGAGCATCTTCAACAAGGCCTGCTGGACGCCCTCGCCCGAGACATCGCGTGTGATGCTCACGTTGCCGCTGCTGCGACCGATCTTGTCGATCTCATCGATGTAGATGATGCCGCGTTGTGCCGCCTCGAGGTCGAAATCCGCCACCTGCAACAGGCGCAACAGGATATTCTCGACGTCTTCTCCGACATAGCCGGCTTCCGTGAGGGTGGTTGCATCGCCGATCGCCAGGGGCACGTCCAACACCCGCGCGAGGCTCTGTGCGAGCAGCGTCTTGCCGGAGCCCGTCGGGCCGATGAGCAGGATGTTGCTCTTATCGATCTCGACATCGTCCGGATCGGCCTGGTCAGCGTGAGTAAGGCGCTTGTAGTGATTGTGAACGGCGACCGCGAGGGCCTTCTTGGCGAGGTCCTGCCGGATGACGTAACGATCGAGAAACTCCATGATTTCCCGTGGCGTGGGAATCTTCTGAAACATCGACCTGATGCCGCTCGCCTTGCGTTTTTCCTGACGGATGATGTTGTGACAAAGGTCGACGCAACCGGCGCAGATATATGTGTCGTTGGGCCCCTCGACCATGGGCCCGACTTCCCGGTGGGTCTTGCCGCAGAAACTGCAAATGCTGGCGCGCCGGCGCTTGGTGCCGCCTTTAGCCCCGCGTGAGCCTTTGGTGCCGTATCCGCCGCCTTTCGATTTGTCTGTCAACGTCAGGTTTCCTTACTGTTGTGGCGAGTGAACGTGTTCAGCCGTATGACACGCTTCTCTGCAGCGTAGTCGATTGCCGCACGCAACTTATCGACTGTCGGCAACCGCGTCCTTGATATCATTCCCATCCAGATCCGCAGGCCGGCAAACCGGGGAGCAACGAATAGCGACCGGTGCGCTTCCATGACGGTGCCGTCTCTTCCGCTTCCTTTCGCTATTCATCATTCGCTATTCGCAATTCTTGCGTGAAGCGGCAACCATCTTGACCTTGAGCGCTTCGAATTCGCTCTCTGTTATCAGGCCTTTCTCCTTCATGTCGCGCAAATGTTGCAGCGACCACTCGTCGTCTTCCTTGGTATTCGGCTTCGAGACGGTCCATCGCCGGACAAGAACGACCAGGAATGCCAGCACGCACAGGGTGCCGAGCAACACCAGGCACAGGACGATGATTTCTCCTTCTGGCGCTTTGGCCGCAAACACCGGTACCTTAGCCCCTTTTACCTTTTCGGGTCGCCGGACGTCTGCTGATGCGTACTGCCGTCAGACAAAAGCCGGCCGCCAGGACCAACCCAAACGCCTCGACGCCCAGGCCCCCGCAAAGCGGGAACAACGGTGGAAACAAGGAAACGGCGGGCGGCTGGACGTACGCGACTCCCGTCGTATCCACATGCCGGGCGATCTCGTCCGCCAGTTGCCTGCCGCGATCGTCTTCCTTGACGCGCTGGAACACCGCGGCGAAGCCGTCCTGAGGCAATCCGAAGACGGCGGCAGCGCCCGTACCGTTCGGTGGCGTGAGAATCTGCGATTCAACCAGCAGTTCGAGGTCGAACGGGTGCTCCGCCACAAACTCGTACTCGTAGGGTAGCTCGAGTCCCGCGAACAGGATCGCCCGGGCAAGCGGCAGGTCCAGCGGAAGGTCCGAGAAGTCAATGAGCGGTGGAGCCTTTCCCTCGAACGCCCCCGTTACATCCTCGACTTCGACAGAGCCGGCGGGACCGCCTCGTAACTTGATCCCACCTTCGAGGACGACCGCTGGGTCCACATCCTCCTCGCGCCGGGTCACGCGGACCAGAAGGCTCACCTCCGTCCCTGTCAGGTTGTGACTCGGATCCAGCGAGGTGATCAACATCACGCCGGACAGAACGACCCTGCTACTCGCGAGCGTGGGCTCGCCCGGCACGAAATCACCGCTGATTTCGCCCGGGCCGATGACGATCGCGCGATTCTCGGTGACGGTACCCTCGACGAACCAACTGGTGAAGGAATCGTCCGAGAATGCGCCCAGATCCAGGCCGGCATCATTGGGACCGCTGAAGCCGAACAGGTCGGGTGCATCGAGTACCGCGACGGCCTGGCCGGCGGCGGTGACATTGCCGTCCTGCAGGAGCCGATCGAGGCGAGCCCGCGCCACGGCCGGCGGAGTGGTCCGCGTCACCGGTACGACCTCCTGGCTGAAGTCGCGCTGGACTTCGATGATTCCGTTGAACTGGATGATGGTCGCCGTAGCGGTTCCCGAGATGTCCTTGACCTCGGCCAGCACGGACAGCGGCGTCCAGATCGCCCACATCGCCACCGGACACAAGATGGCAAGTTTCCAATTGCGTCGTATCATCTGATTTCACCTTCGCGGAAGGCGCGAGGAATCCTTCCGAACTGAATCGGCCACAACATCTTGTGGCGGCCTACCCTACACTCTACTCGAAAGTCCGGGGATGTCCACACGAGTTTGGGGCGTCGCGCGCATATCGGGCTGGGTGCAGAGGTTATCATCCGATCGATTATAGCCTATCCGGGAGACACATGGTCCTCAGCCCCCCGCGGAAGCGGGGGATTCTCGCCGGCCCGGATGAATCGGTGAACCCTCACTCCCGCGAGGTACATGCATAGCGACCGGTGTGGCACAGACAAGGATCGCCCCCGAAGAGGCTTCAATCGAACCGAAACGCTTTCATGGGCGATCCTTGTCCGTGTTTCCTCGGCATTGACTGGCGTCGAACGCCCACGGACAAGCTCCGCTGCTTGGATTGTGGCGAGCGCCGTTGTCATCGACACCGTTTCCCTGGCCAACACCACCATGTCTCAGCCGCTTGTTCGTGCCACACCCAGGAATCGCTGGACACGTACCCCACGAGGAGCTGAACCTCGTCTCCGGGGGGCTTCACACCGCGTGTGCGGGTCACGGATCGTACACCTTTGCATCATCCGTTGGCGTGACGAGCGGCCGGCCAAATAGTACTACAGCGCCACCAGCGCTGTTGAGCGAGCTGTAAACCGCGTACGCTGCGTGGATTGAGTGTGATGAATACCACGTTTAGCTCCTCGCGGCAGCGAGGGGTTCAGGGACGTGTCTGGACGCTCGAGAACCCTCCGCTTCCGCGGGGGGCTGTGTACCAAATCGCCACCTCGAAGGGTATGTGGCGCTGTAGTAATAGGTGGCGACGCCCGGAAACATGGACGATAAATCGATTGCGGGAAACCGGCGTGTCCTCACACCGGACCGGGCCGGGGACGGCCCGGCTCGCTGGACCATTGCGTCGCAAGGAGACCGTACTCGTGAGAAACAAAACCACCCGCCTGATTCGTCTGCCGGCCGCGGCGATATTGTGTCTGACGTTTGCCTGCGACAGCCTGGACCTCGGTAACATCGCCGGGCTTTTCGGCCCAAGCGTACTAATCGTCATCGAAAACAATACGTCGTTCACCGCCGTGCCGGATATTCGCACGAGCGAGAGCAGCAACTTCTGGGAAGACGGGTTTGAGGACGAGGATCAGATTACCGGTTTCGGGAACAACGGTGTGTTGCAGGCGAATCAGTCAGCGAGCATCCGGCTCGCATGTGACGGCGATCTCGAGTTGATCATTTTCGGCGGCGCGACGTTTCAAGAAGGCAACGGCTTTCCGTTGGGCGATGTGGGCGGGGACGAGAAGCTACGCCGTGATCGCGAGTTCGACTGCGGCGACACGATCCGCATTCGGCTGAGCGGCACGATCTTCAACTTCCGCGCCGACGTGGACGTGGAACATACCGACGACAGCGGCGACGTGGAGAGCTTCGACGACGTCAACGACGACAATGTAGCCGACTTCCTCGAGGACCTGTTCGATTAGATCCATTCCCGCCTGCCTATGACACCAACGTCTCGGTGGGTGCCCCATCCTTTGCGGAGCAAAGGATGGGAATCCCCTGCACGGCAGCCTCCCACCCTTTCTTTCTGAAAGGATGGGGCACCCAACCACTCGGCCGACAGGGGCGTCGGCCGCTACGTTTGGAATTGACCCGCGCTAGCGTACGTTCTCCATCCACTTGTGCCAGCGGCGAACCCATTTCTCATCAAGCTTGCCGAAGGCCTCCTCGAAGGTGGCCAGTTCGGCTTCCGGCATGGGGATAAAATCTTCCGGCCGTTTGTTGATGGCCACGACGTATTTCTTGATCTGCTTTCGTTTCGTGCGGTTGAGATAATGAACGAGGGCCCAGCTCTCGGGGTAGGCGACTTCGATCGTCCGCGGGCCGAAGCATCGAAAGTCCGACACCAGTTCACGGACGGGAATCAGACGTCCCCCGCGCAGCAGCGCCCGATAGCCTCGAAGGCGCTGTTGGTTGACCGCCCCGAAATTCGCACTTCGTCCGTCGCTGATCGGCTCGAACATCATCGCCGTGCCCTCTGCGAACCAACGCGGATTGGCCAGGAAGGCCTTGGCGTTGTGGAACCCGATGTTCCACAACACTTGGTGAGACACCTCATGCTGCACGGTGGACTCGCTCGCGTCTCCGCCGATGAGGTCGCTTCGGTTGGCCTGCCTTCGGGCGGCGGCGATTTGTCTCTGGATGTTCTTGCGCTGTTGCCGTGAGACGTTACCGCGTCTCAGTTGCTCGCGAAGCCGGGCGATGCTCTGCTCTGCCTCTTCTCTGGCGCGCTTGAACGAGTCTTGGTTCCGGTAGTTGTAGAACATGCTGAAGTTCAGGTCAGGGAAGTATACGCCCGGCATGTTTTGGGAGAGCTGGCCCTTGCCCAGCGATTGCGAGGTGTTGCTGTAGGCTCCGTGTTCCTCGAAGTAGTAGATCAGCAGCTTCTTCTTCGGCTGCTTCGCATCGAAGCCGAGCTTGAGGCAATAGTTCACGCATGAACGGTAGGTCTTCTCGATCGCCACGCCGAAGGTCTTGACGTCTTTCTTGCTCGTGTCAAAGACGATCGAGTAGTGCCGCGTACGCTTGAGCTTGAAGGCCTCGCCGACTTGCCGTAGCGCTTCCGTCTCGGCCTTCTCGTCGGCGGGGACTTCGGACATGTCGGCTTTCTTCTTGCCCTTCTTACGCTTCTTACGGACGCCTTCTTTGCCGGGTCCTTTCTTGGAGGACTTTTCACCCTTGACCTTGTCATTCGGCTCATCGCCGAATGCACCGGCCGGTGACAACCAAGGCGTCATCGGCACCGTGGCACACAGCACCATCACACCTGCGAGCAACGAAATGAACATCAAGGGAAATCTGCGGCGGCTCATGATGATCTGCCTCCGGTCGAGTTCCAGTGGCCTGACGACTGTGCCGACAATCCTATCTCGGTGTCGGCGTTAGTATGACGGCGCTAAGTCGCCTCGAACGGCGTTCAAAGAGCCCCCGACCCAGCGAGCCGGCTCGTCTCGAGCCGGTTTTCCTGTCGGGCGAGAGCAACCCCGGGCTTCCGCCCGGGGCTGTTGGGCGAGCCGGCTCGGTGACTCCGGGGCTCTTGGGCATAGTCGCTGCCTACGTTGCGCCGTACTGTTAGACCGACAGGCCCTTCAGCGCTGACGGAGCACTATCGCGCATATTCAACGGCGCGAACCTCGCGAAGGACGGTGACCTTGACCTCGCCCGGATAGGTCATCTCGGCCTCGACCTTCTTCGCGACGTTTCGAGCAATGTTCATCGCACTGGCGTCGTCGACCCTATTGGCGTCCACGATGACGCGGACCTCGCGGCCGGCCTGGATCGCGTAGGCCTGCTTCACGCCGCCGAAGCCGGCGGCGATGTCTTCCAGTTGCTTGAGCCGCTTGATGTAACGTTCGAGTGATTCGCGCCGGCTGCCGGGGCGGGCCGCACTGATGGCATCCGCCGCGGCGACCAGGGGCGTGTAGGGACTGGTGGCCGGCGCATCGCCGTGGTGGGCGAGAATGGCGTTGAGGACTTCGCTGCGCTCGTTGAACTTGCGGCAGATATCCTCGCCGATCGCCGGGTGCCCGCCCTCAACCTCGCGATCGACCGCCTTGCCGATATCGTGCAGCAAGCCGCAACGGCGACCGAGTGTGCCATTCAAGCCCAACTCGTCGGCCATCACCTGACACAGATAGGCAACCTCAATCGAATGGCGTATCACGCTCTGGCCGTAGCTCGTCCGGTAGTGCAGGCGCCCGAGCAAGTTGATCAGCTTTTTATTGAGCCCCTGGACGTTGGCCTCCATGGCCGCCTTTTTGCCGTGCTCAACAATTTCCTTCTCGGTCTCCGTGCGGACTTCCTCGACGACTTCCTCGATCCGTGTGGGGTGAATGCGCCCGTCGCGCAACAGGCGGTTCATCGCTTGGATGGCGACCTCCTTCCGGATGGGATCGAAGGAACTCACCTCGATCACGCCGGGCGTGTCATCCACGATGATGTCGACGCCCGTCGCCTTCTCGAACGCGCGGATGTTCCGGCCCTCGCGGCCGATCACGCGGCCCTTCATCTCGTCGGAGGGGATGTCGATGGTGCCGATCGTCGATTCGGCCGTGTGTGGGGCCGCATACCGCTGAATCGCCGTGACGATGATCTCACGAGAACGCTCCTCGCACTCGTCGTCGGCTTCGCTGACCCGTTTGGAGACGATCTCGGCGCATTCGTGTTCCAGCTCCTGCTCCAGCCGCGTGAAAAGCTGCTTCTTGGCATCCTCGATGGACAACTGAGTTACCTTCAGCAGTTCATTTCGCTGCTGAGCGAGCAGGTCGTCCGCCTCCGCCACCTTCTTGTCAATCTGTAATTGCTTTTCCTTGTGCTGTTTCTCCGTCTTCTCGATGTTACGCTCCTTGATTCGGAGCATATCGATTTGGCTCTCGAGTTGATCCTCCCGCTTGTCCAGCCGCTTCTCGGCATCGCGAATTTCGTTTCGCGTGGCCGCGGTCTGCTTGTCAAATTCTTCCTGGCGTTTCAGAAACGTCGCTTTGGTCTCGACATCGGCCGCTCGAGTGATTCCCTGAGCCTTGCTCGTGGCATCCGAAATCAAACGTTCCGCTTCGTTTTCCGCGGACGTTCGTTTCGCCTTGGCCTGGAGCGAGCGATAGACCCACGTCCCGGCCGCTCCCAATGCGGCTCCAAGGATGAAGCCCACGAATACCCAGCCGCCCGTCGAGACCTGTGCCAATACCACAGATCCCATCTAAGTTCACCTTTCTGATTCGTGCATTTCGCATAAGCACAAACACCACGGCGCGCTTCGTGTGCGGGACAACCGCCTCGCCCGGATTGAAGAATCCAAGCAGCGCCGCCGCGCACGCGCAACCGCTCAAGCCATCAAGTCAATGGTCTACTGGAAGATAGGGGCGCGACTGGAGAGACCGCGCGCGTCGACAGATACCGGACCGATCCGACAACCCGCTCGTCGGTGGCAGACGACCATCAACGACCGTCTGACAGGCGAGTACGATATGCTACCCGAGCACGCCGGCGACTTATCAACCGAGTTGCGAACTCATATCGCTGTTTGACAAGCCGATTCAGACACGAGCCGACTCCGAACACCTCCGCTTGAAACCTTCACATCAACGCGACTTCGGTGCGCCCGACGTCTTGCGATGTGCCGGCAATGCGACTCGTCGCGGGATCGGACCGAATCCTCGATCACCGCAGCTTGCGCGGGTGGCTGTCGATGCGCAAGAAACCAAGGTCCTCAACTGCGCCCCCATTCCGTCCGCTCTATGGGCGGAGGAAACCGAACTCCTTTCTTAGCGGATGCGGATCGTGACGCCGCGACGATTCCACCGGCGTACGGGCCCGCTTCCGCCGGACTAAATCAAGACAATCTATCTGTAAAAAGGGGCGGGTTTCCGCACCCTTACTGCCATCATTATATCTGACTGTCTGTATCCGTCAAGAACAAGTTTTCCTTTTTGTAACAGGTTCAACGCGTCTGTTTATCCCGAGTTATGGGTTTGCCCGTGTGCTGATCGGGCCGAATGCGCTACAATGCCGGCCAGCAGCGAGCATAGGGTCCTGCGGGCCGCGCCCGGGGCCCCCCGAACTTGTAGGCGCATAGCGATCTTCAAGGGTGACACGAGCAGGCCGGCTCGCCGGCCCCGGGATGTGATTACCACCTGTTTCGCGCCGTGCTGGTGGGATGCCAACTACCGGATGCATCCTGTGGTGAAATATTCCGGGAAAGGGCCTTCGCTCCACGACCGTGTAATGCAGGGAATCCGAGCGTTGCGGGGCAGACTGTCCCCCTCCCTGATGAACCGGCCTTCGAGGAACACGCATGAACCGTGAAATACGATCGTTCCGATGCCAGCGCTGTCTCGTCGCCTTCTGGGCCTTGGCGGGTCTTTCCGGCTCCGCGTTTGGCTCTCCCAGTAGCCAGCCGAAGAAGGCCGGTCCCGTAACGGTGCAGGGCTTCGCCGATCGCGAAGCGATCGCCGCAGGCAAGCTGTTCAACTTGGCCGTGTCGGTTACGCCGGACAAGGACTATTACGTGTACTGGCAGAATCCCGGGGGCTTGGTCGGTCTGCCCACCGAAATCCGGATCATCGCGCCCGACGGATACAAGGTGGGTCGTGTTCGCTATCCCGTGCCGGAAGCCAAGTACGACAAGACGCTCGGCGAGACGAGCAACGTGTATGAACGCGCGGCCGTGTTGATCGTGCCAATGCTGGCCCCCGAGTCCGCCGCGCCGGGCGACGAAGCGCGATTCATCATCAAGGGAAGCTGGCTCGTCTGCAACAAGGGCCAGTGCGTGCCGGGCGAGGCGGAGGTTTCACTGAGCCTGCCCGTCGCGGCCACCGGCGCCGACATCAAGCCTGCTAACGAGAAGCTGTTCCAACAGGCACGGGATGCGCTGCCATTGCCGGCCGACAAGGTGAAGCACGTCAAGCTCGCCGGCTCGATTGACAAGGAGGCCGTCAAGCCCGGCGAGCCGTTCACCGCCACGCTCACGGCCGAGATCGAAGCCGGGCACCACATGCAGTCACATAAACCGCACCAGGACTACCTGATTCCCGCGGTGGTCTTTGTCGAGCGAACCGGGGGCTTCGACGTCGGCGATGTTGAATATGCCAAGCCGCACGAACGCACGGACAAGATTCTCGGCAAGCTCAGCGAGTACACGGGCAAGATCGCCTTCAAGATTCCCGTCGAAGTGGATAAGGACGCGGACAGCGCGCCGCATTGGGTTCGCGGCATCGTGCAGTACCAGATATGCAACGATGCCGGCACGTGCTTCCCGCCACAGCACGTCGCATTTGCAATCCCGGTTCAAATGGCCGGCGGGCCG
>JAUVGW010000142.1 GCA_030593565.1 Phycisphaerae bacterium | reverse complement strand
AGCCGATCAGCAGATGGGCAAGATTGCCCATCCTACGCGATTGATACGTCGGCCACGGGGGGCCAACGCTACCTACTGAATCAGATCAGCAGATGGGCAAGATTGCCCATCCTACGCGATTGATGCGTTGGCTTGCCCATTTGTTGAGCCGATCAGCAGATGGGCAAAATTGCCCATCCCACACGATTGATGCGTCGGCCCCGCGGGGCCGACGCCACCTTCGGTGTCGCGGACCACAGTAACTGTCACGGTTCCTTGTGCCGCGTCGAGGGCGCTTCCCTTTTTCGTTATTCGTCCGATCACACCGCTTATCGGCTGCCGCTTCAAACCACCCATGACTGGTGATTATCTACTTCTTCCTGTCTTCGGACCTTGAGGCCAGTGCCGGCGGACGCTATCGATGGAGATCGGGTTCGCAGCCGCATAACATCTGGTGAGACTCGAACTTGCGCAGCCCGCTCCGCCGCGGCAGTGCGCCATCGATTCACGCAAACTGGGGGGCTATAGAAGATGACCAAGCATAATCACCGCGCGCGGTGGGGCCGACTTCAACAAGTCAGTGGTACCATCCTCATCATCACGCTGCTCGTGTCGATTCCACAAATGGCGGTGGCAACCGACGGCTGGCGCACAGGCGTCGGCGGCGATCCCACGCGCTCCGGCCTCTCGATCGAGACCGGCCCGACCGGGGCCGACCTCCTATGGGAAGGCGGTCGCCCGTCGCTTGTCGCGCAACAAGGCGCTTGCGAAAACAACACCCTGGTGCTCAGCCGCATCCAAACCTGGTTCCTCGAAAGCGGAGCCGTGATCGTCGCACACGATCTCACGACCGGCCAGGAGCTATGGACGGCCCAACTGCCGTTTGACTTTCCCGCCACTTCCTGGCGGAGCCGCGTCTCAGCCGTGAGAGACGGCCAGGTCTACGCCACCCGAGCAGGCAACACGAACCTCGACTATCTCTACGCCTTGGATGTGGCCGACGGCTCCATCATCTGGCAATCCGAAGACCTCATCGACGAGGGAGCAACGGAGAGCCTCGCGTTTGCACCCAACGGCGACATCATCGCCGGAAACTTCGATTCTCTCGCACGGATCAGCAGGATCGACGGCACGACCATCTGGCAGACGCCGAGGACCTGCCCGACGACGAACGGCTGCCAGGCCGCCGTTTTCGGCGATCGCATCTACGTGTGGGAGGCCAACACGGGCGACGGTCCCACGTTGGCGGCCTTCGACCTCGTCAGCGGGGCGAGGCTTTACTCCAGCGCCGGCATTTGCGGTGGCGCTTCACAGCAGATAGGCCTGTTCGTTGGTCCCGACGGCACCGTCTACGCTCCGCGGACGCAAAGCGTCCCTGCCACCGACGCCCTCGTCGCCTTCGAAGATACCGGCGCCGAGTTCGTCGAGAAGTGGCGTACGCCGCTGCCCTATGTACCGTTCTCGTCGTTTGCGGTCGGCCCGGACGGCTCAGTCTACACCTACGACATCGCCGACAACGGCGACACGTTCGACCTGACGATTCTCCGGCTGGATCCTGCGACGGGCAGCACGCTCGACACCTCGCCGACGCTCGTCACCGATTCGGCATCGGGTCAGCGCATCGCGATCGACGCCGCCGGCAAGGTCTTCCTGACGAATGGGGGCTATAGCGATGGCGCGCTGTACGCCCTGGACGCCGATCTCACGTTGCGTTGGAGCGTGCCGGTGCCAGGTGTCAACGTCGGCGGGCCGGTGATCGGACAGGGCGGCGTCCTCGTGGTCTGCGGCACCGGGAATAACGTATTCGCCTACCAGTCCGACACCGCCGGAGACATGAACTGCGACGGCGCGTTGAACAATCTCGACATCCCGGCCTTCGTCATGGCGCTGCTGGACCCGAATCTGTTTCTGACCAATTACCCGGGCTGCGACCCCGATCGCGGAGACCTCAACGGCGACGGCAACCTCTCCGGCCTGGATCTGGCCCCGTTCGTCCAGACGCTCCTCGATGAAAACTGAGCCGGATGGCCAAAACCTGGAAACGGTCAATCAAGACGGCCCCATCCTCCCGTCTCGAGCGATATGAATGGGCTTGCCTTGACGACGCCGGACGATACAATGCCATCCGTCACACCGCCACGAGCGGCACGTCTCCCATCGGACGGATGATCCGATGGCCGGCCGAACGAACGGCGTGTGTAGAGGGCGATTAGCTCAGTTGGCTAGAGCGTGCGGATCACACCCGCAAGGTCACAGGTTCGAGCCCTGTATCGCCCATTACCCCGCTGACAGCGTGCTCGCACGATGTCGCATCGACTCGCATATCTTCGCAATTGCCAGGATTTACGGGAATCTTGATATAGGCGTATGTCTGCGTAAAAAACGGTGACTGTCCCTAATTCCTCGTCCCTAATTCCTCACTAATTAAAAAGCTTGAATCGATGGGCCACGTCGGCCGCAACGGGCAACGGCTATCCGCGAAGGTGATCCGGAGCGTGACTAGACGGGTTGCGAGTACAATGCCAGCATGAGCCAGCCCCCCCGACGCGCCGCAGCATAGCGGGAGGCGAGTTAGACCCTGGTGATTAGAACGTCGTCCCCGACTCGGCCCAAAGGGCAGGACTCGGGCCGGCCGATAAGAGCTATGGCGTGAGAGATCAGCGGTGGCGGAGCTAGCAGATGTGGGCGCGCGCCGACCTGGAGTAATCCGTCTGATGAAGCCTTGGCGGAAACCGTCGGCGCGACAATTGATCTGGGGGGTCGCTTGCGCCGAGGCCGTAGCGATATGCGGCATTGCGGCCATATCGATCGGTGGAAATCACGACGACCGCCGGGCGTCGCCCCACGTTGCCAAGCCGCGTTCGGCAATCGAAGTAGAGCTGACAAGAATCATCGGCCACGGCCCCACCGAGGTGATCGACCCCGAAGTCAGGATCGAGGAGGAGGTGGACGCCGGCGACCATGTTCGGCGGCTGCTCAGCTACTGGGTCGAGCCCGCAGACCGGGCTTTCGGGTACCTGCTGATTCCCCAGCCGCTCCCGTCGGCCAATGACCGCCGCCCGCTGGTCCTGTGTCCGCACAAGACGGTGGCGTTCGGCAAGGACTTGCCGGCCGGCCTGCAAGGCAACCCGCAACTTCACTATGCGCTCCACCTGGTCCGTCGCGGCTTCGTCTGCTTCGCCCCCGATCAGTTCTGGGCCGGCCAGCGCCTCAGACCGGGGGCGAAGCCGTGGGACACCTCCGAACTCTATCGCCGCTGGCCCGACTGGTCCGCCGGCGGCAAGGCGGTCTGGGACTTGCAGCGGGCCCTGGATTTCCTCGTCGGCTACGACTTCGTCGATCCCGATCGGATCGGGGCCATCGGCTACTCGTTGGGTGGTCATGACACCTTGATGCTGGCGGCCTTCGACCCGCGTATCAAGGCGGCGGTGGTCAATCGTGGGGTGGCGGTCATCCGCACCGATCCCAGGCGGGAGAGATGGGCCCGCCCCGATCCGGAGGACTACACCTATTACCCTCGCCTGCGCCCCTACTTGAAGGACCCGGAGAATCTGCCCTTCGATTTCGACCGCGTGGCCATGCTCGTCGCCCCGCGGCCCCTGTTGCTGATCGCCAAGTTCCAAGGGGGTAGCTCCGGCGCCGGCTGGCTCGACGCCGTAGGCCCGATCAGCGAACGCTACGCCCGCAGTGCAGCACCGGGGGCCTTCGCCGTATACTTCCACCGCCAGGAAGACCACTTCCCCGCCGAAGCCCGCGAGTTGGCCTACGCTTGGCTGGCAGACCACCTGTCGACAAGGGACGGACTGACGATGGCCAAAGCAGCGGCAGGCACGACATTCCGTGGGACTGGGGAGTGAGGGTAGGGCAAGCCTCCGCGTCCCCCAAGCCATCCTCGACACGATCCGCCGCGAGGGCTTCCACATCGGCGAGACGGTCGTGCTATCTCTGAAAGACGGCCATGCCCGCCAGGTCGCCAATGCCGTCGATGCGAAGACCGGCGAGTCGTTCGTGGTGCTGGCACCGACGATGTACAATAATGTACAATAATTATAATTATAATTATTATAATTAGGGACAGTCACCGGTATTTTGGGCAGACACACGTCTATATCACATCCTGGTACTTCGCCGTGACCAGCCGGTTCAAGTCATCATACGTGTACCATCGGTCAGTGTCGAGTTCATCCATCGCGGCCGTCTGGAGGGCTGTTTCGACGCTGGAACTCGTGTCGTAGGTGTAGTCGAAGGTGCCGAGGTCCTCGTAGCCGCTGTCGGCCATTTCCTCGGTCAGGTAAGTGTGCGCCAGGCCGACGACGCGCATCAGGCCGTCCCGCTGGTAGGTGGAGTCGAACTTCATCCCGGCGGTCGTGGCGTCCGCTTGGGCGTCTGTGAAGGACCTTATCCGATCACGGGCATGGACAAGTCACGTCCATCGTGATCGGCCCGCGCTCGAAGTCGCTGAACGATGCTGCCTGGATGTAGTACGTCGTGCCGGGCGTCAACCCGGAGACGCAAACCTCGGATAACCGCCCGCAGACCAAGAGCGCGTCATCGTTGCACGCAAGCTCGGTCAGCGCGCCGCACGCCCCGGAATAAACGGCGAGTACGGTGTCGATGGCCGGGCCGACCGTCGGGCCAGTCCTCGTCTGCGGCGGCCAGTCGTCGTCCTTGGTCTCGTACAGCGTCTCGTTCGTGGCGTCCACGTCGCCGTCGTCGTCCATGTCCGCACGCGGGTCCCAGATGTCGCCGCCCGCGGCATCCTTGACGCGCCAGCCGTCCACCGTTGGGTGCATGTCCGTGTCGTTGTCCATGTCGCCGCGGCCACAGCTTTCGCGGATCAGCGGGCGACCGTAGGCGCCGTAGGCGTAGCGCTCGACCATCGCCCCGGCTCGATCGACGATCGCCGAGACGCCGTACATCCGGTCGAGGACGTAGTAGTAGGGATTCTGAGGTTCGAATAGGGAGCCGCCGTGCGAGCCGCAGAGCCGCATCATCAGTCGCTCGGCAACTGCCTCAATGGCTTGACGGGCCTGCTCGGCGAGCTTGCCCGTGAGGATTGGCTGCCACGTGTGCTCTTGCCGGCGCTCCATCATGTCGGTGAGCCCCTGGTTTGCCGCCGCCCCGCTGATGACAGCGGGCGCCACACGCTGAAGGATACCCACGGGCGCATGAAAGGCAAACCATCGCCGCGACCGACCAGTGCAGGGTCAGGGCAATCGCATGTTCTGGATCAGAGCCGCGACCGTGAGGGAGCGGTACCGCCCAGAATCGCGCCAACCCCTCCCTCACGGTCGGGGCTCTGATCGTACGCGCCTTGTTCCAGCATTGGCTCGAACATGCGATTGCCCTGAGTGCAGGGTACGGTCACTCGTCGTTTCAGCGGCCGTGCCCCGGCTCTGGTCGCGACACGTGTTAGCCCACGGGATCACCGCGTACGAAGCTGTGACGTTCATCCGAACTCGAAGTACGCGTACGGGGCTATAGCGTTTCGCGATTGCCTGTGGCACCGGCGTCTCGCCGGTGATCCCACCGGCGAGACGCCGGTGCCACAGGAGCGTGAGGCCGCTGCCTGGATTCGTTCCCACCCAACCGTGAACTGCTATAAAGTTGAGGGCTCCCAAACGGCTTTCTAGCGCTGTCATATTATGGCATGCTACGTCACCCACCGAGGTGGCGCGGCGTGCCACTGGCGGCTTGTCGACCTGTCGCACACAGCAAGTGTAGGATCCGGCAGCGTTCTCCGTGATTCCGCCTGTTGGTCGCTATTCCGCTGATGGCCGGCCATGCGCCTTGATGCAAGCCATGAAAGTGTCGCCGAAGTCGGCGAGTTTCTTCTCGCCCACGCCGTGGATGGCGAGGAACGAGTCGGGGCTTGTGGGTTTTCGGCGGGCCATGTCGCGCAGGGTGGCGTCGCTGAAGATGACGAATGGGGGAACGTGGCGCTGATGGGCAATGTCCCTTCGGAGCGCTCGTAGCGACTCGAACAGTTCTCGGTCCACACCGATCCAGCCGCGGTCGGCCGTCTTGTCGCGTCGTGATGTACCGGTCGTCTTCTCCGGCGGCAACTGCATCCGGACCTTGCGGTCGCCGCGCATGACTTCCCATGATGCCGCGTTGAGCTTGAGCGTGTGGAAGCCGTCGGTGGTTCGGGTGAGCAGGCCTTGATCGACGAGCTGATTTACCAGGTTGACCAACCTCTTTCGCGGCGTACCGGTCATGAGGCCGTGCGTGCTGAGGTCTTGGTGGCCCCACTTGCGGATCATGTCGGTGTCGCTGCCGGCGAGAACGTCGGCGATGTGTTTGGCGCCGAACATCTGCTCGGTCCGGGCGACACAGGAGAGGATCTTCTGGGCGGTGGCGGTCGCGTCCTCGATGTTCTCGCACTCGTCGAGGCAGACATCGCACGCCTTGCAGTCTGAAGCCTCGTATGATTGCCCGAAGTACTCGACGAGGCGGCGGTGCCGACAATGGAAAGGCTGGCAGTAGGCCCGAAGGTGCTCGAGTAATACCAACTGTGGTTGAATCACGTCCTCGCCGCGGCCGGCCTCCTCGGCGCTTTTTGTCAGGAGCGACGTCCACTTCATGACGTCGGCGGCGGAGTAGAACAGGACGCACTCGGCCTCGAGTCCGTCGCGACCCGCTCGGCCGGTTTCCTGCTGATAGTGTTCGATTGACTTGGGCATCGCGGCGTGGATGACGGAGCGAACGTTGCTGCGATCGATGCCCATCCCGAAGGCGACGGTGGCGACGACGACATCGAGATCTTCGTTGCTAAACGCCTCCTGGGTGCGGCGGCGCTGGTCGGCATCGAGGCCCGCGTGATAGTGGTCGGCTCGCACGCCTTTACGTTGGAGGAACGCGGACATCGACTCGGTGTCCCGCCGCGAAATGCAGTAGACGATGGCCGCCTCGTCGCGATGCCGCTCGATGACTTCGTGCACTTGTTGACGAACATCGACGCGCGGAACGACGCGATACACCAGATTGGGCCGGTCGAATCGTCCGACCAGTAGCGCCGGGTCCGAGAGGCCGAGCTGTTCAACGATGTCACTCCGAACGCGCTCGGTGGCGGTGGCCGTGTAGCCGTGCAGGCTGGCTTGCGGGAAGTGCTGTTTGAGTTCGGCCAAGCGGCGATACTCCGGTCTGAAGTCGTGCCCCCAATGGCTGATGCAGTGGGCCTCATCGATGGCAAACGCGCGGACGTCGATCCGTGACAGGAGCGACAGGAAGCCCGGCGCCATGAGACGTTCCGGTGCAACGAAGATCAACCGGCAACTACCTGCGAGGATGTCGTTGTGGGTTTGTCGGCGGTCATCGGGCGTCATGCCGCTGTGCAAGGCGGCCGCGGGATAGCCGCACGCGCGAAGGCCGTCGACCTGGTCTTTCATGAGCGAGATGAGCGGCGACACGACGACGTCGGTCCGATCCGTGATCAAGGGGGGGACCTGATAGCAGAGCGACTTTCCGCCACCGGTGGGGAGGACGACGAGCGAATCGCGCCCGTCCACCTCGGCTTGAATCGCGGTCTCCTGGAGCGGCCTCAGGCGTGTAAAGCCCCAGTACTGCTTGACCGCTGCGAGGATGTCATCGAGGCGCGTGCGGGTTGGGCAGACGGTCACTGTTCGTGGTTCGACGGTTCTTTCTGCCATCTCGAATGAACTTACCCAAAACCCGTTGCTGCTGCCAGGCGAGCTTCGCGGAACAGGGGCACCCCGGAGGTTCGCAGGGCAGGGCAATCGCCAGAATGGCCGGGCGGTGGTCTTTGCAGCGGTTTGCGCGCTCGTGTAGCGGCCGACCCCTGTGTCGGCAGTCGGAAACCGTTGGTGTTCTACGGCCGACACGGGGATCGGCCGCTACATCCGCAATTCTTGCGATTGCCCTGGCTCGCAGGGCCGATAAGACCTGCCCTGGCGGACGATATTAGCGACTAATCGCCAAAATACAGCGTTCGCGTGACTGTGTGTCCCCGGCTACCGCAAGACTGCCACACCGCTGTCTCGAAACGGCCGTTTTTTTTTGTGAACCTACTTGCCTCCAGTTTCGGCCGGTGGCAAAATGCCGCGTTGGCGCGGTCCCGCAGTGTGGGCCGCGAGTCATCAGTGACGTATGCGGGCAACGGGCAGGTCGCCATCGAGGCAGACCTGTCGGCGATGGGAAGTCGCCCGCCCGCACAAAAACCCATTCATTGAGGAGCTACGGGTAATGTCAATTGGAGAGCAATTCATCAGCGGGCTGGTCGGCAACGTCGCGGATTTCTTTGAGACGTTCATCACTGCGTTTTTCAACACGTTCGTCGTGCCCGCCTGGGTCGTTATTGCGGGTTGGTTCGGCCTCGGCGGCTGATCATAGCTTCCCCGCCAGCCCTGGAAATCCAGGTTCGGGGCGGCCATCAGCGGCCGGCGGCCGCTGCGCTGTGCATCCCGACGGAGGTTGCGTGAACGAAGTGCATCGCCAGTTACCAGTTATGTGGGAGGCAGTTATGCGAAAAACACACATGCTTTCGGCGTTGGCGGGTGTTGCCTGCCTGTTATGGCTAGGACCGCTCGCCGCCGCCCAGGATGGGCAGGGCACGCTGAATGACAATGCATTGGCCTTGCAGGGGCAGGACGAGCCCCCGCCGACCGAGACGACGACCATTGAGACTCGGGAAACCACGACCGAGACGGTCGAGGAGACGGAGCCCCTGCGGGGACCGAAGTACCTGAACCTCCGCTACGACGAGGATTTCAGCTACCTTGAAGGCCCCGAGGGCAGCTATCAGCCGGACTTCTTTGATCCGATCAAGTGGATCAAGATCACCGACGACCTCACCCTCACGATTGGCGGGGAATTCCGCGCCCGATTGGAGGCTGCGACGAACACGGGATTCGGCAGCACTGAGCCTGCGCAGGACACGTTCTTCCTGCACCGGTATCGATTGCACGCCGACCTGCGTTACCGCAAGCTGCTGCGATTCTATTATGAATTCGTTAGCGCCCATCTCGAAGATCGCGATTTCGCGATGAACGGTACCCTCGAGAACCGCTTCGACCACCATCAACTGTTCATGGACGCGCGGATTCTCGGCGAGGACGTGCCGTTGACGTTGCGGGTCGGTCGACAGGAACTCCTTTACGGCAAGGAGCGTTTGGTCAGCCCGCTTGCCTGGGCGAATACGCGCCGCAGGTTCGACGGTGTCAAGCTGTTCTATGAACACGAGAAGTTCCAGATTGACGCCTTCTACATGCGGCCGGTGCCCGTCAGCATCGCCGAAGGCCTCAATCGCAAGCCGGACGAGTATCGCGAGGAGCAGCACTTTTACGGGTTGTACACGACGTGCAAGGCCATTCCGAATCACGTCATCGACATGTACTTCCTCGCCTTGCGCGACACAGGCGACCTGAGAAACGCGAACATGCGCACAGGCGATTTGTCGGTGTACACGATCGGCAGTCGCATCGCCGGCAAGTGTGGCGGCGGTTTCGACTATGACGCCGAGTTGGCCGGCCAGTGGGGCCGGTTCGCCGGCGACACGATCCAGGCGTGGATGGCTGGGGTCGAGATGGGGTACACGTTCAAGAACATCAAGTGCATGCCGCGGATTGGCATCGGATTCGACTACGGCAGTGGAGATGACAATCCGTTCGACAGCACGCACGGCACGTTCAACCAGATGTTCCCGCTGGGTCATGCCTATCTGGGCGATCTTGACCTGTTCGGGCGACAGAACATCTTGGCCACCAACGTCAACATCACCGGCAAGGTGTGCAAGAACCTCACGGCGAAGCTGGTGTGGCACACTTTCTGGAATGACTCCAAACGCGACGCGCTCTACAACGCCGGCGGTGGCGCCGGACGGCGGAACGTGTTCGGCGGCGCCGGCCATGATGTCGGCAACGAGCTCGACCTTACGCTCAAATACGTGATTGACCGCCACCAGAAGCTCGTGGGCGGCTACGCGCACTTTTGGGGCAACAACTTCATTAGTGCGACCGGCCCCAGCAGGGATGCGAGTGCATTCTGGCTGCATTACATGTTTACGTTCTAGTTGAATTGAACGACACGCAATACCCAACGCCGCCTCCTGTCGCGGCGGTCGATCGATGGTGACATCGTCGGCCCCGACCGACAGGAGGCGGCGTTTTCTTATCTTGGGGGGCTGGCACGGTCTAACTTGTTAGGCCGTGCGCCTGGGCTTCTCGGTACTGGTACAGCTTGATATGGGGAGCATCGGCCTCTGGCCGGCACGTAGGTCGAAAACGAGGATTTCGTACCGGCGGGACGCCGATGCCCCCCAAATTTTACCAGTACCGGCTTTTCACGGCCAAGCTTTGCTTGACCGTGCCACCCTCCGCGGAATCGCCGCCTTTTTGGGGATGCGCCTGACGTTAATCCCCGAATGTCGGCCTGTTTGACGCCGCCGGTGCAAGCTCCTAGAATCACGCCGTTCACGCTCCCTATTCAGTCGCGTTCACTGTCGTCGGCGGTGGAAGCGTCCTTGGGTTGGGTGAAGGTGCCAAACGGAGTTATCGCGCTGTTGACGACTTACTCAGCAAGGAGATGTTCACGATGGCAGGGGCAAATACCGTCGAATTCACGGATGACAATTTCGAGGCCGAGGTCCTGCAGTCCGACATTCCGGTCCTTGTGGATTTCTGGGCTGATTGGTGCATGCCCTGCAAGGCGCTGGGGCCTGTCATCGAGGAGTTGGGTGCCGACTACGCCGGCAAGGTCAAGGTCGGAAAAATGAACATCGACACGAGCCAGAAGGCAGCTGTCACGTATGGCGTTCAGTCGATCCCGACGGTGATGATCTTCAGCGGCGGCAACGAAGTCGAGAAGTTCATCGGCCTGAAGACCAAGAAGGACTATCAGGCGGCTCTTGACAAGACCTTGGGATAGAACGGAACCCTGGGATAGAGCCTGACGCAGCCTTCGGCCGTGGTCGGGGGCGTTGGGGGTACAGGGTTCAGGGTCTAGGGTTCAGGGATTCAATACCGAAGGCTCATTCGGAGTGTGTACTCCATCTTTTGTGGAGCAAAGGGTGGGAATCCGTGACACGGCAGCTTCGCGCTCGTTCACGCTCCCTACTCAGTCGCGTTCACTGGGTCGCGGCTAAACGTCACAGGGCGGCATCATTTCGACTTTCTAATTTCGGCTTTCGGCTTTCGGTTTTCGGCTTTCCCCAATCGTCAGTCGTCAATGGCCGCACCCCATCAGTTCGCACACCTTCGCGCCGATGTCCTCGGCCCTCATGAAGGTCTCGCCGATCAACAGTGCCGCGGCGCCCGCTTGTCGAAGTTGAATCACATCGGCCCGGGTCTTGATGCCGCTCTCCGATACGAACGGCAGGCCCCACGCGAGTTCGGCAACGATCCGTTGCGTGACGCGGATATCGGTCGTTTGACTGGGGAGGTCGCGATTGTTGATGCCGAGGATGGTGCGCTGCTTCGGGCCGATCAAGCCTGCGACACCGCGTGCCTGCTCGGCGTTGTGGACCTCGATCAACGAGGCCATCCCGAGGTTCAGGGCCGCTCGGCTCGACGACTCGATCTGCGAAGGCGACAGAACGCCGGCGATCAGCAGGATGGCGTCCGCACCGGCCGCGCGGCTCTCGTAGACCTGGTACTCGTCGATGATGAAGTCCTTGCGCAACACGGGCAACGAGACGACCGACTTCACGGATTCGATAATAGACAGATCGCCCGAGAACCATGGGTGATCCGTCAGAACGCTCAGCGCGGCGGCGCCATGGCATTCATATATACGCGCGATGGCGGCCGGGTCGAAGTCGCCTCGGATCAAGCCTGCCGATGGCGACGCCTTCTTGATCTCGGCGATGAGCCGGAGGTCGGTGTGTTTGCCTACGACGGCCTCGTAGAAATCGCGCGGTCCCGCGAGCGTCTTGATGTCCGCGCGAATAATGGCGAGCGGGCGGGCTCGCTTCGCCGCCTCGACTTCCAGGCGTTTGGTCTCGACGATTTTTTCCAATATAGTGCCAGACATCACGGCTTCCGTTGCTACTGTATGAACTGGCCGGTTGGGAATCAACGGCGCGATGCCTTTTGGCTTGACGCATTCGGAGTTCGCGGAACTGGTGCTGCTGACCGCCGGCGGCGTGGTCATCCTCGTGGGCGCAACGATCCTGGGCACGGGCGGCCGATGGCGCGACCTTCTTCGCCTGCCGGATCCACCCGAGCACAACGTCGAAGCGATCGATGTGCTGGTCGGCGTGCTCGTGTTCCTGGCGATGTCGAGTGTGTTCCTGCCGTTGTTTGGCCTGTGGCTCGGCGAGCCCGCCACGTCGCAGCCAACCTCCGCGCCACAGGCGGAAGCGTTGCCGAGTGCCATCGCCATCGCATCGCACGCGGCGGGCCAGGCCGCCACCGCCGCTATCCTTCTGTACATCGGCATGGTCCGGTTCAGGAGGCGGCTGTCCGGTTGGGGGATTCGTACTGATCGGCTGGGTAGGGACATCGTATTGGCATTAGGCGTCTACGTGCCCGTCTGGGCAGCCTGCGGGGTCCTGTTGTATGTGACGCGCATCGCAGCTCAGTTCGCGATCCGACTTGTGGAGCCGGGTTATGAAATGCCGGACCACACCGCGATTCAAACGCTCCAGGCGGAGGGTGTTGCTGACTGGATTCGGGCCGTGACGATCATCAGCGCGTTGGTCCTGGCGCCGATCGTCGAGGAGTTGCTGTTTCGAGGGTTGCTCCAGCCGGCCCTGACTCGGTGGTGGCGCTCCCAGTGGTTGGCCATCCTTGTCAGCGGCTGCGCGTTCGGCCTGCTTCACTATCCGGTCTTCTACACGGTCCCGCCGTTGGCCTTCTTCGGCGTCGTCTTGGGCTATCTCTATGCGCGAACACGTTCCTTGACGCTCGTGATCCTGTTACACGCGGTGTTCAACGGCAAGACCATCCTGTGGATCGTGCTCGGCGGATGAAATAAGGTTCATCTCCCACCCGGACCCGCGCGGGTTGGGTGGACGTCAACCTAGTAGGTAGCGGGGTGGCATGCAACGCCGTTAACTATCGTACGGGGTTTTTGATGGTTTTGAGTCATAAAGAACGCTCCTTTCTGCCGATTGTCGCCTGCGCAATACCAAGGCGAGCAGAACAGGAGCGT
>JAUVGW010000104.1 GCA_030593565.1 Phycisphaerae bacterium | reverse complement strand
CAGGGCTCGCTGCGCTTCGCCCTGGGCTCTATTCCGCCACCCCCTTCGGGGGTTCATGCGTGTCCGTCGGAGGTTTATTCGATTCTTTCGAGGGTTTATTCGATCGCCCATCGCTACGCCGCCTAAACTGTCATGGACCCTCACGCTCCTGTGGCACCGGCGTCTCGCCGGTGATCCCACCGGCTCTGGCGCCGGTGCCACAGGCAAACGTGAAATGCTATAGCCGCGACCCACAAGGGAGCGCGACGGGAAGGCTGACGCTTGTACGACGCCCAGTCCCTGAAGCCGATGCCAAAGGCGATCTAAGAACCGTACGTCGCTTCATCGCATCGGCAACAGCTCGCCGGGAATCTGGCCTGCCGCGGCTAATCTGCGAAAACGAGTGTGGTTGATGCACATGCGAATGAAGTCGTGCCTTCTTCGGGTCGTTTCGAAGTATTTGGATTCGCGGCCGTCGGCCACCATGCCCGCGTGCTCGTAGCAGCGAATGGCCGATTTGTTTTCCGGAAAGACGACCAGCAACACATCGCTTGCCGCATATTCCATGAAAGCCCGGGCCAACAGGGCTTGGGCGAAACAGGTACCGAATGAACGGCCTCGATAGGCGGGAGCTACGAGGAAATGGCCGATCCACATGCGATGTGGCTGGCTCAGCATTGGGTTCAACTCGGCATAACCTACGGGCCGGTCCCCCCGGCCGTTCCAGAACAGAAAGCGACGATCGTGAACTTTGCTCCAGGCAAGCATCTTCCTGATCGTCAGCGGTGGCACCGTGCTCGGCGCCAGCCAGGTCAATTCCTCGTCAGATTGAACCCAGGACACGACTTCCGAGGCGTGCAACTTATTAAAAAGCGTCAGATAGAAACCGGCGGGATTCCGACCGGGTCCCTGGGGCGGCGGCGCGCCCTGACTGGCGCCGGTGTTTCCCATCACTACGTTGTCGCTCGGCGAGGTCATCTCACTACCCACGATTGCGTCCACGCCAGCCTTTACCATCGCATCGCCCCCGAATATCGAGGCGGCGATCGGCCCGTTGGTTACGGCTAGTATATTCTCAAACTGGCCGAAATGGCCATGGGTGAGCGTAGTGGTCTGCATTATGGCATTTCACGCTTGCCTGTGGCACCGGCGCCAGAGCCGGTGGGGTCACAAGCTCAGGTGCCTGGAGCGTGCGCAGCGACCCTCGGAGGGAGCACCGACAAGCGGGTGAGACGAGGCGACGTTGATTCAGAGCCGGGGTGTGTCGCCCCGGCCCGGCTCGGCACGAGCCGGCTCTGATGCCCGGCACCGAGCTGGACTACGTCTGAGGGGGGAGCACAATCGCGTCAAGGTACTCCGCGAGTCGGGCGGCTAGGCTGGGACGGCTGTACTCGCGGAAGGCGTCGTCTAGTTCGAGAGCGGGTGTGGGGTTTCTGCGGACGTGTTGCCGGAGTCGGGTGACTTGTTCGGCGATTTCCTCGGGGTCGTTGACCGGGGCGGCGAAGACGCGGTCGCGGGCGAAGCGGTCGAGGAGCTTGCGGTCGTTGCTGTCGGGCTGTTCTTCGAGGCACAGGATCGGGCGGCCCGTTTGGATGTACTCGAACAGTTTGGCGTTGTGTCCCCAGCGGGCGACATACGCGCCGGTTAGTAATAGCAGGGCGTCGGCGATCCGCATTTCATTGTGGGCTTGGTCGCGGGGCAACATGCCTGTGGTCGTGATGAGCCCGGAGAGGCCTGCTTCGCGGAGGTAGTCCCGTGACAGGTTGCCGACGAACCTGAAGGTCGTGTCTTGCAGGCGATCGTCATTCTTGAGTTTGGCGATCGATTCAAAGAAGAGGTCGGGGCGGTTTCGCGGGATGACCGTGCCGACATGGGCGATTGTCAGTGGACCGGGCGATTCGGGATTGACGTTTGGCGGTTGATGATCGATGTCAGCGGCTGGGGGACCGGACTGAGAGACGGCTATGGTGGCAGGTTCGTAGCCGTTCGGGATGACGAAGATGCGGTCGCGATGGTAGCGGTGTTCGTCGGCCAAGGCGTCGGCCATATTGTCGGAGACGGCGATCAGGGCGGTTGCGGCGGTGATGGCGTTGCGCTGAAGTTGTTCGTGCTTGTTGCGAGCCGCCGGACGCTGGGGTTCGTAGCCGCCGGGGCCGAACCAGCGATCGCGGAAGTCGAGTACGAGGGGCACTTTCGTTGCCTCGTGAAGGCGAAGGGCGAGCAGTACGGCGCTGGCGGGGGGAAATGAGGCGAGGATCAGGTCTGGTTTGTGCTGGTTGATTCGGTCGATGCCGACATTCACGGCCGCGCGCTGCCATCGCACGAAGCGGTCAGGAAAGACGAGGTCACGGAGGAATGACTTGACCATGGGGGGTCTTAATAACGCGGTCGGATCGTAGTCGGCGAAGGCGGGCGATTTGGCGGCGTGGGGGTCGCGGACGGCGTGAACGGTTATGGGCTCGTCGTCTGCCGCCGCCGGGGTGTCGGGCCGTTCGGCGGTGAGGACGTGGGTTTGCCAGCCGTAGTCGGGAAGGTATTTCGCGAAGGCGCCGATGCGTTCGGCGGCGGCACCCAAGGCGGGGGGATACCAGTAGGATACGAGCAGGATGCGTCGGCTCGGCTTGTTCTCGGTGGTGGTCACGTGGTGCATTGAAACGTTTGTGAGCGCGGGCGTCCATTGGTAAGGTGGAGTGGATAATGGCGAAAGCCGAAATGCGAAAGGCGAAAGCCGAAATGCGAAATGCCGAGGGCGAGCGGTCGTGGATCGTCAGTGACAAGACGCACCTGTGGTGGCGGGTGGGGTGATGGCTGAGATGACGGGGCTGCATGTTGTGATCGTGCCGGCGTGGTGGCCGTCGCCCGAGCAGCCGATCAACGGTGTGTTCTGCACGGATTATGCCCGGGCGTTTTTGTCGGCCGGGGCGAAGGTCGGGGTGGTGTTTCCAGATTTGGTCAGCGTGCGATATCTCGGCCGGGGCACGTCGATACCTTGGACCCCACGCGTGTTTCACGAGGAGATGGACGGTGTGCCGGTAATTCGAATCCGTGGACTGCACACGGCGCTGCGGATGCCGTGGGCTCAGATGCACAGATTTCGGCGATGGCTCCGGCGAGGCCTTGCCTTGTATGCCAATCGACACGGGAGGCCGGATGTGCTCCACGCGATGTGCGCGATTCCGAGTGCGTGGGCATGCACGAGTCTGGCTGATCCACTGGCCCGTCGAGTCGTCGTCACCGAGCACGCCGGGCGCTTTGACCGGCTGATACGACGCCCGTGCAATGGGCCTTATGTTCGGGCGGGTGTCGATAACGCTGCCGCGGTGGTGGCCGTGAGCGAGTCGCTCGTGCGGAAGATGCGGAGCGGCGGCGTTCAGCGTGAGATCGACCTGATCCCCAATGCCGTATCGGACAGTTTCGTGGCATCCGCGGCGCCGACGGTACGGAAGGACGATTCGGGACGGCCGGTATACCGCGGCATCTTTGTCGGGCGGCTGACGGAAAACAAAGGAATCCGTGAGCTGATCGATGCGGCGCTGACACTCCTTGACGAGACGCGGTTTTCGGTGCAGTGGCATGTCGTTGGAGATGGTCCGTTGGGAGGTGAAATCGAACGGCGCTACGAGGCGGCGGGGGCCGGCGATCACTTGGTGATGCACGGGTTTCGCGAGAAGGAGGATGTCGCGCTGCTGCTGCGCGAGTCCCATTTCCTCGTATTGCCGAGCTACGTCGAGAATTGTCCGTTGGCGCTCAGCGAGGCGCTTTGCGTCGGGCGGCCGGTGGTGGCGACGGAGGGAAGCGGTTGTGAGGCCATGGTGGAGCAGGGGGACGGATGCCTCGTGCCGATTGGGAACGCGGAGCGGTTGGCGGAGGCGATACGCACGTTGCTGCTGGATTACGAACGTTGGGATGGGGCGGCGATCAGTGAGCGGGCACGGCGTCGTTTTTCGGGCTCGGTCGTGTCGACTGCTTATGCAGAAGTGTTCCGGAGAGTTTTGGGTCGCTGACGTCACAGGCTGGATTGAGCATGGGTGGAATCGCCGGATTGATCCTGGACGAGGTAGACCCGCGGGGGACGGGTTGGCTGACGGCCATGACCCAGCGATTGTATCACCGCGGGCCGGACGACGGCGGGGCGGTGGCATTCGGTATGGGGGGGCGACCGGCTGTGCGGCGACGATTGGCTGCGCCGGCCGAAACCGTCGACTGGTGTCATGTGCCGATGAGGCTGGGGTTGGGCGCAAGGCGGTTGGCGGTTGTGGATCGATCGGCGGCGGGACGCCAGCCTATGGCGACTCCGGACGGTCGTATCTGGCTGGTTTACAACGGCGAACTCAACAACTATGTCGAGTTGCGGTCGGAGCTTCGTGATCGGGGGATGATCTTCGAGGGGCACAGTGACACGGAGGTGCTGCTTGCCGCCTATCGTGCCTGGGGCTGCGAGTGCTTCAAGCGGCTGGACGGGATGTGGGCGGTAGCCTTGTGCGACTGGGCGGCGGGTCGGCTGGTGTTGTCCCGTGATTATCTGGGCATCAAACCCCTGTACATCGGGCGGTTTGACGGCGGTCTGGCCTTTGCGTCGGAGATCAAGTCCCTACTTGTATTGCCGAGGGCGGTGTGGGATGTGAACCAGGCGGGGCTGCGGGATTTTCTGTGCGACGGGCGGATCGATCATACGGAGCATTCGCTATTCGAAGGCATCTGGTCTTTCCCGGCGGGTTGTTGGGTTGAACTTGATCTTCGCGCACGAGGCGCCCTCCATGCCGGCGGAGCGGTGCGGCGTTTTTGGCGGCCGTGCTTCGGGTGGTCCGATGTGTCGGATGCACCGCGACGCGTGGCACGGTCGCTTGCGGATTCCGTGGCGGCGCATGTTCAGGGTGACTTGCCCATCGGTGCGAGCCTGTCGGGCGGATTGGATAGCTCGGCGATTGTGTCACTCGTTCACCGCCTTCGCGAATCCGATCCCCAAGCCCGACCCTGTCTGACACAGCACGTATTCTCCGCGTCGCTGCCGGGCAGCCACCTGGACGAGGCGTCCCACGCCAAGGCGGTCGTGGATATGCTCCCCGGTATGCTGTGGCACAAGACCGAGCCGACGCCACAACGGATGCTGGAAGCCCTGACTTCGTTGATGTGGCACCAGGAGGAGCCTTTCGGGTCTCCTTCCGTTTACCTTCAGTGGGAGGTCATGCGGTTGGCCCGCGAGACGGGCGTGGGCGTTCTACTGGACGGGCACGGCGCGGACGGACTGTTTTGCGGCCTTGAAGGCTTGATCCCGGCGTATCTCGCTCACCTGGTACGCCGGGGTGAGGTATTGACCTTCCGGCGGGAGTATCGCGCCGCGAGCCGAGATCATTACACGTTCGGCGGTCTGGCCGTGCATGTCGCGGCGGCGTTGCTACCTGAGTGGACGCGTCGTCGATTGCGGCTGCGTCGAGATGCTCGCCGGCAACCCTGGCTGGTTCGCGAGCTGTTCTCGGCGGAGGAGATGCCCGGCATGTGCGAGGTGTTGGGGCTGACGCCCGCGGACCGTGCGGACGGCACGTGGTCCGATCCTACGCTGTCTCGCTATCTGTGGTCGCGATTGCTGTGGGACAGCCTGCCATCGGTGTTGCGTTTCGAAGACCGGAATTCAATGGCATTTTCGATAGAGGGTCGGATGCCGTTCTTGGCTCGGGAGGTCGTTGAGCTTGCCATGCGCCTGCCGATGGCGGAGAAGATCAAGGATGGATCGCTGAAGGCTGTGTTGCGCAAGGCGATGCGTGGTGTTGTGCCCGACATTGTGCTGGATCGGCGGGACAAGATCGGGTTCTCGGCTCCAACGGCGGATTGGATGCGCGGCGGCCTGGGCGAATGGTGGCGGGACCTTCTGGGATCGCAGTCGTTTCGCGAGCGCGGGTGCTACGAGATGAAGGCCGTGGACAAGCTGGTGGCGCGGTTCAACGGTGGCGACACATCGGTGGCATTGGTGATCTGGCGGATGGCGATCGTGGAGCAATGGGCGCGGCAGTTTCTTGATAGGGCGGAGGCAAACCACGGCCATGCGATCGCTTGACCGTGCCACCCATCAGTTGAGTGGTAACACAGCACTGACACCCAAGCTGGCGCAGGGAAATCGCAAGAATGGCGGATGTAGCGGCCGACCTCCGTGTCGGCCGTAGAACAACTACGGTTTCCGACGGCCGACACGGGGGTCGGCCGCTACACGAGCGCGCAAACCGCTGCAAAGACCACCGCCCGGCCATTCTTGCGATTGCCCTGCAAGTTGGCGGACGACGCTCCCGGAAGGTTGCGTCTGGCGGGCGGATGCGTACAGTGCAACGCTGAATGATCGAGGTTCACGAACTAGTCAAGGTGTTTCCCACGACCGAGGGCGGCGAGAATCGGGCCGTCGATGACGTTTCGTTCAACGTCGCGGCCGGCGAGATCTTCGGGCTGCTGGGACCGAATGGGGCGGGCAAGACGACGGCGTTACGCATGGTGAGCGGACTGCTGACGCCGACATCCGGCTGGGTCCGGCTGAATGGTCATGACGTGCGCGTCGATCGCGAGACTGCGAAACGATCGTTGGGTTACTTGACGGCGAATACCGGCCTTTATCAGCGGTTGAGCCCGCGGGAAGTGTTGCGCTACTTCGGCCTGCTGATCGGTATGGAGCGGACGGCGGTGGACCGGCGGATCGAGGTCTTGATCGAGTGGCTGGACATGTCGTCGTTTGCCAATCTGCGGTGCGGGGGGCTATCGACCGGTCAGAAGCAGCGGACGAACATCGCGCGAGCACTGATGGGTGATCCGCCGATTCTGATTATGGACGAACCGACGCTCGGTTTGGACGTACTGACGAATCGCGTCGTGCTGGACTTCATTCGGGCGGAGGGGACGCGCGGCAAGGCGATCATTCTGTCGACCCATTATCTCGACGAGGCCGAGACGTTGTGCGACCGCTTCGGCCTTTTACATGAAGGCGCATTGAGGGCGTTGGGGAGCCTGGCGGAACTCCGGGAACAGTCGGATCGCCAGCGGCTCAGCGAGATATTCCTGCACCTGTGCGGCTTGCAGGAGCACGTGCTGGATCATGGATTGGAAAACGGCGGTCGGGGGGCGTCGGATGCCGAGGATTGCGGGGCGCGGTCGGGCGGTTCGTCGTCGGACGGGGGGGTGTCATGAAGCGGTACCGTCGCGTCTGGGTGGTCTATCGCAAGGAGTTGGTCGAGACGCTTCGCGACCGGCGGACGCTGATTGCGATGGTCGTCGTGCCGATTGTGCTGTACCCCGTCTTGATGGTGATCTTGCTCGAAGCGCTGAAGACGGAGACGAGCCGTCGCCAAGCGGAGCATTATACGATCGCCGTACCGGACGAGGCGCATCGGCAGTGGTTGGCGGACGTGTTCAAACGGCGGGATGATGAACGTCTGGCACGGCAGGCCGCCTACGCGCAGGCAACGGAGGCTGCCGGGGAAGACGTCGACGACGTCGAGGCCGGGTTCATCGCCCATTTGCATGCCGACCAGGTGACGATCGTCGTCGAACGGACTCGGTCGCTGTGGGAGGCGGTCACGGACCAGACGTATCACGCAGGCATTTTGGTACAGCCGCCACCGGATCCGGCGAGTCCTGCGGATCCGATCAACCGGATCATCCAGGTGATTTACCGCGACATCGATCCGCGGTCCGAGTTCGTCTATCAACAACTGAACCGGGTTCTGTATGACGAGTCGGAGCGGATACACGCCGTGCGGATGACGGCACTTGCCGAACAGGTGTACGGGGCCGGCCCGCACGATGCGCTGTTACAGCCGCTGCGCATCGGCGGTTTGTCGACGGCGAGTCCCGAGAAGCAGTTTGCGAAGATCATCGCGATGGTCGTGCCGTTTCTGCTCGTGACGATGACCGTGACGGGGGCGATGTATCCGGCGATCGACCTGACGGCCGGCGAACGGGAACGTGGCACGCTGGAGACGTTGGCGGTATCGCCGGTGCCGACCGGGCAGATCGTGGCGGGCAAGTTCGGCGTGATCGTGACCATCGCCATGATCAGCACGATGCTGAACCTGGGATCGATGACGGCGATGGTTCACGTCAGCGGGTTGGACAAGCTGGCGTCGCAGACCCAGCCGTCACGGCAGGCCGAATCGTTCCTCGTCGAGCAGATGATCGCCGAGTCGGCAGCCGACCGGTCCTCGAGTGGCACCGGCGTCTCGCCGGTGGACTCCTCGGGTGGCACCGGCGTCTCGCCGGTGGACTCAATATATGACGCGCGGTTCTCGCAATACGACTACTTGCAGCAGCGGCAGCGGCTCGAGGAGCAGGCAGAACAAAAGATCGGATTCCTGACGACGGCGGCACCGGTGGTGTTAATGGCGATGATCCCGTTCGCCGTCTTGTTCGGCGGCGTGATGCTGGCGGCGTGCAGCTTTGCGCGGACGTTCAAGGAAGCACAAAATTACATGATGCCCGTGATGATGGCGGCGATCATTCCCGCCATGATCGTGTCATACATGCCGACGGTGCGACTGGAGGGCATCCTGCTGGTGATGCCCGTCGCGAATATTGTGGTGCTGATGCGCGAGTTGTTCCTGGGGCAATATGACGTGTCCGG
This sequence comes from Phycisphaerae bacterium, assembly GCA_030593565.1. Classification (GTDB taxonomy): domain Bacteria; phylum Planctomycetota; class Phycisphaerae; order UBA1845; family UTPLA1; genus JAFGQA01. Next base: position 7,376 of record JAUVGW010000104.1, on the reverse strand, counting down.
GATGGGGATTGTTCTGCTGTCGACCTGTTTGTATGCCGCGGCGGCGGTGACCGTGGCCGCGAAGTTGTACGGCCACGAGGCGGTGTTGTTCAGCGATGTCGGGAGCTACAAGACGCTGCTGCGTCGCCGGTTCTTCCGGCCGCGGGCGTTTCCGCCGGTGGCCTTTGCCCTGTTGACGGTGGCGGTGCTGTTTCCGGTCTACTTCTACGCCCAATCGGGTTTGATCAGCTTCGATTCCAGCGGCGCGCGGAATCTCACGATGGTCGCGTTGACGCAGGTGATGATCTTCGCTGCGCCGGTGGTGGTCCTGGCGTGGTATCTGAAGCTCGATCTTCGCCGGACGTTTTCGATCCGCCTGCCGCGGTTGTGGCATTGCTTCGCAACGCTGCTATTGATGGCGGCGATCGCGCCGGTGTCCAACTTGTTACAGCAGATTCAGTTTGCGGTGTTTCCGCCGTCGGAGGCGTTGCGGGACCTGGTGATGCAGCAGGCGCTGCTGTTCGGGGATCAGCCGTGGTGGGCGATCCTCCTCGTGTTTGCCGCGGTGCCTGCGGTTTGTGAGGAGGTTCTGTTTCGCGGCTTCCTGACGGCGGGACTCCGCGAGAAGATGTCCGGGCTGAAGGTCGCGATTGTCGTCGGGGTCATCTTCGCCGTCTTCCATATCAGCGTCGAGAGGATTCTGCTCTTCACACTGATGGGGATGGTGCTGACGTTCGTGTGCCTCAGAACCGGCTCGATCTTCCCGGCAATGCTGATCCACGTCGCCAACAACGGTCTTCTGCTTGCCGTGCAGGAGTCCGGGTGGCTGCAAGGCTTCTACGGCCTGTCCGGCTCGCTCGACGACCTGGGCACGATCCCGTGGAACGTGAGGGCGGCTATTTTCGTTGTGGTGTTTGTTGTCGGTATCGCGATGCTGGCGACGCGCGGAGGAGATATAAAAGAGCAGGCTGGAATGGCACTGCCGCCTACCTGACAAGGATTTACTGCTTCGTCGCACATGGTTTGACGGGTGCCACTGGCAGCTTGCCTGCCAGTGCGGTGTCGGACGGCGCCTCACCGCGCGCACAACCACGCAGCCGGAGAATCACCTATGATGTGGTCTGGCAAGTGTGATGCTCCCCGCGTTTCATGGACGCGGGGTCGAGATCGTCATGCGGCTTAGAAGATGCGCGGATGCGTGGCGAGCGCGTAGTTGTCGCACTCGTGATCGCTGATCGGGCCGAGGCCCAATTCGCGAAGTTCGCTGTCTATCCACGCTCGCATCGACATGTTCGTCTTCTGCTCCGCGTAGCTGATCTTGGCGCGCATGATGATCTCATGTCTGGATTTTTCTTCCATGGTTTTCATACTCCGATTCCCTCTAAACATCTTCAGGGCGCGAGACTCACGAACTGCGCCGGGTGCGTAAGTGCGCCCTTCAGCGGACCATCCAGGTCAATGTGGTAAGCAACGCTCCGTCGTTCTTGCACTGCTAGATGCTTAGAATCCCCAGTATTCGACAGGGACCTCAGGCGGTCTCCATGTACAGAATACTATACTATTCATCGGTCCAGGCAACCATTACATGCGATTTTTTTTCGCGCGCTTCCGCTGATGGATCGCCTCAAAAACGTTACAAACCTATGTGCAGCCGTGGTTTATGAGCGGCCGCCGCTCCATCACACGGGAATTCGCAAGCCGATCCTGCCCTGCATTTCCGTGGTGCCGGCGTCAAAGTTGGTGTTCCACGGCCGGTAGCGAATTTGACAGATGTGGCGGGGCGTTGAGGGTAAGAGATCGGATTCAGCCGGTCACTGGGGTTGGACACTTTATTCGTCGGGGCACACCTGGGCACTGCTGGCCACCGCGCGATCCTTTTGACGCCTTCGTCGAAAGGGCTTCCAACATGGACTGTTGGGGCACGCTCTCAGGCTGCTTCGATGCGTAGACAACATGCCTCCATTGCAGTCAGGCTATTCATCACGCCGCTTTTCTCAATGATTTCCAGGAGCTTGTGGCGATCGAGAATCTGTCTGATGCCGGAATCGCCCAGGACGTGACACAGTTCGCCTACAATCTTGTCGCGGACGTGTTTTCCGTTTCGCAGTCGTCCTTGTACGTCAGCACGGCATAGGTGCTCGGCGATGCGATTTACCGTCGCGACATTTGCCGAGCGGTCGAGATGTTCGAGGATACCTAGCACGAGATGTGGTGCCGTCACACGGAACAGCTCGCGAGCCTCCTCGACCGTCAATTGCCTGGTGACCCGGGTCAGGAGACCGGCCGGCTCCTGATCTTCGATCGCCTTGTGGATACAACGGAGCAACGCTTCACCGTCGAAGGGCTTCTCGAAGAAGTCCGCGGCACCCGCCTTCATCACTCGAACCGCCGCAGACACGTCGTCGTGACCCGTGATGACGATGACGGGAATGCTGATTCTGCTCGCCTTGAGTCGCTCTTGAAGTTCAAGACCGTTCACGCCAGGCATACGGATATCGAGCACGAGGCATGCTCGCGTGCTTCCATCGTAGGCGTCCAGAAACTCCTGGGCCGAGGAATACGTCTTTATGTTCCAGGCGAGGGGTTTCAGCAGGAGTTGCAGCGACGTGAGCACGGCTGGTTCGTCATCGACGACGAAGACGGTTGGCTTGGTCTTCATCAACGTAAGCTCCCCGAGATCGGTCAGTTGGTTCGGCATACACCGCCTTTCAGCGATTTTGTCGTCATCGACGCTGTGGCACCGACGTCTCGCCGGTGGCGGGGGAGCATCGGCGTCTCGCCGGTGGTCTTCACGGTCACGAACGGCGTCTCCGAACCACTTGTCTCCCCTTTACCATGGGCTGCGAGTTGTTGCCCTCGATCCCTCGGTCCCTCGATCCCTCGATCCCTCGATCCCTCGATCCCTCGATCCCTCGATCCCTCGGTCCCTCGGTCCCTCGATCCCTCGATCCCTCGATCCCTCGATCCCTCGATCCCTTAATCCCTTAATCCCTTAATCCCCTGGTCCCTCGATTGGTGCAAGCCTGATCCCGGTGGGGTCGACCACGATCCGTGAAAGGACTTCGCGGGGAAAATGGGCACCTCCAGCGAGCACCTCACGAATCGCCCCCACGATCGTGCGCGGCAGATCGTCCTTGAGCAAGAAGCCGCTTGCCCTCACGCGGAGGGCTTGGTCGATGTAGTCGTCTCGAGCCAACGCGCCGAGGAAGACGATGTGGGTTTTCGGCAAGATTGCCTTGATGGCCTTGGCGTGTCTGAAAGACTCGGTCTCCGCCAAGTCGACATCCATCACGACAACCGCCGCATCGCGTTGACTCGTCATTCTGACGACTTCCGCTCCTGTGTCGGTCATGCCCACAACACGGAATCGAGATTCCTGTTGGAGTTGTGCGGCAATGGAGCTCATCAGCATTGTGTGCCTGCCGACAAGCAAGACATTCGTTTTTCCATCCGTGTGGATTCCTTCGCGGTGAGGTGCCGGGGCCTCCGCCCGGCCGCCCAGCCGGAGCAAAGAATGATCCTCGGCCGGTTCGTCGGATTGCGTTGTCCGACAAGCCGAGAAACCAGATATTTGTCCCCCCATTGTCTGGGTGACCGGAAAGACGAAGCTACTGTTCATGAGGGCAGCCTCCTTGCGGGTTCGTGGTGCCAGGACGATCGCCGGCAGTGGGCAATCGCACCACGCAAAAGCATGCCCTCTGCACAGAAGAATACGCATGAGACGGATTGATCTGCCGACTTTTCTCAGGAATCAGAGTTTTTTTTCTTACATGGGGGTCAGAAGTGGGAAAAACGCGCAATTCTTGGCATGATTGCCATTTTGGACGGCAGACCATCGGCTCTCATCCGTATATTACAGTGGAAGCGATGCAATATGGAACCGACCTCGCGACAGGATCGCCTGAATGACTAATTGCCTGACTCCTAGTGATCTTGAAGGGCTTCTTGCAGAGACCTTGTCGCCTGAAGCCGAGGCTGTCGCCAAGGCGCACGTGACGGATTGTGGCATGTGTCACAAGGAGTTCGAAGCCCGACGCGCGGATGACGGGCTCTTCGCCGACATCAAGCGGGCCTGCCGGGCTTCGACGGCTCCCGGAGCTGATGATCCCGACGCGACCGTCCCGGGCGCTCCTGATCTGTCAGAGCGCGTACCCGTTGCCGTGACCATCGAAGGCTACGACATCCTTGCCGAGATCCATCACGGCGGTCAGGGCGTGGTCTACAAGGCGGTTCAGAAGGCGACGAAACGAACAGTTGCCATCAAGGTGCTCCTCCAGGGACCCTATGCGTCACCTCGCCAACGTGATCGTTTCAAGCGGGAGATACAGACGGCTGCCAAGTTGCGGCACGCCAACATCGTGACGGTTTACGACAGCGGCGTGACCCCTGACAACCGCAACTATTTCTCGATGGAATACGTCCATGGCCAGTCGCTCGATGTTTATCTCTCAGACAGGAGTCTCAGCATCGATGCAACCCTCCGCCTGTTCAAGCAGATTTGCGATGCCGTCAACTGCGCTCATCAGAACGGCGTAATCCACCGAGACCTGAAGCCGGGCAACATCCAAATCGATGCCCAGGGCGCGCCGCACATCCTCGACTTCGGTCTGGCCAAGATTGCGGGGCCCGGCATGGATGACGGCGCGCTCGTCACGGAAACCGGCGTATTCATGGGCACACTGCCGTACGCCTCGCCGGAGCAGGCCGCGGGCGACCCGAACCTGATCGACACACGCACCGACGTGTACTCCTTGGGGCTCCTCCTCTACCAGATGCTGACCGGCGGATCGCCGTATTGCGTCATCGGACCGATGCCCGAGGTGCTCAAGAATATCACCGAAGCCGAGCCCGGAAAGCCGTCCGGCATTCGGCGCGAGATTGACGACGATGTCGACGTCATCGTTCTCAAGGCCCTTGCAAAGGAGAAGGAGCGGCGCTACCAGTCGGTGGAATCTTTAGGAAGGGATGTCGAGCGCTACCTCAACGGGGAACCGATCGATGCCAAGCGCGACAGCCTCTGGTACATCCTGAGCAAGAGGTTGAGAAGACAGGTCGTACGACACCGGTTGGGTGCTTCGCTGATCGCGATGGGGATTGCGTATGTGGCGTCGGCTGCGGCCATGGAAACCGGGATTCCCCTGCGGATTCTCGACAAGTGGTTCGATCGTGAGGCACATCGGCTCGTGCCCGAGACGTGGTCGGAAGACGTCGCGGTCCTCGCCCTTGACGACAGCACCTACGAGGCCATCCCGGACCTGGCAAAATCGCTGGGCTTGGAGAGCGTGGCATTGGACAAGCTCAAGAGCTGGCGCAGTCTGCACGGCGCTCTGATGCGCAAGCTGGCCCAAGCCGGGCCGAGGGCCGTTGTTTGGGACATCTGTTTTCGTACACCCGAACCGCTTCACGATGACGTTTTCGTGGAAGGCATAGAAGCCCTTCATGAGGTCGGCACAAAGGTCGTCGTCGGGGTCCGGGACATTGACGGTACCGGGCGACCTGCGATAAGCCCTCCCATCGCCGCGGAAATCGACGGCTGGGGATGGATCTCCTTGCGGTCTGATTCAGTGGGGGTCATACGTGGTGCGCTGCTCGCGGAGGTCCATCTTCCACAGTCGCCGCGGCCCTCCCTCTCGCTCGCAGCCTTCGCAGCCGCTCGGCATGCCGACTACACGCCGAATTTCTCCTGGGATAGAGGCGAACAGTTGCAGGTGAAGTACTCGCGGCGGTCACCGGAGAATCCTCGGATCATCGAATGGAATAGTGAGGTCGACGTGCTCGTCGTGACCGAAACAGACCCAGCCTGGTCGAAGGGTGTTCCCAAGGGCACGGATTGCACGCACCGCCACGCCCTCTATACACGTGCCCTCGTTCCTTCTCGCGAGGTGCTGGCGAAGGGTACGCTATCGTATCGATCTGTGTTTCTGATGGACAACGCGGAGTTGCGCAGCCTCTTCGAAGGCAAGATCATCGTTATTGGCGACAACCGATTCAAGTCTGTGAGACACCCGGATTGGGGCTCTCTGGCCACCCGTGAGGGATATCGCGACGATTTTTTCTGCTACATGCACGCTGCTGCCATCGGCGATCTGTTGACAGCGGTCCGTGCTACGCGACCGGAGCGGTTGGTGCGGCACGTAATCCTTGCGTTTGCGGCCATTGCGGGAACCGTGGCGGGAAAATGGCTTCACGCCGGGCGTGGCCGCTACCTCCGATGGCTTGTTTGTGTTATGCTCAGCATCCTGATGGTTGCTGTCGCGATCGGTGCTGCGGCGCGCTATCACATTCTGATAAGCCCGACGAGCGCAATGGTGGCGATTTGGATTGCGGCTGCCGGTGCGGCGTGGATCGGTCGCGCCACTGTCGGAAGCAGACCGTTAGTCGAGCCTACCCAGCAGCGGATTGCGGTGGGCCGATTTTTTTAGAGGATTTCTTCATGTATAAGGAGGTTATCATGAACCGGAAAACCTGTTCCTCGATTCTGCTGGTGTGGGTGTTGCCCTTTACTGTCACTGCCGCCGTTGCGGCCGCTGAGGAGTCCGGCGCCGGGTCAGTTGAGCCCAAGGCGCCTGCCTCAGCCGGCCAAACGGTGGCCGTGCGAAACTTGTTGTACGCGGCCAACATGACGTTGCATGATGATGACACATGGGTCGACGGCGGGGCCGATGGGTCGGGCATACTGGCGATCCGAGACAGAGAGAGTAAACAGACCAGGTGGGTCTTCCTGCACGGCGACCACATGTTCCTCCGCGTTCCAGGCGAAGAGCCGGAGTTCATTACGGCCAAGCCCGGATGGGAAGTGACCAGCGCAAATGGCCAATGGCCGAAGGACGGGACCACGCGGACAAACCCACGGGAACTAACGAACTACCTTTGGCATCTCTATCGCGCACACCGCGTATTGCACGTACCCTTCCTGGAAGACGAGGGATGGGATGAGGGCAAAGGCGCCACGCATCTGGAGGTGGAAGATTACCTGAAACGGCTTTCCCTTCGCATGAAACTCATGGGTAATCATGAGGTCGGCTACGTAGAAGCACAGGTTCCCGCGGGAGGGATGCCGGCTCTCCCTGGCACGACCGTCATGATATGGCTCAGCGGCGAGACTGTATCGGTGAGGGCGGTGCCGCTGGGCGATACTCACACCGAGCCGCACGAAGTGGAGGATACTAACGGCGATGGCGAGGCAAACGTCGGCGCAGAGATCAACAAGGAATTCAATGCGGATCTACCGGCCGAACCCGTAATGCCCTGCCCGGGCGGCAAGGACATTTTCTGGAAACTTCCTGCAACTGCCGCAGGAAAGACGGTGACGGCGACCCTGAAGAACACGTGGCCGCGCATGACGTTGTCGGCGTGGAAAACCGTCTCTGGAAGCGGGCCGCTCGTGCCGATCGGCT
>JAUVGW010000112.1 GCA_030593565.1 Phycisphaerae bacterium | reverse complement strand
GATAATGTCATCGCCGTCACGGTCCACACCGATGAGGATATCGAACGCCGGAACAGCAAACGGATTCGGTGCGACGATCGTGTAGGACACGATTGCCCGCGTTTCCTTCGCGATATCGTCGGAAACGATCGTGATCGAATTCGCCACGAGATCGGTGATCTCGGTGTTGTTCGTCTCCGCCATGTTGTTGTTTTCGTTCAGCTCGCCCACCGTCGCTGCTCGGTCGATCACCGCGAAGATGTACTGCAAGCTGTTCACCTGCGTGGTCGTGAAGTCGCCCACGGCCGTGAACTCGCCCGGCACCTGGCTGCCCGGAACGGTGTCCACCAGTGTGTCGAATGCCGGATCGAACAGGCCGTCCTCGTCCGCGTCGAGCCAGAACTCGATGTCGTAGGCGGGCACGCCGACGAAGCTGTTGACGCTGTACGCCAGCGTCGCCATGTCGATGTTCGAGTCATACGCCAACGAAACCGCAACGAGATCCACGGTCAGCGGCACGCGCGTCCGGTTGTTGAGCACATCCTCGGATTCGAGAACGGCATTCTCGACGCCCGTGTCGTACGGATCGACGTCCGCCAAGTCGAGCGTCGCGATGAAACGATCCGCGTTGTTGAGCGCCAAGGCGTTCAAGTCAGCAGTCAGATCGTCAGTTACGATGTTGTGATCGCCAGGCCGCAATTCCGCGATCGACTCATCGACCTCGACGTCGATGATGCGGAGCACGCTGCCCGGATCGAGCACGCTGTTGTTGTCGGCATCGATGCCCACGCGAATGTTGAACGTGGTCACCGTGGCCGGGCTGTTGACTGTGTAATTGACACGCGCCCTGATCTCGCCGGAGCCGGCCGTCGTGTACAGCTCCACCGCCGTCGCCACCAGGTCCACTACCTGGGCCTGGCTGACGATGTTGTTGGCGATGTCCTCGGCCTCGATGACGTTGTTCACCGCCGTGCCGTCCTGCAACAGGTCGAGCGTCGCGACGATGTGGTCGCCGTTGGCCAATCGTGTGGCCAAGGCTTCGAGCGCCGGTCGGAGATCGGCCAACGTGGCGGTATGCGTGCCCGGTGTCAGATCAGGGGCGGCTATCGTGGCGAGCAGATCGCTCGCGTCGGCATCGATCACATCGTCGTGATCGCGATCCACACCGACCAGGATGTCGAATGCCACCACATCCGCCGCACTGTTCACCGTGTAGGAAACAGCAGCCGCCGTGGTGCCGGCGATGTCGTCGGATGTCAACGCAACGCTATTGGCCACGAGATCGACCGTCTGTATCTGCGCGGTGCTGTTGTTGTCCACCTCGATGACCTCGCCGACCGCGGCTTCATCAGTGCCGTCGAGCAGCAGATCGAGAGTGGCGACAATCGCGTCACCGTTCTGCAACGGTGAGGCCAAACCGTTCAACGCGGCCCGCAGGCCCGTGACCGTCCGCGTGTGCGCGCCGGGCGTCAATTCCGCACCGGCGAGCGCGATGTCGGACAGCAAACCATCCGGATCATCGATCAGACCGTCACCGTCGCGATCGACACCGACCTTCAGGCTGAACCCGGCCACATCGGCCACGCTGCTAACCGTGTAGGCAACATCAGCCTCGGTCGTCCCGCCGAGCACATCAACGTTTACGTTGATCGAGTTCGCCACGAGATCAACCGTCTGGACCTGTCCAGTGCGGTTGTTGTTCTTCTCGATATCCTCGTCAACAGCGCCTTCGTCGTTGCCGTTGAGCAACAGATCCAGCGTTGCAAGGATCGTATCGCCATCCGCCAACGGCGTCGTCAGGCCGTTCAAGGCAGCCCGCAAACCGGTAACCGTCCGCGTGTGCGCGCCAGGCGTCAGCTCCGCGCCGGCCAGCGCCACGTCGGTGAGCAGGCCGTCGGGATCGTCAATCTTGCCATCGCCGTCGCGATCGACGCCAACCTTCAGACTGAATCCGGCAACGCTGCCGATGCTGTCGACCGTGTAGGCCACGGACGCCTCAGTCGTGCCCGCGACGGGATCAGTCGTCACGCTGATGGCATTGACGACGAGGTCAACCTTCTGCTTCTGGCTGACGTAGTTGTTCGCCGCCTCCTGCAACTCGACCACGTCGTTGACCGGGATGTTGTTCTGCAACAGGTCAAGCGTAGCGATGATCCGGTCGTTGTTCTGAAGCGGCGTCGTCAAGGCATTGAGCGCCGGCCGGAAATCGTCGGACGTGATGGTGCGAGGGCCGGGCTTGAGCTTGTTGCCCGAGACAGGCACCACGATCAACACATCGGCTGGATCATCGATCACGCCGTCGTTGTTACGGTCCACGCCCACGCGGATGTCGAATTCCTCGACCATGCCGGGGCTGTTGACCGTGTATGCGATCTTGGCCTTGGTCCAGCCGGCGCTCGGATCGGTGATCGTCGCCACCGAATTGGCGACCAGATCGGCCGTCGGCGTCGTGGCCGCGCTGTTGTTGACCTGTTCCTCGCTCTCGTCAACGGCGCCGGCGGGGGAACCGTCCTGATTGAGATCCAGTGTGGCAACGATCTGGGCGCCATACTGAATCTTCGACGTCGGCGGCAGGTTATTCAGCGCCGCCCGGAAGTCGGGAATCGGCACGAGGTGCGTGCCGGGCAGCAGGTCCGCGGCACCCGACAGAAGGATATCGGCGAAGACGTCGCCGCCGCCACCATCGATCGTCCCGTTCGCATCACGGTCGATTCCGACCTTCAGGCTGAACGGCGAAACCGGAACCGGCGCGTTGACCGTATAACTGACCATCGCGGTCGTTTCACCGGCCGCATCGTCTCGCATCACGACCACGGAATTGGCAACGAGGTCCGTTTCAGCCGTGTTGGCTGTTGACACCACGTTGTTGCCGATTTCATTGATCTCCGGCACGGTGCCGCCTGTCAATATGGGCGTATCCACGACCGCGAACAGGAACTGGCCTGTGGCCGGCACGTCTCCGGCGAAGCTCATGGCCGCTGTGTACGAACCAGGAATGATCTGGCCCGCCACTTGACCGACGGCAGGTCCGTCCCCGATGTTCAAGGTGCCGGAGACGTTGCGATCCAGGAAGAACCGGATCGTGTAGGGCGGCACGTTGGACGGGCTGTCAACCGTGTAACTGAGCGTCGCCTCCTCCGTGTTCGAATCGTAGGCCAGCGAAATGGCAACCAGATCCGTCGGCGTCGTGTTCTGCGCGATGCCGAGGTTGTTGTTTTCATCGATCTCCGCGACCTGGTCCGCGCTGTCCACCGTGGCATACAGGAACTGTCCCGATGCCGGCGGCAGGAGGTTGAAGTTGAGCAGCGCTGTGTGGCCGCCCGGCGTGACGTCGCCAACCGCCATCGTCACGAGGGTGTCGCCGGCCGTCTGCAGGCCGGGCGTGCCATTCGTTTCGAGGTACGCGGTGATAAAGTTGCCTGACACGTTGGTCGGGCTGTTGATCACGTAGCTCAACGTGGCAAACCGCGTGTTGGAGTCGTAGCTGAGCGAGATGACTTCCAGATCCGTTGTTTCTGTGTTCACGGTGACCGCGATGTTGTTAAAGAAATCGTCGGTTTCGGGGACGGCGTCGAACAGAGGTGCACCCGGATCCAGAATCGCAAACAACGCCTGCCCGGAGGCCGGTGTAAACGGCCCGCCAAAGCCCTGCACGGTCGTGTGCAGGCCGGGGCTCGTATTGCCACCCTGAACGCCGACGAGAGTGTCGCCGAAGCTCGGGAAGTAGTTGTTGTCGCTATCGAGGATGAACCAGATGGCGAAGCCGGGCACCGGAGCCGGGCTCTCGACGTAGTACGTCAGGACCGCCAAGTTTGTGCCCGAATCGTACGTCAACGAACCAAGCAGATTCGCGATTAGATCCGTCGGCGCGGTGTTTACCGCGGCCATGACGTTGTTACCTTCGTCGGCCTCGACCACGTCATCATCGCGGTCCAGCCTGGCGAAGATCATCTGATCGGTGGTCGGCGGGTTGCCGGCATAGCCGGCCGTCAGGGCATACGCACCTGGTGCGATTTCACCGTTGACCACTTCAACGACCGGATCGCCGTCCAATATGCCGTTGCCGTTCGCATCGATGAAGAACTCGATGAAGTACGGGGCCACGTCGATGGGGCTGTTGACCATGTAGCTGAGCGTCGCCTCCTGCGTATTCGAGTCATACGTCAGCACGATGGCTTCGAGATCAGTTTCCTCCGTGTTGAACGTCGCCGCCATGTTGTTGGCGAGTTCCTCGGTTTCCGCAACGTTGCCGTCCGGCGTCGGCAGGCGGTCGATCCATGCAAACAAGTACTGACCCGACGCTGCCGGATCGGCACCGAAGCTTTGCACCAGTGCATACGAGCCCGGCGCCAGTTCACCCGGCACCACGGCGATGATCGCGTCACCTGCGGTGGGTGTGCCGCTGCCGTCGCTGTCCAATCCGAATTCGATGTTGTAGGCAGCCACATCGAGCGGCGCATCGACCGTATAGCTCAGCGTCGCGATCTGCGTATTGTCGTCATAGGCCAACGAAACCGCGATCAGGTCCGTGGGCACCGTGTTGATCGCGCTCGCGCGGTTGTTGGTTTCATCGTCCTCGGCGATGGCGCCGGCGCCGAAGGCATCGACATCCGCATAGATCATCTGATCAGAGATGGGCGCATCGCCCGCGTAGCTGACTGTCAACACGTGGGCCCCCGGGTTCGTGTCGCCCGCCAGCACCGCTACCGTTGGGGCATCTGCACCTGGTCCGCCGCTGAAATCTCGATCAAGTCTGAACCCGATCAAGTACGGATCGACAGGTAGCGGCGCATTAACCACGTATGTCAGCGTGGCTTCCTGCGTGATGTAATCGTAGCTCAGCGAGAGCGCCTCGATGTCAAGCGCGAACGTGTTTGCAGTCGCGACGACGTTGTTCGCCGTCTCCTCGGTCTCAACCACCGCACCAGTGACCGGATTGGCAACCGTCGGACGGTCGATATACGCGAAGATGAATTCATCCGAAGCAGGCGGGTTGCTCGCGAGGCTTTCCATCACCACATAGCTGCCCGGCGCAGTCTGGCCCGGAACCGTTACGACGATGGTGTCACCGGGGCTCGGGGCCATGTCGCCGCTCGTATCCAGAATAAACTCGATGTCATAGGCGGCCACGTCAAGCGGCGCATCGACCGTGTAACTCAACGTCGCTTCTTGGGTGCCCTCGTCGTACACGAGCGAAATGGCGATCAAGTCCGTTGGGGCATTGTTGATCGCACTGGCGCGGTTGTTCGTCTCGTCGTCCTCCGCGACCTGATTCGCCCAGTCGATTCGCACGAAGATATACTGGTCGGAAAGCGGTGCGTCGCCGGCGTAGCTTTGTGTCAGCACATACGCACCCGGCATGGTCTCGCCGGGAACGGTGTTGACGGGCGGCCAGTCTCCACCCGGCGCTCCGCTGCCGTCACGATCCAACGTCCAGCGAATCGCATAAGGCGCGACCTCGACCGGGCTCGTGACGATGTACGTTAGCGTCGCCTCCTGGTCGATCGGATCGTAAGACAGCGACAACGCCTCGATGTCCACGATAAACGTGTTCACCGCCGACGCCCAGTTGTTAGCCACCTCGATCGTCTCGGCAACCGTCCCCGGCGCCGGCAGATCTAAAATGGCGAACAGGAACTGGCCCGACGCCGGTGCGCTGCCTGCCAAGCTCTCCGTTAACGTGTGGGCGCCCGGCGTGACATCGCCGGGAACCGTCAGGACCACGGTGTCGCCGCCGTCGAGCGTCCCGTTGCCGTCGTCAAGAACGAACTGGATGTCGTATGAATCAACATCCGTCGGGCTGTCGACGAAGTAGCTCAACGTGGCTTCCTCGGCGACTTCGTCATAGCTCAACGAGACGGCGATCAAGTCCGTCCCCGCAAGATTCATCGCGGAGGCATCATTGTTGCCTTCCTTCGCCTCGTCGACATCCGTGTCCGCATCGACGATCGCGAAGATCATCTGCCCTGTGGCGGGCGGATTGCCGCTGAAGTCAGCCGTCCGGGTGCGAATCCCGGGATTCGTGTTGCCGTTGACGTCCGCAACGAGCGTGTCGCCCGCATTAAGCGCCCCGAAGGGAGCGCTGTCATCCAGATAGAATTCGATGTCGTAACCAGGCACGCGAGCGAGGCTGTCCACAAGGTAGGTCAGCGTCGCCTGATGGGCTCCGTCCAGCACGAGGCTTTTGGCCTGAAGGTCCACGTAGAACGGAATCGAAACGGCGTCGTTGTCGTCCTCGCCAAATCCGAGGAATTCGACCACGGCATTCGTGGAATCCAGCATGGCCACCAGCGTGTCGCCGTCCTGAACGCGATCGGCACCGGACAACGCGTCCAGGGCCGGCCTGATGTCAGCGGTTAACGTGTGGAGGCCGCCGGCCGTTTCCCCGGGAAACGCCACGATCGACACATCGATCGCGCCGTTACCCGTCTTGTCCAGACCCACGTCGATCGTGTAGGGATCGACAGGCGTCCCGAAAATCGGCCCCAGATCGACCACGATGTAGTCGAGCGTCGTCTGGACCGTGCTGCCGGACGATTCCACGGTCAGCTCGATCGCGACCAGGTTGTCCTCCACCCCCGCCGTCGCGGCGGCCGGCATGACAACGCACGCCGCCATCGCCACAAGCAACAAGATACCGCGTCGTGGCGTGCTCCGCCCCACCGGCGGGACGCCCGCTGTCTTACCCTTTAAAACATTTCTTCCTCTGTCAGACATTACTGTCTTCCTTTCACATATGGTCGTCGAATCAAATCGAATCGACTTGAGTTTGAGACAATTCCCTTCCTCTACGTCAGGATGTTATAAAATACACTCCCAGTCCACGCAGGGTCCTGCTGCGTGGCTGGCAGATCAATGTCAACACTCACCCCGAAACCGACGGCGAGGTCAGGGCAACAGCGTAGCCTGTAAAGGAGGATGTGGGTCTACCCGTTGGTTCCTGTCTTTCCTCCACGGCACCAGGTGTCCGCCCCCCAGTCCTTCGATACACCTCGTACCAGATGTGCGAGGACTCACCTGACTCGGAATCCTAGGTTCCAGCAACGCCGGTTTCCGTCGAAGTTCGAGTCAATCGTTCTCGAGCCCCTTCCATGAGGACGCCAGACAATCTGTAGTTTAACCGCGTGTCAGAAATGATACAACAGATTGCCTCCTGAGTTTTTCTTGGCCAACCTGTTCGCATCCCGTATCAGAAGGCATGTCTCCGGACGCTGACGCGGGTAAAATCCGCCCGGCGGCGGTCCGCACTCAATGCCATGCGCAGCGAGGCGGTATCCGATGTCAGGGCAATCGCAAAAATGGCGGATGTAGCGGCCGACCCCCGTGTCGGCCGTAAAACACCAACGGTTTCCGACGGCCGACACGGGGGTCGGCCGCTACACGAGCGCGCAAACCGCTGCAAAGACCACCGCCCGGCCATTCTTGCGATTGCCCTGTATCCGGTGTCTTTTCGGGCGTGTTCAAACTAGGTATGCCGGTGGCTTCTGACACAACAACCCGCCGCGCACACTTATCGGACGACGCGATCTGATTGTTGGCCGTGCGAGCCAAGATAAGAAAGCTTTCTCACGGATTTCCGGTACTGGTACAGTTTGAATTGGGGAGCATCGGCCTCTGGCCGGTACGTAGGTCGAAAACGAGGATTTCGTACCGGCGGGACGCCAATGCTCCCCAGACGCTAGCAGTACCGGATTTCCGGGGGAGCGCACAGCCAAGAAATCCCCTCACGGGGCTTCGACAGTCCCCGGTATTCAGGGCAATCGCAAGAATGGCGGATGTAGCGGCCGACCCCCGTGTCGGCCGTAGAACACCAACGGTTTCCGACGGCCGACACGGGGATTGGCCGCTACACGAGCGCGCAAACCGCTGCAAAAACCACCGCCCGGCCATTCTTGCGATTGCCCTGCCTCGGTATTTCGCGAAGTACCTATTTCATCCGGCGCCGGGCAATCGCAAGTCTTTGCTGGTCAGCAACGATTCGAACGTGAAGCCCGCTTGGGCGATGTTCTCGGCTGCGCCTTCGCCGCGGTTGACGACGGCAACGATTCGCTCGACGACGGCGCCGAGGTCAACAATGACGTTGGCGGCTTCGATGACCTGTCCGCCGGTCGTCGCGATGTCTTCGACAAGCAGGACGCGGTCGCCTCGTTCCAGCTTGCCTTCAAACGCCTTGGCCGTGCCGTAGTCTTTCTTGGCGTTTCGCATGATCACGAACGGCAGGTCCGCCGCCATGGCCGTCGCGGCGGCGAGGGAGACGCCGCCCAGCTCCGCACCGGCGATCAGCGTGGTCTCGGGCGTGACCTTCTCGGCGAATCGGCGGCCGAGTTCCGCCAGGATGGCGGGCTGCGTCTCAAATAGATACTTGTCAATATAGAAGGTAGACTTGCGGCCGGAGCGAAGGGTGAAATCGCCTTCGAGATAGGCGGCGGCGCGGATGCGTTCGGCGAGTTCCTGCAAGGTCATACGTTGATCTCCGGTTGGCGTCTGGGTGTCTTTCGATGGCGTCGCTTTAGCGGCGCGACGACGTTTTTCAGGAAGTCGTCCACCTGCTGCGGGGCGAGGCCGACGAAGGCCTCGGGCTTCACCAGGCGAGCGATCGGCACTTTCGCGAAGGCGGGGTCCGAGCGCAGCCGGTCCAGCAAGTCGTTCGGCCGGCCGTGCTGCTTGACCTCGGCGGCGGCGGCCTGCGAATGCACGCGGATGCGCTCGTGCAAGGCCTGTCGGTCGCCTCCGGTCGTGGCCGCGGCCATCAGGATGTCCTCCGAGGCCATGAACGGCAACTCCGCCGCAAGCCTTGCCCGCATCACCTTCGGATACACGACGAGCCCGTCGGCCACGTGAGCGACGATTTGCAGAATGCCGTCGGTCGCGAGGAATGTCTCGGGAATCAGTAGCCGCTTGTTGGACGAATCGTCGAGCGTTCGCTCAAGCCACTGTTCGGCGGCATTCTGGAACGCCGACTGAGCCAGGCCAATGACAAAACGTGCTAGGCCCGTGGCACGCTCGCAGAGCATCGGGTTTCGTTTGTAGGCCATGGCGGAGCTGCCGACCTGTTCCTTGCCGAACGGCTCCTCGAACTCCTTCAAGTTGGCCAGCAAGCGAATGTCGTTGGCGAGCTTGTGGACGCTCGTTGCGATGTTGGCGAGGGCCGCAACGACCTGGGCGTCGATCTTGCGGGAGTAGGTCTGCCCGGTGATCGGCTCACAGGTCTTGAAGCCGAGCTTGACAGCCACGCGGCTTTCAAGGCGCCGGACCTTCGCCGCGTTCCCGTCGAACAACTTGAGAAAACCGGCTTGCGTGCCGGTCGCGCCGCGGATACCGCGAAAGCGCAGGCCCGTGATGCGGGCGTCGATCTCGTCGAGGTCGCGCACGAAATCCCAGCACCACAGGGCGATTCGCTTACCGGCCGTGGTCGGCTGCGCGGGCTGATAGTGCGTGAATCCGAGGCAGGGCAGCTTGCGGTGCTTCCGGGCCTGTTTCGCCAAGGCGTCGATCGCCGTGATGAGCCATTGCCGTATCAGTTCCAACGCATCTCGCATCAAGATGAGGTCCGCATTATCGACAATGTCCATGCTCGTCGCGCCGAGGTGCAGGATGCCGCGGGCCTTCGGCGCGAGGTCGGCGAAGGCGTGTAGGTGGGCCATCACATCGTGGCGTAGGCGTTTTTCATACCTGGCCACTGCCTTGAGATCGATGTCTTCTATCCCGGCCTTCAACGCGCGAAGCTGGGCGGCCTTGATCGGCAGGCCCAGTTCGTGCTGCGCCTCGGCCAGCGCGAGCCAAACGCGTCGCCACGTAAGCGCACGGCGATGGGGCGAGAAAATCTCGCACATCTCACGCGAAGCGTTGCGCATGACCAGCGGGCTCTGGTAAGTCCCGACGGAACGGTCGGTCGAACGGCGGCGTGTCGTGGTCTTGCGAGCCAAGGATTACGATTCCAGAGATTAGGGTCTAGGGTACAGGGGTTAGGGTCCAGGGTCTAGGGCGGGTCCATTCCAAACGTAGCGGCCGACGCCCCTGTCGGCCGAGAGCGTCGATAGCCTTCCACGTCCGACACGGGGGTCGGACGCTACAGTTTCATTTAATCCGCTACAGGGTACAGGGTTTCCAGGCTGCGTCCTTCACCGCGCCCCCTAAACCCTAAACCCTAAACCCTTCTTCACAACAAGTTCTACGACTCCAGCTTCAGCAACTTACACAAGTAGGCTTCGTAATCGGCTTGAAAGCCTTCGAGATCGTCAGTGACGTACGCGCGGAAGACGGCCTCGCCATACGCCATGTCGCCACCGCTCGCGTCGGCGGCGAGCCACGCGCGGGCTCGCCCGTCCATGGCCTCGGTGCCGAGTTCATCCAGGAGTTGGGTGAACCCCGGGCCGTACGAATTGTCGCGGTCGGGCCGAATCAGGAACAACACGAGCGACCATACTTGAGAGTAGTAGCTGCGGACATGGTTGCCGCGCTTCTGGATGGCGTGGCCGGCGTGCGTGCTCAGAATCTCCTTGAGTGGTATGAGCCGGTGGTGTACGACCGCTTCACGCAGGCTCCGCCGCCGCAGTGTGTTCAGTGTCGGCTGAAAGACCGGCCGGTTGTTCGCGTCGAGGTCGAAGGCTTCGAAGTAGCAGGCGAGCCCCTCGTTCAGCCAGGCCGGCACTCTCCTGCCGCGAGTCACCTCGATGTACTGATGAAGCCCCTCGTGCGCCATGACCGAAAGCGTGGCCCTGCGCGAACTGTAATGTGAGACAGTCACGCCGCGTTCGGAGTAGCCGCCGGACCGGATGCGCTTGTAAACTTCCGATCTGGAAGGGGCGAACTTCTCAGTGAAACGTTCCCATTCCCAGCGCTTTCTGAAAAGGTACGCCCGGAGTGGGGCGTCGAGCGTGGTCTCGTTTGGCAGCACCTTGGCGTACGCCTGCCAGCAGCTTTCGAGGAAGCCGGGCATGGCGTCGAGAAGCGGCTTCGATGAACACGTGGTGTGCAGGGCGTAGTGGTCGGTCGTGAGCTTGACGCCTTCGGCCCTGCCAAAAGACCAGTCCTCGCTGGTGAACGCGACCGTCTCCAGGCCGGACCGGCCGCTGCCATGACAGCCGTACACGAATGCCAGGGCCCACAGCGCCACGGGGAGTCCCATCGCAAGGCGACCGCGGCACCGATCACGTCGCCGGATGCATGTCTTGTTCATGGCGGCATATGCTATGGACCGAACGGGCGGTCTGCAATGGAGCGTCCAGGGTTTGGTACTGGTAGCGTTTGGGGAGCATCGGCGTCCCGCCGGTACGAAATCCTCGTTTTCAACCTACGTACCGGCCAGAGGCCGATGCTCCCCAATTCAAACTGTACCAGTACCCAGGGTTTAGCAGCCCGTGGCAAAACTCGGCTGCACCCATGGACTGTAGCGGCCGACCCCCGTGTCGGCCGTAGAGTACGGTAAAACCGCCGCTCACGGGATCGGCCGACACGGGGGTCGGCCGCTACATTATTTTTGCCACAGGCTGTTAGGGTCCAGGATCCAGGGTCTCCAGTCTGCACGCTTGACCGTGACCACTGAACCCTAGATCCTGAACCCTAACCCCAAGAAATCATCTCCCGTCTCTCTCGCTTTCCTCATCGAGCCGTTTCTTGAGTTCGCGATATTTGCGATGGACTTCTTTGCGGGGCTCGATGAGGAGAATCTCGCCTAAGGCGTCTCGCGCCTTCCCCCACTGCTTGGCTTCGAGGGCCGCTTCCACCTTCTCGAAAAGCACGGCGATGCGCACCTCCTTCGGCGCGCTCGGCCCCGACTCCTTCTGTACGTAGTTCGACGCACAACGAACGCCAAAGATGCTGCCGAGCACGCCGCCGGAAAGCATCACGACGATGAAAATGTACTTGAAGATCAACGTGGAGCAGACCACACCGCACCCGTCGCAGAACTTCATGAAGGCCGTGGCCTTTTTCTTCTTGCCCGCCGTGATCTCGCCGGTCTTCGTCTTGCCCTTGCGCCTGCCGGCAGCCTGATCATAGCTGGCAATGAGCTTATTGCGCTTCTCGGAGATGGCGGCTTCTTCTTCGGCGCTGGGAGGCGGCGCCTTCTTGTCGCCATCGAGGGCCATGGAGCCCTCGTCCTTGCCCGCGCCACGTGCGGACTTGCCGGCCGCCGCGGAATCCGCATCTCCGGCTGGAATACGGAGCGGCCCCTTACACGTCGGGCACCGGACCGCCTTGCCGGCCATATGGTCCTTGACTTTGAATTTCTTGCCGCACCGGCATTTGACGGCGATGGCCATGGCGAGTTCTCCGGGCGCCCGTCCGTCTGGGAGGGTCCCTGACAAGCCTGGAATCCCCCTGATCCCTTATCGAATTATCGAAGCTATAGTGCAGGAATGCAAGGTGGATGGCCGTATCGACATGCGGGTCCGATACCAGTGGGGCGATTGAATCCTCGCGGCCACCGGTATCCGGTGCTACGCTGTCCCTTGACCCATCGGGGCAATGACGTACCATCGCCTCCATGGCCAGAACAATCCGGGCATCCGGGATAACGGCGACCGATCTGAACGCGCATCCGACCGGGTCGCGCGTTGCCGCGATGACCTTGATCGAGATGCTGGTGGTGGTGTTCATCGTCGGGGCCGGGTTGTTCCTGTTGAACGGCTGGCTGAGCGGCGCGCAACAAGAGGCGAGACGGGACCTCGCCGTGCGGCTGCTCGCCGACCTTGATAGGGCGCTGATCCGCTATCACCGGGCGACGAATTGCTACCCGTCGTCGCACGGGCCGAACTCGGCCGCTGATGCCACGATCACCCTGTTGGACCACGACCGAACGCGACCGATTCTCGAAGCCTTGCCGATATCAGTGTGGCGCGAGCGCGGCAAACGGACGTTGGTGGATCCGTGGGGCACGCCGCTGCTCTACTTCTCACCGGCGTCTGATTCTCCGTGGGTGAGGGCAAACAACGATCGGCCGGTCTTTGTCTCGGCGGGACCGGACCGCGATTTCGGAGACATTGATCCCGTGGGCCTGGGTGACAACGTGCGGAGCGACGATCCGGGACCCAACGGATTCCGGCTTCACCAGGCGCTGCGCGAGACCATGATGATCGAGGAGCCACCCAATGGCGAAGAAGACGATTGACCAGGCAGATGTCAACGGCCAACGCGTTCTGATGCGCGTGGACTTCAATGTCCCGCTCGATGGCGGCCAGATCGGCGACGACCGGCGCATCGTCATGACCTTGGAGTCGATTCGATCGGTCATCGACCGCGGCGGCAAGTTGATCCTGATGAGCCACCTGGGCAGGCCGAAGGGGCAACACAACGCCGCCATGAGCCTGCGGCCCGTGGCGGCCCGCCTCGGCGAACTGCTCGATCAGCCGGTGGCGTTTGCCGGCGAGTGCATCAGCGATGAAGCGGACCGGGCGGTCGCGGCGGTGGAACCGGGGGGCGTACTGCTCCTTGAGAACCTCCGCTTCCACGCCGAAGAAAACCTGATCGACAAGGCGAAGAAAAACCCCGACAAGAAACCGACCACCGAACAGGTGGCCGCGATCGACGCCTTTGCATCGGCCTTGGCCAAACACGCGGACCTGTACTGCAACAACGCCTTCGGTACGTGCCACCGCAAACATGTCAGCATGTACGACGTCCCGGCGACACTCGGTCCGGGAAAGCGCGTCTGCGGCCACCTCGTCCAGAAGGAACTCCGATTTCTCGGGCAGGCACTGGCCGAACCGCGACGGCCGTTCGTCGCGATCCTCGGCGGGGCGAAGGTGAGCGACAAGATCGGCGTCATCGAGAACCTGCTGCCGAAGGTCGATGCGATCCTGATCGGCGGCGGCATGGCCTATACGTTCTTCGCCGCCAAGGGCGCCGAGGTTGGCGGCAGCCTGTGCGAGCGTGACAAGCTCGACCTGGCGCGCTTGCTGCTGGACAAGGCCAAGGGCAAGATTCACCTGCCGACCGACAGCATCTGCGCCAAGGCGATCGAGGCGAACGTCGAAACGACAACCGCGACGGACGGGATCGGCGTAGGCTTGATGGGCCTCGATATCGGGCCTGCCACGATCGCCGCCTACCGCGACACGATCTCGACGGCGAAGACGGTCGTATGGAACGGCCCGATGGGCGTCTTCGAGACGCCGCCGTTCGACCTGGGAACGAAGGCCGTCGCCGAGGCGCTGGCGGAGGCGACAAGAAACGGCGCGACGACCATCATCGGCGGCGGCGACTCCGCAGCCGCGGTCGAGGCCGCCGGGGTGGCGGACGTGATGACCCACATCTCGACCGGCGGCGGAGCAAGCCTGGAATTCCTCGAGGGCAAGCCGTTTGCTACGATCGAGATTCTGGACGACGAGTAGGCAGGTTTGCCGAAACTCGCTAGAATGGCGGGGGGGTGCCACGCGTGATCCACGGACGACGAGCTTGGCCGGACATGAACGGATCGGGCGATCAGAGCTATTCCTCGCAGGATTTCTCGACGGACGATGAAAGGGGAATGAACGAGCAACGATGAGCATGACCCAACTGATCCTCGTTCCGACAGCCCAGACCGATTGGAAGGCGCAGGGCCGATTGGCCGGCGACACCGACCTGCCGCTCAACGAGCAGGGGCACCGCCAGGCCGTTGCCTTTGGCGAGGCCATCGCCTCGTACCGGCCCAGCGCGGTACATGGCGGCCCCGAAAAAGCAACCAAGCAAACTGCGACGATCATCGCCAACGAACTTCGCTTGAAAGCCAAGACTGCAAAGGACCTGCGGGAGATGGATCTGGGCCACTGGGAAGGCCTGACGAAGGAGGAATTCCGCGAACGATTCAGCAAGGTTTACAGGCAGTGGCGCAGCTCACCCACGTCGATCGAGCCGCCGGAGGGCGAGGCCGTGGTCGATGTGGCTGTCCGCCTTCAGCGCGGCGTCCGAAAAATCCTGAAACGCGCGGAAGGCGGCGCGGTGGTCCTGACGCTAGGCCAGTACGCCTTCGCCATCATACGGTGCCAGTTCGAGGATGGCGGCTTCGATCGGTTTTGGGACCACGTCGACGCTGACGCAAGCTGGCATGTGCTGGACATACCGCCGAACGGCCCAGCCGAAGCGACTGACGCAGCAACGCCCGAAAATCCCCAAGACTAGAGCAGTTTCGGAGAAAACGTAGCGTCCAACTCCCGTGTCGAACGTTGAAGGCCAACGGTTTCCGGCGGCCGACAGGGGCGTCGGCCGCAGGGCAATCGCAAGAATGGCGGATGTAGCGGCAGACCCCC
>JAUVGW010000319.1 GCA_030593565.1 Phycisphaerae bacterium | reverse complement strand
GGAGCGCGGCGCCAGGATCGTGGTCATCGCAACGGAATACAACCCACCCGCCACCAAGGCGGATTATTGGATGTCGGTACGTCCGGGTCTATCGGATACCTCCATCTTCCTCGGCGTTACCAAAATTCTCATGGAAAAGGGGTGGTACGACGAGCCCTTCGTCAAGCAGTTCACCGATTTCCCGCTTCTGGTCCGTACCGACACCCTGAAACGGCTGCAGCCGCATGAGGTGTTCCCGGGATATCAAAATCAGGACATCTCTCAGGGACCCAGCTTCACGGTCCAAGGACTGACGGCGGAACAGCGGGAGCGGATCGGCGATTTCATGATCTACGACCGGCAGTCCCGAGGACTCAAAGCGATCACCAGAGAAGATGTGGGAGATAAACTCGACGCCAAAGGCCTGGACCCCGCCTTGACCTGGACGGGCAAGGTGACGCTGGTCGACGGGACCGAGGTTGAGGCGATGACCCTGTGGGAGATGCACAAGGTGCATCTCAGGGACTACGACCTGGATGCCGTCCACGAAATCAGCGGCGTGCCAAAGGAACTGGTTGAGCGGCTGGCCAAGGATTTCGGGCGGCGCTTCTGGGATCCCGACTTCGTGGGCAAGCCCAGGGAAGCCTATCCCGTCTCCATCCACTGTGGCGAAGGCATCAACCACTACTTCCACGCCACGCTACACAACCGCGCCACCTACCTGCCGCTGATGCTGATCGGCAGTATCGGCATCCCAGGCGGCGGCGCTCACACCTGGGCGGGCAATTACAAGGCGGCCAACTTCCAGGGCTCCAAATGGTCGGGCCCGGGCTTCAAGAGTTGGGTGGCCGAGGATCCCTTCAACCCCCTTCTCGACGCCGATCAGCGCATCACCGAAAAACATGTCCACGCCTATGCCCGCGGCGAGGAAGTCGGTTATTGGGCCCATGGTGATCGTATTCTCATCGTCGATACGCCCGAACAGGGCCGCAAGGTGTTCACGGGCAAGACCCATCTCCCCACGCCCACCAAGGTGATCTGGACCACCAACGTCAACCTGATCAACAACGCCAAGTGGGCCTATCACCTGATCAAGAACATCAATCCGAAGATCGATATGATCGTCACCCAAGACATCGAGATGACCGCATCGTGCGAATACTCCGATGTCGTTCTGCCGGCGAACAGCTGGATCGAGTTCCAGGCCCTGGAGATCACCAATTCCTGCTCCAACCCGTTTCTCCAGATCTGGGGACGGAACGGGATCAAGCCGCTTTACGACAACCGCGACGACCTCCGCATCATGACCGGGGTAGCCGAGAAGCTGGCCGAGCTCCTCGATGACAAGCGTTTCACCGACTACTGGAAGTTCGCCCTCGAAGGAAAAGAAGAGGTCTATATCGACCGACTGATGCACACGTCGTCGACCATGCACGGCTATACGGTCAAGGACATCATGGCGGGGAAGTACGGCGTGCCCGGCGGCGCATTGATGTTATTCCGCACCTATCCCAGAATCCCCTTCTGGGAGCAGATCTACGAGAGCGCCCCCTTCGCCACCGATAGCGGCAGGCTGCACTCCTATTGCGACATTCCCGAGGCTTTGGAGCATGGCGAGAATTTCGCCGTCCATCGCGAGGCACCCGAGGCGACGCCCTACCTGCCCAACGTCATCGTCTCGAGCAACCCTTACATCCGCCCCAAGAATTACGGCTTCACCGCCGAAATGCTCCTGAAGGAAGTGCAGGACGCGGACATTCGCACTGTCGCCAACAACAAGATGGCCTGGTCTGAGGTGAAGAAAACCCAGAACCCGCTGTGGCGAGATGGCTATCGTTTCCTCTGCTCCACGCCCAAGTCGCGCCATACGGTCCATTCCCAATGGACGGTGACCGACTGGAATTTCATCTGGAGCAACAATTTTGGCGACCCTTACCGCAAGGACAAACGCGCGCCCGGGGTCGGCGAATGGCAGGTCCACATGAACCCTCAAGCGGCCAAGGACCTGGGCATCAACGACGGCGACTATGTATATGTCGACGCCAATCCCATCGACCGGCCTTATGTCGGCTGGCAGAACGACGACTCCTTCTACAAGGTTTCGCGGCTCAAGATCAGGGTGAAGTACAACCCGGCCTATCCCTACCACTTCACGATGATGAAACACGCTTCGTTCATTGCCACCGAGCGTAGCGTGGTCGCCCACGAGACCCGTGGCGATGGCCGGGCCCTGTCGGCCGACACCGGTTATCAATCCAGTTTCCGTTATGGCTCGCAGCAGAGCATCACCCGAAGCTTCCTCATGCCCATGCATCAGACCGACAACCTGTTCCACAAGGCCAAGGCCAAGACCGCTTTCATTTTCGGTTTCGAGGCTGACAACCACGCCATCAACACGGTGCCCAAGGAGACCCTGATCCGGATCGAGAAAGCAGAAGCCGGAGGTATGGACGGAAAAGGCGTCTGGGCGCCGGCGACCACAGGCCGTTCGCCCGCTGACGAGAGCAGCTTCATGGACAGATATCTGAAGGGCGGTGTCACCAAGGTGAGGGACAAAGGATGAAACACACCGAACCCGGAGACCCCATGGAACTCGTGGGAGTGGGCCTGCCTGAAGGCAACATCGACCAGATGGCCGAATGCCTGGTCGAAGAGTA
Source organism: Phycisphaerae bacterium (assembly GCA_030593565.1). GTDB lineage: Bacteria > Planctomycetota > Phycisphaerae > UBA1845 > UTPLA1 > JAFGQA01. Next base: position 3,435 of record JAUVGW010000319.1, on the reverse strand, counting down.
CATGCTCCTCGGCTGGAACGAACGGCAGTTGATGGCGCTTTTTACCCGGCCATTCTTCCAGACAACGCACCGGATCTACCGTGACAAAGGAGAAGATTACGCGCGGGCGTTGATCAAGAGGGTCCACGACAAGTGGAGCCAAGGGTGCTGGCATGGAGGTGCTTCCGATGCCTAAAGTCTACAATTGGCAGCTCGGCCGGAACATGTATTACCCGTACCAGGAGAAGCACCCGCGGTGGCAGTTCGCCTTTGTTTTCAACATCAACCGCTGCATCGCCTGCCAGACCTGCACCATGGCCTGCAAATCGACTTGGACCTTCTCCAAGGGCCAGGAATACATGTGGTGGAACAATGTCGAGACCAAGCCCTATGGCGGTTATCCGCAGAGCTGGGACATCAAGCTGCTGGAAATGCTGGATCAGGCGCACCAGAAGGCGGGGCGTCAGGCGGTGTGGGATCCCGGGCAGGGTGACGGGGAACAACAGCCCTACGGCGTCTACGAAGGGATGACCGTGTTTGAAGCCGCCCGGCACGCCGACAAGCGGGAGGAAGTCGCGGTAGGCTATGAACCCAGCGAAGACGAGTGGCGCTTTCCGAATATCTACGAGGACACGGCCACCGGTTCGCGCGATCAAAAAGAGAGCTTCAACCTGGAATCGACGGCCCTTCCCGCGCACCACACCTGGTTCTTCTATCTCCAGCGCATCTGCAATCACTGCACTTATCCCGCATGCCTTTCAGCCTGCCCGCGGGGCGCGATCTACAAGCGTCCCGAAGATGGCATCGTGCTGATCGACCAGAAGCGCTGCCGCGGTTACCGCAAATGCGTGATGCAATGTCCCTATAAGAAGCCGATGTTCCGCGCGAACACGCGGGTGAGTGAGAAGTGTATCGCCTGCTACCCTCGGATCGAAGGCGGTGACCCTCTTACCGAGGGCGAACCCATGGAGACCCGGTGCATGACGGCTTGCGTAGGCAAGATTCGTCTGCAAGGGCTGGTTCGCCTCGAAGACGACGGCGCGTGGGCCGAAGATCGCCAGAATCCACTCTACTTTCTGATCAAGGTGGCGAAGGTCGCGTTGCCGCTCTATCCCCAGTTCGGCACCGAACCCAACGGCTATTACATCCCGCCGCGCTGGGCGCCGCGCCCGTATCTGCGACAGATGTTCGGACCCGGCGTCGATGTGGCGCTCGAAGCCTACACGTTTCCCTCCCGGGAGCTGATGGCGGTTCTCCAGCTTTTCCGGGCGACGCAGCGGATCGTGTTCCGCTACGAGATTATCGAAGGGGAGAAAGTCTTCGAAAGGACCGCGAACGGCCGGACATGGTCGATGTACAACGACACGATCATCGGCTTCTCCAAGAGCGGAAAAGAGGTTGCCAGGGTCTCGGTAGAAGAGCCGATATTCATCCGCCCTGATGTTCATTCCAACTTGGTTTAGGTTGAGGCGATCCATGACCGAACAAGCTGAAATCGTACCGATCGCGCGCAGCAACATTTACCAGTTCCTGGCCCTAGGGTTCGGGTATCCGGATGCTTCGCTTCGCGCCCGACTGAGCGAGCTCTTGCCGCGGATCGAGGCCAGCCTCAACGTGCTCGGGGACAGCGGCAGCTTGGCCGTGGCCGAGGCGATAGGTTCTGTGCTGGACACGCTTACAACCGATCATTTGCAGGCGTCGTACCTCCAGTGCTTTGGGCACACCATTTCCAAGGAATGCCCGCCCTACGAGACCGAGTACGGGCAGGCGCATATTTTCGAAAAATCGCAAAGCCTGGCCGACATCGCCGGGTTCTATCGGGCCTTTGGGGTCGACCTCGCGCCGGATCTCAAGGATCGCCTGGACCACATCAGCGTGGAATTGGAGTTCATGCAGTTTCTGTGCGTCAAGGAAGCCTATGCCTTGGCGCACGGCCACTCGGCGGAAAAACTGGCCCTGTGCCGCGATGCCCAATCGGCATTTCTTGGCCAGCACCTCGGTCGCTGGGCGCTGGGCTTTGCCGGCAGGCTTCGCCACAAGGCCGGGCACGGCTTGCACGGCTTGGTGGCGGAACTTCTGCAAGCGTTCCTGCGCGGCGAAGGCCAGCGGATAGCAGTGGCGCTCGGAACCGAAGCGACGCCAATTCGAGAGCAATCGTTCGAAGAAGACGCCGCTGGGTGCCAAACCTGTGCCGCGATCAACCCCGCCGCATTCCCTGAACAAGGTGGATCGCCATGAACGGAGATACAACGAAGTGGTCACGCCGGAAAGTTCTGCTGGCATCGCTGGTGGGCGGCAGCGCCGCCTGGCTGGCGGGACCGCTGTCGCGACTCGCCGCGGCCCAGCAAAAGGCGTCGCTGATAGCCAGGCCGGTGGATCGGGTGCCGGACGGCCCCGACGACGACATGTGGCGGACCGCAGACATCCTCGAGGTGCCGATGGCGCCTCAGGCGGTGGTCAAACCGCGCACGTACGAGGCCTCGACAAAGGCGGTCAAGGTTCGCGCCCTCTACGACGCGGAAAGGATCGCCTTTCGCCTGGGATGGGCCGATGCCGCGCGCGACGCCAGGATCGGCGGGGTCGCATCGTTTCGCGATGCCGTCGCCGTAGAATTTCCCGCCAACCCCGCCGATGGGATCCCTTATTTTGCCATGGGCGAGGCCGGCAAGCCGGTGACGATCTACCAGTGGAAGGCCGATTGGCAATTCTCCAACGACCGCGATGTCGATGAGGAGAACCCGAACATGGCGGCGGACTGGTATCCATTTTCGGGGCGCGAGGCAGGTGAAATCGCCGGGTCGGCGGATTACGGCAGCGGCGGAGAATCCGACAAATCCTTCCATACCTCCTGGGCGTCAGGCAGCCTTTTGGCAAACCCGGAGCTGCATGCGCGGACCTCGGTCGAAAAGTTACTGGCGGAAGGATTTGGCACCATCGGATCGTTCGGGCTCGACGGCCAGGACGCTGTCGGCACCGGCGTTTGGAAGGACGGCGGCTGGACAGTGGTCATTTCGGTTCCGCGTGCGCAGGAGCAATTCGCTTTCGAGCCCGGCCGCACCATTCCCCTGGCGTTTGCCAAATGGGACGGCTCGAAAGGCGAACGCGGCGGGGAAAAGGCCGTCTCGACCTGGTATTTCCTCACCCTCGAGCAGCCGCTCGGGACCATCGCCTATGCGGGTCCCGTGCTTGCCTTCGGGGGCATCCTCGCGGCCCAGGCATGGGCCCTTCGCTTGCTGCGTCGCAAGGCCCGCCACGCCGGCGCGAAGAATACCTGACGTGTGACGATTGCGGGCTGGCCCTGTGCGCCGTGTAGCCCGTCAGCCTCAAGACCTGTGACCTGCACCCCTGAAACGGGTCCAGCTTGATCGAGTGGCCGGCCTCTGATTGGGCTTCACCCCGTATTTGGTCCGGCCGTCATGCGACTTTTCGGGCTGGGTTGAGTTGGTCAGCGAACGC
>JAUVGW010000143.1 GCA_030593565.1 Phycisphaerae bacterium | reverse complement strand
CCTTCTTCGCGGCCAACTTGCGAGCCTTCGCCTTTTCCGCGGCGGCAAGTTTTTGGCCCTTGCGTTCCTTCTCACTCAGCACGACGAGCTGATGCTGCACCGTGATGTCGATCGTCATAAACTGCGGACCCTTGTCCTCGTCCTTATCCGCGTCCTCATCCTCGTCCTCATCCTCCGAATCTCCGGCTCCGGCGGGCAACGGAGTCTTGATCGAAATCGAAGACTCGCTCGTGTCCTCGACGATCATTCCCAAGGCAACGTCGCAGGTGGCCGTTCCCGTTCGGGTGCCGCTCAGCTCCGTCTTCGGGCCGTCGCTTGCCTTGTCGTTTTCCTCGAGGGATGACTTCGTCGTGTAGGAAATCACGGCGACCTGTCGCCCGTCTTTCTCGCCGATGCGATCGAGCTTGCACTGAAACTTCGTCACAATCGTGCCCAACTGTGGCCTGGTGGTCTTCGTGGTGACGTCCCACGTGTCACCGACGGCAACCTCCTTGTTCGGCAGGTACAAAAGTCGATTCCGCCCCCAGTCCTCGCTCATCCGCTCGTCCGTGAGGTCGCGCTTCAGGTACCCCCAAAACGACGCGCCGACGGCCTCCTCGTCGATCTTGCGGACGATCGCCTCCATGCCGGTGCACGAGACGACCTCGCCCGCATCGTCGAACTCGATCGTCATGGACAAGCCCATCAGCGGCTTGAACATGATGCCGAATTGAGGGGATGCCTCCTCGTCGCTCGAATCATCCGTATCGAAATAGAGCTCGCCAATGGAGGGGTGTTCTAACGTCTGCATCGCGCGGTCGAATGTGAATACAACCGGGATTTTCCCGTCCGTAGGCGATCCGACTTTCTCCATGAGGCCGTAAATCCGCCGGATCGTGTACTCGGAATCTCCTCGGGGGCCGCTCGATTTCTGGACGATGAGGTCATTGGTCTCAACATAGGCGGTGCGCCCCGGTTTGAACTTCCGCTCGAGCAACACCGGCTCGGCGAGCGCTTGTCCCGCTGTTATGATTCCGGCCAGCACGACCATCAGGACCGCACGGAATACGTGATTTGCTCGATACGTCATTGGTTGCCTCCGTCTCGTTGCGATTGTCTGGGAATGTCGATTCGCCGAGGTCCCACACGGGAACCCGATCTTGGGGAGTCGTTATCGTCGTCACAGCGCAGGGACCTCCCACTGGAGGTACAAACGTCGGTCCCGGGAGCTTCTCACGCCAGCGCTCGGAGCGTGTTTGAGAAGCCGATGCAATCAGAGCCGGGGCGTACTGCCAACAGAGCCGGGGCGTGTCGCCCCGGACCGGCTCGGCACGAGCCGGCTCTGATCCATATCTGCCGATCGCCGACATCCGGGGCGGACAGGATAGTGCGTAGGGCGACATGACGGAAGCGCGGCCGGGAAGTTGTCGTCGCGGGCGTCAGTGCGTATGCTCGCAGGCTTGAACTGGAAGCCGGCGATAGTGGGGGCCCATAAAGGAGAATCATTATGTCGATCTTGACTCGGTGCATTGGTGCCTTGGCTGCATTTGTTCTGTTTTCGACGGCGGCCTCCGCTGCCGACTGGCCCCACTGGCGAGGCCCGAATCACGACGGAATCAGCGCGGAGAAGGACCTGGTGACGAGTTGGGGCGAGTCCGGGCCGAAGGTTCTGTGGGAACGGGCCATCGGCCCGTCGTACAGCTCGATGGCCTGCGTCGGCGGTCGCATCTACACCTGCGGCACCCAGGACGATCGGCAGGTCCTGTTCTGCCTTGACGCCAAGACCGGCAAGGAAATCTGGAAACAGGCCTTCGGCGACGGATACAGCGACGGTGAAGGAGACGGAACGCGCGCGACGCCGACCGTGGACGACGGCCGCGTGTTCATCCTCGGCGCGCATGGACGGCTTGTCTGTTTTGACGCCGAAACGGGCAAGGAATCATGGTCACGCAAATTCGACAACCGGCCGTCCTGGGGATACAGCGGCTCGGTCCTGGTCGAAGGTGATCTTGCGATCGTCTCGGCGGGTCGGGCCGATGGCGCCCTGCTCGCGTTGGACAAGAAGACCGGCAGGCCCGTGTGGAAGCACGGCGACGCCAAGCCGGGGTATGCCACGCCCTATCCGTTCACGTTCAACGGCAAGCGGTACGTGTGCGGCTTCATGGCGCGCAATGCGATCATCGTGGAACTCGAAACCGGCAAGCAGGTCTGGAGCATGCCCTGGGAGACAGACTGGCACGTCAACGCGGCAACGCCGATCTTCCACGACGGGCATTTGTTTCTCGCATCGGGCTACAACACGGGCTGCGGCCTGTACAAGCTGAGCGCGAGCGGCGATGGACTGTCGGCCGAGGAGGTCTGGCGCAGCAAGATTCTGCTGAGCAAGTTCCAGACGCCCATCTTGTATGAAGGCAAGCTGTACACGAGCGATCAGAAGTCGCTGAAGTGCGTGGACTTTCAAACGGGCGAGCGCAAGTGGCGAAAGCGCCGCATCAAGCACGGCACCATCGTGCTTGCGGACGGGCATTTGATCCTGCTGACCGGAAAGGGCCAACTTCAAATCGCCAAGGCCACGCCGGAAGAATTCGATCCGACCGCAAAGGCACGCATTCTCAGCGGGCGGTGCTGGACGGTTCCCGTCCTGTCAAGTGGTCGTCTCTATGCGCGAGACATGGAAAAAATCGTTTGTATCGATATGCGGAAATAGGTGACGTGCGAGGCACGTAGCGCCGGTCCCCTGTGGCCGACGGGGCTTACACGGAAGCTTCTACCTGCAAACACGTCGGCCACAGGGGGCCGACGCTACTACGGCCGCTACTCGCTGCGCAGGGCCGGCAACAGCGGCGCGCGAACGACGACCGTCAACGCCACGATCCCCGCGAGCATGCCGACAATCAGAACGGCCGCCAATGTGGCCCCCAACGACAGCCACGGTATGTCACCGGGGCTGGACGTCGCGTGTGGCGCAACGGCAAGCAGCGCCGATACGCTACCCGCCAGCAGGCCCCATACGAGCAGCATCGCGTTCTCCGTCAGCACCACCCAGGCCAGGGCCGACCATCGATAGCCGACGGCCCTGAGCAGCGCCAGTTCGCCGCGACGTTCCAGCACGTTTCGCAGCATCACCGCCCCCAGACCGAGTGTGCCCAGTAGAAGGCCCAGCCCGCCGAGCGTTTGGAATGTCGAGATGTACGTGTTTTCGACGGCCATGTATTTCGCGAGGGCGTCATTGGTCGATTCCACGTCGAAGCCGTAGATGTTCAGGTCGCGCTCCAACGCCAGGCGAAGTCGGCTTGCATCGGACGGGGGCGACTCGATCAGGAAGAAGCCGTGCCCCGCAATGGACGGGAACATCCGGACGAATCGATCCTCGGCGATGACGAGCTCGCCTTGAAGGACGCTGCCCGCGAGCATCCCGACCATTCGCAGATGCACGGGATTGCCGAGTTCGTCGTCGTCGATCAGATCCTGACCGAGCCCGACTTTCAGCAACCACTTGAGCGTGTTGTAGTCGCCGATGGCGGGCACCGCACCGTCGTCGAAGGTCTTATGCAACAGGATCCACGGATTCTCCCGTTGCTCGTCCGTCTCCGCCTGGGACGCGCTGAAGGTGAATCCGCCGCGTTCGATCATGTCCGTCGTCGCCCCGAGGATGCGGGGCTGCCGGACCTTGTACAGGTTCAAGCAACTGGCGTCATCGCCCGGTTTGAGCCGGAACGGTACGACCGTTACGGAGCCCAGCAGGCTTGTCGTTGCGTGTTCGAGGTTGAGCGATTCGCGGCCGGACGGCGTGTTCAGGTCGTGCTGGATCGGTACGGCGGCCTCGGCCATCAACAGGAAGCCACCGGTTGGGGATGTCTGCGATAGTGAATCGATGTGGACGCCGTGCCGGTTGGCGCCCACCGCCACGATGACGAATGTCGCTGACGCGATCAAGCCGGTGGTCAGGAGGCTGCGTCCACGATTTCTCGTAGCGTTTCGGATTCCCAATCGGACCAGCGCGCCCGGCCCAGGCCGGGCGATCAACTCGTGCCGCCCGGTACCCGTCCAGATCCACAGCCCGCCGAGACACGCAACGAGCACCGCCGCGCCGCCGCCGAAAAACGCGCCGGTCGTCGGCATCGTGTCCGTCCATGCCGACAGGGCCAGCAGTACGCCGCCGATCAGCAATGATCCAACGGTGACGCCCACCGAAACCCGGGCGCCTCGCCGCGTGGCGGCTGCGCGGCCGGACTGGACGACGCCGGCCAACAGCGCGCGGGGCGACATCCGGCTCAACCCGCGGATTGCCCACGCCACCGACAGCATCGCGACCGTGAAACTCGCGACGAAGCCGATAGCAAAGCTCGTCGGCGAGGTGTGCAATTGCAGGAATGGTGCATTGACCGCACCGGCCCACCATGACCGCAACCCCGCCAACATCAACCAGGCGTAGCCCGACGCGCCGACGAGGCCGACCGCGGTGCCGAGTGCCGCGACAAGCGCGCCCTGTGCCAGCAGCATCCGCGCGACCTGCCGGGCCGAGAAGCCGACCGCCAACAACGTTCCGATTTCCCGTGACCGTCGCTCGACGCCGAGGCGAAACAGGATCGCCACGAGCAGCGCCGCCGCGATGATCAGGAAGAAGCTCATTCCGATGAAAAGCCCGCCGAAGTCAGTGCCGCCGCGGCTGGACGCGAGCGCTTGTTGCCGGACAGGCTCAAACGACAGACCGAGTTGTGCCGGGGCCAGGCGATCGAGCAGCCTTCGCTCGAAGGCTGCGGTGGTTTCGTCGAGGCTCAGCCCGTCGGCGGGTTCGATTCGCACGGCAGTTGAACGGCCGAATCGGGCGTCCGCCCCGGCCCACAGTTCCCGGCCGGTCGTCAAGGACACGAACGCCTTCGGTGTGGCCCCGTATTCGTCCCAGTAGCGTTCGTCCGCCTCGCGAATGGCGGCCATATCGATCGGGAACGGCGGATCCCAGTCTGACAGGTTTTTTACGTCGGTGATGCCTTCATACCGCGGGGTCATGCCTGCATCAGCCGCCCAACCCAACATCTGCACGATACCGCGCAGCGTGAACGCCGATTCTACTGTTTCCAGCCGGCCGAACGGGCGCGTGACGTAGTACGCAAGCCGGATGCGATCGCCGACCCGGGCGCCGAGGTTGGCCGCCGCCCAGCCGTTCAGCAGGATGTCGTCGCGGCCCAGCGCAGGCGCGGGCGTGCCGTCCGCCAACAGGAAGCGGTTGCCGGACTGCATTGCCGTGGCGTCAACGGCGCTAACGGTCGAATAGGGAATCGTCGGCTGATTGCTCGCAGCCGTTTCCTGACTGGCGGATGCCTGGGTGATCGCATTCGCGGCATCTGTTTCGCCTTGGCCGGCATCGCGCGACGTCGGTAGCGATTCAAGCCGGGTCATCGAGTTGGCAAGATAGGTCAGAATGGCCGTGGTGGGCGCGCCGATCGCCTGCGCCGCTGCTATGGCTTCCGCCTCGACCACCGGCTCGATCAGCAGCCGATTCGATTCGAGCGAGACGCATCGGTAATCCTGGTCGGCTCGCACATGCAGGTTGAAATCATCGAGGTTGACCTTTGCGGTCAGCAGCGACTGCAAGACGTCGTTGCCCGCCGCCGCCGAGTCGGGATCGGCCGAGCCACCGCTGCCCGTAACGAGAATGGCGTTGACGCGGCCTTGTTGCTTCATGGCCCGTTGCAGCACGGCCAGCGGCACAAATGCGTTGCGCGGCACGGCCTGCGTTTGCCTGACGGCGAATCCACCGAGGCCGTCGGTAGGCAGCACCCGGTCGACGGATAATCGTACGGTCTGCGTCGCGTCGTCCGGTCGGCCGAGCAGCGTCTCGACAGGCACGGTCCTGTGTTTCTCGAGACGAAGCAGGATGTCGTCGCCGGCCTTCGCGCCGAGTTCGATGGCCAGCGGCTCGTTCAGCGTGACGGTGCGGTCGGATGCCGACGCCTTGACGGCATCGGTCGATCCGGCAAGCGACCAGAATCGATCATCCACGCCCAGCACGTTGATGCGATTCACGCGGGCGCGGGTGTCGGCGTGGTTTGCGCTGCCCGATACCAGCACCGCGGGACAAGCCCGATCGAAGCGAGACGTGAATTCCGCGTCGGCGGCGATCTCCGTGGCGAGTTGCTCCCGGAAGAAACGTCGGGCCACCATGGCATGATCGACCGGCCCCAGCCTGCGCAGGGCCAGGTCGCGCAGGCTGCCGCGCATCGAGTCGCCGACCAGAAGAGCGCCCGTCAGCGTCGCCGTCGCAACGGCGACGCCCAAGGCGACGGCAACGCTGGATCGCCAATGGTAGGCAAGGCTGCTACGATAGTAGGTTCGTCGTCGCAATGGTTGTTCGTCGTTCGTTGTTCGTTGTTCGCCCGCGGAACCGGCTCGTGCCGAGCATCAGAGCCGGCTCGTGTCGAGCCGGTCCGGGGCGACACGCCCCGGCTCTGAACCAACGTCACCTCGTCGTCACCCGCTTGTCCGTGCCACCGGCCGGTCGTGCTCGCCGATCGCCCGCGTAACTGTGCTTCATAGTGCCGTCAGTTTTCCGTCCACCAGTTCGTATCGCTTCTCGAAGGCGTCGGCGAGGTCTGCACTGTGCGTCACGACGAGGAGGATGGTGTTCTCCTCGCGGTGCAGTTCCAGGATCAAGGCCGCAACTGTCTCCGCCGTGGCCCGATCGAGGTTTCCGGTCGGCTCGTCGGCCAGCACGACGAGCGGCTGATTGATCAGCGACCTCGCGACGGCCACGCGTTGCCGTTCGCCGCCGGACAATTCCGCCGGCCGATGATCGAGCCGATCCGCCAAGCCCACGTGTTCGAGCAACCGCTGCGCCCGGTCCAACAGTCCCGCCGCATCGCCACACGCCGTTTCCTCGCCTGATGGCTGACCGCTGATGGCCGGCCGTTGATGGCTGACCGCTGACAGCTTTCTCGCCAGCGTAGGCAGCAACACGTTCTCCAATACGGAACACTGCGGCAGCAGATGATGCTCCTGGAAGATGAACCCGATCCGTCGATTACGGAATTCCGCCAACTCGCCTTCGGACAGCCCGAACGGATCGCAACCGTCGATGGTGACGGTCCCGGCCGTGGGCGTTTCGATCGTGCCGAGGATATTCAACAGCGTGCTTTTACCGGAACCCGACGGTCCCATGATCGCCGCCGCGTCTCCCGCGTCCATCGTCAGCGAAGCCCCGCGCAGGACAGACAGCGCACCACTACGCGTGGGATAGTCCTTCGTGATTCCTTCGGCCTTCATGCTTTGTGTCATGTCGAGCGTATTCTATCCAGGACGTGGCACACGGGGTAGTGCATGCCGGATTGCGAGTATTGGTAAAGTTTGAATTGGGGATAGTAGTTCACTTTGATCAACGGGTGCCACTGGCAGCTTGCTGCCAGTGTAGGCACGGGCGGTCAAGCCGCCCGTGGCACCCAAAGCACACCTGTACCGCATTGCGTCTGATGGCGACGGACAGGAATGGCGACCGTCGATACAATGCCGACGCGAAGGAGTGGACAGCCAATGGAGATTTCCGTCATGAAGCTTAATACCGTTGGGGCGAGATCGTTGATTCTACGAGGCGTGGCACTTGTGCTTGTATTGTGCGTCGTAACGGCCGCGGCACGGGCGGGCGACGTCGTCCGCGGCATCGTATTCGAGGATCGCGACGCCGACGGCGTCCGGGATGCCGACGAACCGACGCTGCCCGGCGTTCGCGTGTCAAACGGCCGCGATGTCGTGCCGACCGACAAGCAGGGCCGTTACGAACTGCCCCTCGACGATGACGATATCATCTTCGTCATCAAGCCGCGTGGGTACAGGCCACCCATCGACAAGCTCAATATTCCGCGGTTCTACTATGTTCGCCGGCCCGATGGATCGCCCAAGGGCCTGATGTATCGCGGCGTCGAGCCGACCGGGCCGCTGCCGAAGTCGGTCGACTTTCCACTTGTTCCCAGTCCTGAACCCGACGCGTTCGACGTCGTCTTCTTCGGCGACCCGCAGCCGCGCAACATCAAGGAGATCGACTACCTCGCCCGTGACGTGGTGAGCGAGTTGATCGGCGTGGATGCAGCATTCGGCGTATCGCTTGGCGACGTTGTGTACGACAACCTCGACCTGTACGCACCCTACAACGCCGTGATGAGCACCGTCGGCATTCCCTGGTACAACGTCCTCGGCAATCACGACGAAAACTACGACGTGAAATCGGACGAGCTTGCCAACGAAACCTGGAACCGCGTCTACGGCCCGGCGACATTCAGTTTCGACTGGGGGCCGGTGCACTTCATCGCGCTGGACGACGTCATGTACGACGGCGACGTCACCATCGAGAAGGACGGCAAGAAGCAACGCCGGCGACGCACCTATCATGGCGAACTCGCCCGGCATTTGACCTTTGTAGAAAACGACTTGAAACACGTGGCGAAGGACGCGCTCGTGGTGCTGATGATGCACATCCCGATCGTCGAGGTGACTGACCGGGCGAGGCTGTTCGACTTGTTGAAGGACCGTCCCCACGTCTTCTCGATTTCGGGCCATTGGCATTTTCAGCAGCACTTCTTCCTGGATGCCGACGACGGCTGGCACGGCGCCGAGCCGCACCACCACCTCGTCAATGCGACCGCCTGCGGGTCCTGGTGGTCCGGTGCCCCGGACGAGTTCGGCATTCCGCACACGATGATGCGATGCGGAGCCCCCAACGGATATTCCATCATCACGTTCAACGGCCACGAGTATTCGATTCGCTTCAAGGCCGCCCGCCGGCCCGCCGACGATCAGATGTCGATCTTCGCCCCGAGCAGCATCAAGGCATCCGAGACCGGTTCAACCGAAGTGCTCGCGAACGTCTATGCCGGATCGGAACGGTCCGTCGTCGAAATGCGCGTCGGTGACACGAAACATTGGACGCCCATGGAGCGTGTCGAGCGATCTGGCGCGTACTGGGCCGCGCTGAAGAAAGCGGAACAAAGCGCCACCCCACCGAACGGTCGCCGGATATGGCGCAAGTTCAATTCACCACACCTGTGGACGGCCAAGCTGCCCGCCAAACTGCCCAAGGGCCCCCATGTCATCGAGGTTCGCACGCGTGACATGTTCGGGCAGACGGACCACGGCCGCCGGGTGATCCGGGTCGAATAGAAGAAAAGGGTCAGGCTACTTTTTCTTGCTTTTGAAACCAGAAACTATCCGTAATTACACCAATTGCTCGTCAAATAAAGTAGCCTGACCCATTTCCTCTCCTTTTCTCTCGTGATTTGGCCGTGCGCTTCCCGGAATTTCGTGAAGGATCTTTCTTCTGCAGTTCCCATGCGGTTTAACCGAAACAAGGGCGGCGTCCCGTGCTTGAAGCGGCTCGCGCCCGGGGGCAACGCGCAGCGGAACGATTATCAGACAAACGATTGGAGATTGGCGTGGACGTCAAATTTGTCAATCCTTTTATTTCGGCGATTACCAACGTCTTCGAGACGATGTTGAACACGAAGGTCAAGGTCGGCAAGCCGATACTCAAGACGGCCGACCTGGTGTCGGCAGAAGTGTCGGGCATCATCGGCCTGTCCGGCGACGTGCAGGGGTGCGTCGTATTGAGCTTCCCCGGCGACGTCGCATGCAAGGTGGCCTCCGCCTTCGCCGGCGTTGACCTGACAACTGACCACCCTGATTTCACCGACGCAGTCGGGGAACTTGCCAACATGGTCGCCGGAAATGCAAAAAAGGACTTCGACGGCTACAACACGAGCATCTCCCTGCCCAGCGTTATCATCGGTCCCGGCCATACGGTCTCGCAATCGAAGTCGTCCCCGTTTCTCGTCATCCCGTGCGACACAGACCTTGGTGTATTCAATGTGGAAGTTGCCATTTTGACCAGCAAGAAGCCGGTCCAGCAGCCGGTTGCAGGAGCCGTCTCATGAAGATTCTTCTCGTTGACGATTCGCGAACCATCCGCAATATCCAGAAGAACACGCTCAAGACCCTCGGGCATACCGAGGTGCTGGAAGCGGCCGACGGCCTCGAAGCGCTTGTCTGCCTGGGTGATAACAAGGACGTGGAACTCGTGCTGGTCGACTGGAACATGCCGAACATGGACGGCCTGACACTGGTCACGAAGATCCGCGAAACCGACAAGGCGCTGCCACTGATCATGGTTACGACGGAAGCCGAGAAAAGCAGGGTCTTGCAGGCCGTGAAAGCGGGCGTGAACAACTACGTTGTCAAACCCTTCACCGCCGAAACCCTGTCTGAAAAGATCGCCCAGACCATGACCAAGGTCGCCGCGCCGGCGGAGGCGGAGGCGTAGGTAGGCATGAACAACTATGGAATCGCGTCTGCCGCCGCGCTGCCCACGGCGCGATTGGCCTGAACGGGCAGCGCCTTGGGAAGGTAGCTTTCCGCCATGGTCCTGACATAGCCGCACCGATCGCCCGTGCTGAGAGCTTTCAGCACCTGGACGAACTTGTCGCCGTGCTGCTCCGCGAACAAACGCACCGCCAGCAATTTCACGACGGAATTCTCCTCGCGCCGCACCGCCGGTGCAGCCGCGTTGGTCACGCGAATGTCGAGTCGCGACCACCCAACGGCGACCATCGCGTGGGCGCGGACGCGCCAGTCGGAATCCGCCAACAGCCCGGCGAGCGCCGTGTTGACGGCGTCCCGCGGCAGGTTCTCCGCCCGAGACCCGGGCAGCGCGTGTTCGGCATCAGCGAGCAAAGCCCCGAGCAGGTCCGCCGTCGCCAGGCGTTCGGCCGGTTCCAGTGAGTTGGCGCGATTCAGAATCGCAGCAATGCCTGCGTCGGAAACGTCGATGCCCGGCCTGATCGTTTTAATCGGCGTTGCCGCGATCGTGCCCATTCCCGCCGCCAATCGACCATCCTCGTATACCGGATCGAAGAGCGCCGTCACGTCAAGCGTTACCGTTTGTGTGATCGTGCGCACCAGGCGATCGCGAACGGGGCCGACATCAATTGCGACGGTCTTCTCGACCGCGTCGCCGGGCAGCAGCAACGGGTGCGCGTTGATCAAGACCTGGACGTAGTCTTCGTACGAGACGCCGGAATCAGCGCTCCCCCCCGAGCCGCCACAAAGACGAGCGCTGACCGCCACCAGGGGCCTGCACATGAATCCCTCGCCGAACGTGATGGCAAACGGCCCGATGTTCTCGAGCCGGAACACGACATCCACTGGGCCCACGGCAGGCAGCGGCTCGTCCACGAAGCACATCGTGAAACGGAGGAAGTCCTCCGGCCGCTTGTGAAAATCAAAGACATCACGCTGGAACTTATCCAACACGGCCACAACCTTCGTGTGCAGCGGCGGCTGGATCGCCGTCTCGCCATAGCTGGTAAGCCGTTCACCGATCAGGTTGTACGCGATGCCCGATGATTGGATCGCCGCGGCCTTGTACAGCGTCGTGATCGCTTGAGCGCGGTTTCCGCTGCTGGCCTGTTCATCCGCGAGGGCCAAGGCCGCAAGCTGATCCACCGCCGCGAGCGGCTCGAGGGCCTTGATCGCTTCTTCCGTGCGCCCGTTGAGGCGCAGTGCATATCCATGGGCCAGTCGCGCCAGCGCAGTCGGCTCCGACGCCGACATGGCCACCTTGGCCAGCTTCATCGCCGGTTCCGGGTCCGGCCTGTGATAGCAGTAGAACCAAGCGATCTCCGCCGCCTCGCCGGTCAGCTTGTCCGCGAGGACTTTGTCGACACGTGTCTCGTAGTTCTTCTCGACGAAGCTCACGTCCTCCGCGGCGGCCTGCACCAGCCCGAGCTTTGTCTCCGCGTTTGCCCGCAACAACCGCGCGGCATGGAACATGGCGTCAACGCCCAGCGCCTCGTCCGCAACCTGTTTGGCTTTTTTGTAGTCCTCGCTGTTCGCGTAGGACATCGCCAGGCGGTGCCAAAACGCCGCCGGAACCGGTCCCACATTCGTCCGACGGTGAACATCGATCGCCCGGTTGTACCACTCCTGGGCCTGGGAGTGGAGCGACTCGCGGTCCAGGAACTCGGCAAGATCCCAAATCAGGTTCGCCTGGGCGGGATTCAGCGTAATGAGCTGCAGCGCCATCTCCACACGCTGGAGCACCGGCTCCGTCTCGCCAAACATCTCGTACGCCAGCTCGCGCGTGGCAACGTTCATCGGATTCAACCGCAACGCGTACTCCACCTCGCGGGCGGAGAATTCGCCCTCCCGCCCTTCAAAGTAGTAGGTTGCCAACCAGCGGTGCAGTTCGCTTTCATAGGCGCGCGACAGGGGCTTTCGTGCCAACTCGGCCTTGATGTGCTCCATGCGCGCTTCGGCGGTCTGGCGATCGGCCAAGGTCAACTCGAGAAGCAGGATACGAGCCGCATCGTCGCCCGGCGTCAGACGCACGTACTCCGACAGCGCCCGCCGGGCGGCATCCAGGCGGCCGAGCCGGTGCTGCAAGTCGTACAACCAGTGGTGAGCTTCCGCACAGTCGGGAGACACCTCAGTTGCCGCCGAGAGCAACGCCAGGACGTGCAGCGACGCAGACCTCGGGTCGGATCGACCCGCCATGTGACCCTGGTGTCGCCCGAGGTTCACAAGCCAATTGGCGATATCATTGCGCGATATCGCCTGACCGGTAAGGGAGTTCAGCCCCCCTGATCCAGCCGGCCCATCGCCGCCACCGTGGGCTAATGGACTCCCTTGCATGGGCATCAGCAGAACGATTGCCATCAGACTATGTAGGAGCATGTCGATTGTCTCCTCGGACGCCGACGCCGAGATCAAGCTTCCCGGCCGGCGAAAACCCCCCGCTTCCGCGGGGGGCTGTGGGCGTTCATGTCCCCATGCAGCCCGTCAAAACGACCTTGATGGAGCACTAGGTAGCATTATCTACATTATTATCGGCACTTACGTCCCTTCGGACGGAGTCGCGCACGACGGGATACTCCTCCGCCAGCTCGTCCAGGTCGCAGTACAGTTCGGCTCGACTCTGGAGGAACGCGCCCACCGGTGCATCACCGGTTTCCGCACACGCCTTGGCGAGCAAGGCATGTACGAGGGCCGCCTTGGGCGAGTCCATCAATTCCGCCAACCGCACCTTCTGTCGGAGCGATGAAGCGGACGCCTGATAGTCCCGAACGG
>JAUVGW010000179.1 GCA_030593565.1 Phycisphaerae bacterium | reverse complement strand
CAGCCTGGTCACCGCAACGCGGGATCCGCAGGTGGTCAACCTGGATCTGTCGGAGCTAATCCAATACGGCGCGTCACCCCGTGCGACGATCATGCTGACGCTCGGGGCGAAGGCCAGCGCGTTTCTTGAAGGTCGCGGCTTCGTGACGCCGCAGGATGTCAAGGACGTGGCACTCGCCGTTCTGCGTCACCGTGTCATTATCAGCTATGAAGCCGAGGCTGAAGAACAGACGAGCGAGGACATCGTGAAGGCGATCCTCGACCACGTGCCGGTACCGTAGACCATGCTGCCGAAAGAGCTTCTGAAGAAAATTCGCCGGATAGAACTCAGAACGTCCCACCTCGTCAAGACCGCGATGGCCGGCCGGTACCATTCCGCCTTCAAGGGCCAGGGGATGGAGTTCGAGGAGGTGCGGGAGTATCTGCCGGGTGATGATGTCCGCGCAATCGACTGGAATGTGACGGCCAGACAGGGCAAGCCGTTCATCAAGCGATTTCGTGAGGAGCGCGAGTTGACCGTGGTGCTCCTCGTGGACCTGAGTCGCTCCCACCAGTTCGGATCGGCCCATCAGCTCAAGCGCGAACTCGCGGCGGAAGTCTGCGCGACCCTGGCGTTTTCGGCCATTCGAAACAACGACAAGATCGGAATGATCTCATTCACGGAGCATGTGGAGCAATACGTTCCGCCCGGCAAGGGGACACGGCATGTGCTTCGGCTGATTCGCGATTTGTTGTACTTCGAGCCCGAGGGCAAGGCGACCGACCTCGCGACCGCATTTGAGTATTTGAACCGCGTGGCGCGGCGGCGATGTGTGGCATTCGTGGTGAGCGATTTCCAGGCCGGCGGATACGAGCGGTCAATGAGTGCGGCCCGGCGCCGGCACGATCTCATTCCCATCACCATCACCGACCGCCGAGAGCTGGAGCTGCCTGATATGGGGCTCATCAAGCTGCTGGATTCCGAAACGGGTGAGACCGTGTTGGCGGACACGTCCTGCAAACGCCTGCGCCGCCGGTACGCAGCCCATGCGGCGGCGACGATGGAGGAGCGTTCCCTGGTCTTCAAGCGACACTCGATGGACTCGATCGACGTGAGGACTGGCGAGTCGTTCGCCGGGCCGCTGACTAGGTTCTTCAAGACTAGAAAGACACGGTTGTGATGCCGAGTGATTGAGCCGTGCCATGAAGCTGCGATGTAAAAGCGTCACGATGTGTCTCCTCGCGGGTTGGATGATGCTCTCGGGGTGTGGCGATGACATGGTGTCACCGGAGCGCAACGGGGAGCAAGCGGAGCCCGTCGTGCGGACGGCCGATCAGGGAGCGGTGAGGCTGGCCGTCACGGTGAACCGGCCCGAGATCACACTGGCTGAACGCTTGAAGCTGACGATCGAGGTGACCGCGGCCGAGGGCGTCGATGTCGAGCTGCCGCGGTTCGTCGAACACATGGGGCATCTCGCCATTCACGACACCTATCTGCATCCGGTCGAACTTCTTGACGGAGAACGACGTTGGCGGCAGGAATACGAGTTGGAAGCATTCGTTTCCGGAACGCATACGACGCCCAACATCACAGTCGTCTTCACCGACCGTCGCGCCAGCGCGAACTCGGTTGTTGAAGGACGTGTAAGCACAGATGGAATCGCGGTCACAGTCAACTCCCTTTTTGAAGGCGAACTCGACCAGACACATTTCTGTGGAATCAAAGGGCCGGTGGCGCTACCCGCGGAGCGGCCGTCGGCGTGGGTGTGGTGGACGGGCGGAGGACTGGCGGTTGTTGTTGCCTTGCTCGCCTGGGCGAGTCGCCGACGCGAGCGCGAGACACCGGAGCCCATCGTGCCGCCGCACGAATGGGCGCGCGACCGGTTGCAGGCGCTACTCAACGAGGGCTTCGTGGAGCGCGGATTCGTACAGCAGTTCTACTATGAGTTGAGCATGATCGTGCGGCAGTACATCGAGCGGCGTTACAGCCTGTCGGCACCGGAGCGAACGACTGAGGAGTTCGTGGCGGAGATGAAGCGCGACGCGCTCCTGCCGGCGGAGTATCAGGGCTTGCTGGGCGGCTTCCTCGCGAAGTGTGATATCGTGAAGTTCGCCCGACACGCACCACCGGCCGAAGAAATCCGGGAGGCGTTCAATACGGCCCGAGATTTCGTGGATCAGTCGGGTCAGGGATGAAAGCCGAAAGGCGAAAGGCAAAAAGCCGAAATGTGCTACCTGGAGAAAACACTCAATCAGGAGAGGCCTTCGACTTTCGGCTTTCGACTTTCGACTTTCGACTTTCGGCGGGGTAGCTCATGACGTGGCATAGTCCTTGGATGTTCTGTTTGTTGGTGCTTCTGCTGCCTATCTGGTGGCGGTGGTTGAGTCGCGCGCGGCCCTATGCGGTGCAGTTTTCGTCCGTCACTTGGCTGAAGCAGCAGGACCGGAGCGCACGTGTCAGGATCATGTGGATTGTCCCCGTTTTGCGAACATTGGCTGTGGGGCTTTTGGTCGTCTGCATCGCGCGACCACAGCGGCCGGATCAGGAGACACGGATCCTGTCGGAGGGCGTCGCGATCCAGATGCTGGTGGACCGCTCGAGCAGCATGCAGGCGATGGACTTCGAAAGCGAGGGCCAACCGGTGGATCGGCTTACCGCGGTGAAGGAGGTCTTCCGGGACTTTGTCCTCGGGGGGGAGGATCTCGACGGCCGGCCAGACGATCTGATCGGTATGGTTGCGTTTGCCGGGTATGCCGACAGCAGATGTCCACTCACTTTGGATCATGCGTTTCTGATGGAGATGCTGGAACAGACCGGGATCGTGTCACCGGACGAAGGTCCCGATGAAGACGGTACCGCCATTGGTGACGCGATCGCATTGGCCGTCGAACGGCTGGGTGATCTTGACCGCCGGCAGGAAGCGGCGGCGGCGAGCAAGATCAAGAGCAAGTTCATGATCCTGCTGACGGATGGGGAAAACACCGCGGGGGATATGTCGCCGGAGGCGGCAGCGAAGCTGGCGGCAGCATACGGGATCAAGATCTATGCCATTGGTACGGGCAAGACGGGCGTGACGCCGATGCCGGGGCGGGATCGATCCGGAAAGTTGTACCTACGACCGACGCGTGTGAGGATCGACGAAGCCGCGCTCAAGCAGATTGCCGGTATCACGGGTGGACACTACTGGCGAGCCACCGATGCGGACTCGTTGCGCGAGATCTACGCGGAAATCGACGACCTGGAAAAAACGGAGATCGACGAGAAGCGATACTACCAATACGCGGAAATGGCAACGGAGCCCATGCGGCTGAGCGGAATCACCATCCCGCCCGTCTTGATGATCGTGGTCGGGCTGTTGGCGCTGGAAGTCGTGCTCGTGAATACACGATTCCGGCAAGTTCCATGACACAATTGAGGGATCAAGGGATCAAGGGATCAAGGGATCAAGGGACCGAGGGATGGGGGATAGGGGACAGAGATGCACGAACCGACGAACAACGATCGACGACGCGGTGTGACAAATGGATGACTTCAGCCTTGATCACCCCGGAATGCTGCACCTGCTGTGGACGGTGCCCGCGCTATGGGGGTTCTGTCTGTGGGGCTTCGCGAAGAAACGGCAGACGATGCAGCGCTTCGCCACGCCGAATCTTCTCAGCGCGTTGATCCCTCGGGTGAGCGTCCACCGCCAACGGGTTAGGGCGCTCCTGTCCGTCGCGGCGGTGGGACTGCTGGTTGCCGCGATGGCGGGACCTCGATGGGGAACCCACTACGAGGTCGTACCGCTGCGAGGCATCGACATCATGTTCGTGCTCGATGCGTCGAACTCGATGCTGGCCGAGGATGTGGCGCCCAGCCGGCTCCAGCGCGCGAAGCTGGACATCCGAGACATGCTGACGGAACTGCGGAACGACCGGATCGGCTTGGTCACCTTCTCCGGCAACAGTGTTCTAACCTGTCCGCTCACGGTCAACCACGGTTCGTTCCTGTTGGCGCTGGACGCTGTGAATACCAGCAGCGCGCCACGCGGGGGCACCAACATCGGAGACGCCGTGCGTCATGCGGCGAACAGTTTTACTGACACAGTGATGGATCACAAGGCAATCATCGTCATCAGCGATGGCGGCGAAACGGACGAGAGCTACGCAGTCGAAGCGGCCCGAAACGTGTTCAGGAAGCAGGGCATCCGCGTATTTGCCGTGGGGTGCGGAGACATGACCAAAGGCGCGCCGATTCCGATCATGACAGACGGCCGTCGCACCACCATGACGCATCAGGGGGAGGAGGTGTCGACGAGGCTGGACGCGACGCTCCTACAAGCCATGGCTGGCGCGGCGGACGGCGGGTACTTTGCGAATACGGATTTTCGGGCGATGTGGAATCGAATCCGGCCGAAAGTCACACCACGCGATTTCGAGTCCGGCCGGAGAGAAGTAAGGTATCCGCGGTTCCATTGGTTCGCCGGTGTGGCGCTCGTGTTGTTGACATTCCAGACGCTCATGACGGATCGGAAGGCGGTGGGGAGTGTAAAAGGATGAAGGCGTGCAGGAAAAGCCGAAAGTCGAAAGCCGAAAGTCAAAAGTCGAAATGCGAAATGCGACGTTTAGCCGCGACCCAGTGAGGACGACTGAGGAGGGAGTCCGAACGAGCGCGAGATGAAGATGTGCTTGTGTGACGTATCCGGGATGGGGGCGATTCGTGCGATGGCGCTGGTTGTCGTGTTTGCAGGGAGCGTCTGTCCTGGTGAGGCGTGGGCGGATGAGGGGCACGCCTTGGCGGCCGAGGGAAATCAGGCGTTTGCGGTTGGCGATTACACCACGGCACGTGAGTGCTATCACGCGGCAGCCGAGGTGTTGCCGCGATCGCCGGAGGCGGTGTACAACGTGGGAGTGGCGAGCTATATGCTGGGCGACTATGCCCGGGCTCGCGACGCGTTAAACCGGGCGCTGGTGACGCGAGACCCCGCGTTCGAAGCGAAGATCAAGTTCAACCTCGGCAACGTGGCCTGCGCCTCGGCATCGAAGATCGCGTCGAATCCTCCAGAGGCGATCGAGCTTCTCAAAATAGGCATGGGGCACTACCGTGACGCGTTAGAGCTTGACCCTGATGACGAAGATGCTCGAATTAACATCGAGTTGGCCCAGTTGTTCATAAAAAAGCTGCTCGACAAGCTGCAGCAACAGCGGAAAGAGCAACAACGGCAGCGACAACAGCAACGCGAGCAACAAGATCAAGGTGAGGATGAACAACAGCAGCAGAATCGTCCGCAAGGTGATCAGCAGGAGGATGGGCAGCAGGATGAAAAGCAGCAGTCCGACGACGAGCCCGTCCAGGAACAACCGCAAGAAGGTGCAGGAGAAGCACTCACCACCGAGGAGGCGGAACGTCTTCTCCAGGCCGTCCGAGACAAAGAACGGATCCGCCGCGAACAGCTCGCCCGACGACGGCACTCGCGGCGTTTGCCGGTGCTGAGGGATTGGTGAGAAAGTCGAAAGCCGAAATACGAAAGTCAAAAGTCGAAAGTCAAAAGTCGAAAGCCGAAATACTAGGGGTGGCACGGACAAGCGTCTGAGATATGGTGGTGTTGACCAGGAAGACGACGCCGATGGCAACGGTACGCGCCACAATCAAGAAAAACGAGCTTGTCCGTGGGCGTTCAACGGAAGTCACCGCCGAGGCAACACGGACTCTGGATCGCCTTCGAGCGTGTTCGATCCGACCGACGCCTTCTCAGGGGCGATCCTTGTCCGTGCCACCCCCCGGGTACTGAGGGATTGGTGATGATGCGTGTGATGATGCGTTGCCTGGCAATGCTGACGGCCGTCGGACTGACGTGGGCGGCGGCGAGTGCTTCGCAGGCTGCTGACGTCGTGTTCACCATGTCGTCGAGGGAAACGTACGTGGGCGTGCCGGTGCGGATTCAGGTCATCGTCAAGGATGCCCGCCAACACCAACCGCCGGACTTCCCGGAAATCCAATGGGCGGATGTCGAGATGCAGCGTGAAGTCGCTTCAGCACACCCGACATCGGCGAGCGCCGGTTTCGAGCAGTCCGTCACCACGACCTACACTTATGTCGTGAGTCCCCGACAAGCGGGAACGTTCATGATCCCCCCCATTCACGTAGATGCCGACGGTGAGTCTTTCTCGACGGCAACCATGACGCTGACGGCACTGGCGTCCGACTCAGGTGATTTGTTGTACTTGGTGCTCGTCGCCGAACGCCAGTCCGTGTATCTCGGCGAGCCGATCGATGCCACGCTGGAAATCTGGCTCAAGCCCTACCGAACCACGAACGTCCGAATGGATGTCGGAGACATGTGGCAATACGTGGTCGACGAGGACGCCAGCGTCTGGGGGCCCTTTGCCGATAGCTTGCAGGGCCTTCCGAGAAATCGCACGGAAACCCGCGCCGATGCCGCCGGTCGGCAACAGGACTACTTCGTCTATTCCTTGAACCGCAGGGTCTGGCCCGACCGGCCCGGCGTGTTCGATGCGGACGGCGTGAGCATCGCGGTGAACTACCCATTGACCGTGCGGCGCAATCGGTTTTCGCGACTCGGGCGGGCATACGAGATCGTCGAGTCACGCCCGATATCGACGGTCGTCCAAAGATCGGAGATCCTGGTCAAGGCTCCACCGGAGGCAGACCAGCCGGCCGGCTATCGCGGCGCCGTGGGGAAATACTCAATCGCGACCACAGCCTCACCCACCGAGGTGAGTGTCGGTGATCCGATCGCACTGACCTTGATGATCCGCGGCACGGGCCGGATGGACTCCTTACAGGCGCCGTCGCTGGCGAAACAGGAATCGCTACGGGAGGACTTCCGAGTGCCGGAGGAGGACTTGGCGGGTCGTGTGAACGGCCCTTCCAAGTCATTCAGCCTGACGATCCGCCCAAAACACGACGAGGCCCGCGAGATTCCTCCCATCGAGTTCAGCTACTTCGATCCACAGACGCAGCGGTACGTCGTGCTGAGGAGCGATCCGATTTCGCTCGACGTGAAGGGCTCTACGCGCTTGCCGGTCTCGGAGCTCGTCAACGGTAACGATCGTGCCGGGGCGCGAACCGAATTGACGCGGGTGGAAACCGGCCTGCTGGCTAACTATGGTGACGTCGAAGCCATGCTGAGCCAACAATCGCTTTCCTTCGGCTGGGGGATCTGGGCTCTTGCCGTGAGCGGGCCGCTGCTCTGTATCACATGCGTTTTCGTTCGACGGCATCGCGACGACGGTGCGGCAGACACGGGACTGCACCGGCGTCGATCGGCTCGAAGATCGTCGATGGCCGCGCTTCGACTCGCCGAGGCCGAGCCGGACAGAGCGGTCGCCGTGTCGCAAGTCGTGGCGGCCGTGACGGGTTTCATCGCGGACCGCCGGAATCTGCCTCGCGGCGGCCTGACGCGAAGCGAGGCTATCAACCAACTGCGTGCGGCCGACGTGCCCGAGGACCTGATCAAGGACGTCGATCGACTGCTGGCTGAATGCGAGAGAGCACGCTTCCACGGTAGGGAGCCGACGGACACCGACGTTCACAGGCGAGACGCCCGTACCACACTTGTCGAGCGCGGGCGCGGCTGCGTCAATGACTTGGCGGGACGGAAGATCTGAGGCCGATGGCGATTCTGCGATACGTACCGTTCGTCCTGACCATCGTGTTGATGATCCCGGCGCCGGTACTGCTCGCACAACATGGGGAAAAGGGGCAAGTTGCCCGTGAACCCACCGGCGAGACGCCGGTGCCACAGTCACGTAGGGTCCGCTGTGCGGACCAACCCGATTGTGAGGCTTATCCCCGAGGTCTGGTCCGCACAGCGGACCCTACGCAGCTCACCCGGCCACAGCTCACACGGCCACAGCTTATCCTGCAACTGAGCGAGGCCATCGGGGCATTCGATCGGGGGTCGGCGTCACTGAAGAGTGCGCCGGACGAAGCCCTGTCGGCATTTCAGGAGGCGCGCGACAAGTTTCAGGGAGTCGTCGCAGCGGGGATCGAGAACGGTCAACTTTACTACAATCTGGGCAATACGCACGTGCGCCTGGGCGAAATCGGTAAGGCCATCGCGGATTACCGCCGTGCGCAGCGGCTCATCCCCAATGATGAACGGCTCAAAGCAAACCTGCAATTCGCCCGTTCCCTACGGCGAGATCAGATCGACGCCTCCGGCAAGCGGGCATTCCTGCAGACCGTTTTCTTTTGGCATTACTCCCTCCCGCTCCGCACGCGCGCGACGGCCGCCATGGCAGGATACGCGGTGTTCTGGCTTCTGGTCGGGGTCTGGCTGCTGTGGCGGCCGGAGAGAGTCGGACACGCCGGGCTGGTGTGCGGGGTCCTGTGGTTGGCCTTGGCAACATCGGTCGCGATCGGCCTGCCCGCCCAAAGCCGCCCGACCGGAGGCGTGCTGGTGGCGAACGATGTCGTGGTGCGCATGGGCAACGGCCCGGGCTACGATCCGCAGTTCAAAGAGCCGCTGCACGAAGGCGTCGAGTTCGAGATCGTCGAACAGCGCGGCGGCTGGCTGCGAATCGAGCTGGCCGACGGCAACCAGGGCTGGGTGCGCGATCGCGAAGCGGAGCTTTTTTGAACCTGTAGCAAGAGAAGACACGGTTGGGTGGCACGGTCAAGCGGAGCCCGGAACGGGCAGAGCTTGCCCGTGGGCCATCGAGTGAACGCGCCACTGACGAAAGCACGCAACACTGCCAAGTCGTGATCCTCGCGGTGGGTGGCCCAGGTTGTTTCAACCTGGGATCTCGATTCGATCTCGCTGCCAACAGCTCATGGACTCCACCATTGGGCGCGAGGCAATCGCTCAGGGCTGGGTGCGCGATCGCGAAGCGGAGATTTTTTGAACATGAGGCGTACTGTCGATACAGGGCGGCTTCGGTATCAGAGCCGGCTCGTGCCGAGCCGAGCCGGGGCGACACGCCCCGGCTCTGAATCCGGTGCGACAGCCTTTTTTGCGCGAGCCCAAGTGCAAAAAACTGCAACTCTCCGCAACTTCTGATGCCGAGCCCTTTCGAATCGCTCTGGGACCGAGATGCCGCGCCGGGTGGTCGCGGGAAATTGCAGCAGAAAAAATGCGAACCGCCGCAAACGGGTGCAAACTCCCGGTCGATCTCGCATCGTGCCGGCGCGGAATCGGCGCGGGGCCGACCGACGGCCCCTCGGGCGTGCCCTTTCCCTTTTGACATATTGAAGGATTGCTCACCGTTTCGCTTCGGGGGCGGCGATCCGTGTGTTGGATGCTACATCCGCCAAACAGCAACCCGCGCGGAGGCGCATCCCGGCGGCAGAAAGAAGGTGCGGCCGGAACGTACCCCACGCGGCTTGCCTATCGTGCGTGCGGCCAGAGATCGCACGCAGCACGATCACGACGCCAGCAGCACGCTCACGAACTCCGTTATGTCGGCAGAATCAAGCACGCCGTCCGGCTCGACCATGTCGGCACAGGGATCAAAGACGCCGAGCATCGCATCGACGAAGCCCTGGATATCGGCACCGTTAATGAAGCCGTCGCGATTCACGTCACCAGGGTCGCAGAGTGGACAAGGGTCTCGATCGCAGTCTGTGAACAGGCCTACCCACTGGCCGTTCACACTATCGCAACTGGATACAGTCTGTCCGGAGACACACGTTTCGTGACCCGATCCGATGCAGCAGGCGCCGACACACGGATTCGGATCGCATACGGTACCTGGTCCGCCCCACTCTCCGTCGACGCTGAGGCAGTTGACCTCCGACTGCAGTGGCACGCACGTGTCGTGCTCTTCGCCGATGCAGCAGGCGCCCAGACACGTGTCCGGCCCACAATACGTCCCAGCGCCAAGCCAGGTTCCGGTGCAGTCGGCTTCCGGAAACTCGTCGACGCATGAGCCGTCGGAGTAGCAGCACGCGCCAGGGCACAGGTTTGGATCGCACCCAACTACCGGGTCCTGGAACACACCTTCGAGTTCTGTGCACTCGACCCTAAAGACCTCGGTGCAGTCAGGCGCGCAACAAGCACCGAAATCGCACGGGGCGTCGCACTCGCTTCCAGCTCCAGCAAACACGCCGCCAACCGTCTCCTCGCAAAACTCTTCCGTGAGATTCTCCAGACACCCACGTCCCCCCGACAAGCAGCAGGCGCCGACGCACGGATTCGGGTTACAATCTGTGCCCCCGCCCAGCCAGTCGCCCGTGCAGTCGATCTCGAAGGTAACACTGCAAGTGCCATCAAGAGCGCAGCACGCACCCGGCTGCGGGCAGTCAGCCACGGAGCAATCCGCCCACTCCGAATGCCAATCGTCCGTGCAGTCAGCCTCGAAGGTAACACTGCAAGTGCCATCGGGGGCGCAGCATGCGCCCAACTGCGGGCAGTCGGCCACGGAACAGTCCGCCCACTCCGAATGCCAATCGTCCGTGCAGTCAACCTCGAAGGTAGCACTGCAAGT
>JAUVGW010000310.1 GCA_030593565.1 Phycisphaerae bacterium | reverse complement strand
GAAGAAACCCTCGCGGTGGCGACGGCTGTGATGGGCAGGTTCGACCGACGCCGACGGCGACGGGAATGTCCGGAAGATTCTTCCCACAAACCCAGAACGCCCACCTTGACTCGCACCGCTTCATAGATGCTCAGCGTTCCGCGGGGGAAGCTGTCAGCGATCAGATGAGGGCTTGGCGGCCAAAGCCCGCCAAGCGTCGGGCAGAGCCCGACCTACGCGTGCGACCTACACGGCTAAGCGAACGCTTACCCTGCGATTTTCCATGCAGGGTCGTGAGATAGAGGGCTGGTATCCTTGGACTGTGAAAACGAAGCAATCCCAAAGCCGATGACGGAGTAACAAAACCACCATGCTTCGAATTCTTGTGTAATCGAGGCTTCCGTGATGCGAAGGTGAGCGCCGGAGAGCCATTGGTCCTTGAGTTGTTTCCAATGCAGGATCAAGTGCCCGGCTTCATGCAAGATCAGGCAAACACAAGTCCTATGGACGCGGGCTAAGGGTAGGTTCTCTTTAAGGACGCCAAAGTCAACAATAGCGTACGGTCTGTCCTGAGTAGGCGAAGGAGGGTGGTTGTAGAGCCATGATGTTGCTTCCCCGTCACGGCGCCCCTTCAAGATATGGTCCAAACTGCCGAGGATGATGGGTGAATATGATGAACCACATTGCATTTGGGCGCAAAACTC
This sequence comes from Phycisphaerae bacterium, assembly GCA_030593565.1. GTDB lineage: Bacteria > Planctomycetota > Phycisphaerae > UBA1845 > UTPLA1 > JAFGQA01. The sequence continues at coordinate 5,625 of JAUVGW010000310.1, read as the reverse complement.
GAAGAACTCCGCTGCCCACCTGGGCCTGCCAAACGGACTGCCTTCTGCTGGCCTAAGAAGCACGTCGGGAGTTGAGCCCAACCCGTAGAGCTCTGCGAAGTTCTCCCACAGCTCAATGGCCTGTTTGGATATCTCACATAGTCGGTTGGCATCGGGAATCGCCACCTAGATCCTCCCTTTCTTCTTTGTTTTGGGATGGAAAACTGAAACGCAGTATGCCGGGCGTCGAAAGGCGCCCCCTGTTATTCACCGGTGGTGATGAAACCAAGCTTCTCCCTAATAGCTTTGAGCTTGTCTGACATGGGCTGGGGTGACGGGCAGATAGTGCGAAGCGCTTCGATGCGCAAGAAAATATTCAACTCGCCCTCTACATTGCGAGCGTCGAGACCTTCGCAAGAGGCCAGCGATCCTGTTTTCTTCTTCTCCATCTCGGCTTGCCAGTGGGCGCGGTCGCTATCGCTCAGCTTGACGATCGGCATCACGCGGTCCAAAGACAGCCCTAGCGCCCATAAGAGATCAAGGAGAATGCTCTCCTGGGGAATTTTCATTTCGTTCTCAAGTTCCTTCACTTTGGAACAATCAGGCAGCCCGACGCGCTCAGCCAGTTCATGCGGCAGGACACCCATATGGGCTCGCGCCACCTTCACCGCGCACGAAAGATTCTCGCGCACGGCTTTTTCGCCGCCGAAGATCTCCATCATATTGGTCATATCCTTCGCCCCCGTTGGCCAAGATTCGGTCGCTTTGAAACTATAGCCGAGTCCACGCACACCAGCAGCAGAAACCGCAGTCCCAGAGACGAGCAGCCCCGATTCCCGCAGTATCAGCACGACCGCTCGGCTGCATACGCCTCTAGCACAACCTCTTGCCTCCGTAATCCTACCACACGTCGAGGATGAGTCAAATCCAAATAGGAGAAATAGCTAAAAATACGAAAAAAATTAGCCTTGAAACGAGTTATTAGCACAGGCAGCAGTGGTGGGGCATCGCGAAAGCTCTTGCCAGGGCTGCTGTGTTCCCGGCCAAGCGGCCTTCCTAATACACTACATCCGCTTTGGTTATCGGTCCCAAGGGAGCCTCAGCTTGAGGAAAGCTCCGAAATCAAAGTCTCTTTCGCAATTGAAGTTGCGGATCCTCTGATGGCCGGTCTGGCACAAAACTCACAGCGGCAGCCAAACATGAGATATGGAGCTTGGGGGAGCAGAAACCGCAAGATGCTGCCAAGCTGCCTTGGGTAAAAATTGGCCAGTCTGGGGGCTCAGCCTGAACGGGTGAGGTAGCATCAAGTCCTTCGAAAGCCGACGAGGGTCATTCTTCACGATCCTCACGCGGCGTTGCTCTCAGTAATAATTCGGGGCAGAAGCCACCATTTGCGTCCTGTAGGTCGAGTCACTGAGCCGACCTGTACGCCTCGTTCTTGGCCACCGTGGTTCATCCGACGGGTGGAGCCGCGCTGATGATTGGTGGGCAGCTATCGCGAATGCTGCGGAGAGCAACCCCGGGCTACCGCCCGGGGCTTTTGTTGTGGGGGATTGCCGTGTCTTGCTTTGCATTGGGTGTGGCCATTGCGCACAGTCAGAGCCGGGGCGTGCCGCCCCGGTCCGGCTCGACACGAGCCGGCTCTGCTTTCATGCGGCGAGGTGGCGGACGAGTTTTCGTCGGATGGGCAATCATGCCCATCTGTTGAACGGCTTGGCAGATGGGCATGATTGTCCATCCTGAGCTGGTTGATCGGTTTAACTGTGCCGTTACGCCTTGCTCGCCAGGACGTATAATGCCGCGGCGGCCATAGGCGTGTGAAACAGGCCCGGCCGCGTCGGGGCTAGACAATGAACGAAGCACCCTCTGTTGAACGCCAGGCGCTGCTACGTGTCGAAGGCGCTCATCGCGTTTTTCGTATGGGCGAGGTTGAAGTGCCGGCGTTGGTGGATGCGGATCTTACCGTCGGCGCGGGCGAGTTTTTGGTTGTTTTGGGGCCGTCGGGCTCCGGAAAAAGCACGCTGCTGAATCTGCTGGGCGGCATGGACCGTCCGACGACCGGGCATGTGTGGCACCGGGAGACGGACCTGGCGGCGATCGATGACGAGGCGATGACCGAGTATCGCCGCACGGTCGTGGGGTTCATCTTCCAGTTCTACAATCTCGTCCCGACGCTGACGGCATACGAAAACGTGCAGGTCGCGACGGAGTTGGTGGCCGACCCGCTCGACGTGGCCGCGGCGCTCGAATTGGTGGACCTGGCGGACCGGGCGGATCATTTTCCCGCACAGCTTTCCGGCGGTGAACAGCAGCGCGTGGCGATTGCCCGTGCGCTGGCCAAGCGGCCGGAACTGGTGCTGGCGGACGAGCCGACGGGCGCGTTGGATCTGACGGGTGCTCGAGGCGTGCTGTCGATTCTCCGGCGGCTCAACCGGGAACAACACCTGACCGTCATCCTGATCACGCACAACCCCGCGATCGCGGCCATTGCTGACAGGACGATCCGCATCGTGAGCGGTCGCATCGCCGAGTCGCGCATCAACGAGCATCCAATCGCCGCGGAGGGCGTCAGTTGGTAGCGTCGCGCTGAACAGCGGCCTTGATATGGTGGCACCGGCGTCGTACGTGTTTAGCCGGGGTGGCATGGGTTAGCGGAGCCGCGCTCGGCGGCGGAGCTTACCCGTGGAGAATGGACCTCGAGGTCTTCCCACGGGTAACGAGTGGGCCACCCCGAGGGGTGCCCCGCTCGTAACCCATGCCACCCCATCTGAATGTTTGACCATGCCACCCACCGGCGAGACGCCGGTGCCACAGAGGTGCCACAGAAATGCTACTGACGTGTTGGGATGTCTCCGAGGCATTGTGAGATGACCTTCAAACCATGGCTGTGCTGCAACGAAAACTTGGCCGGGATCTGCTTGGCAGCGTGGGCACGCTGCTGACGGTGGTGTCTATCATTGCCGTGGGGACGGGCTCGTTCGTCGGGCTCCGAACGGCACAGCGGATCCTCATTGCCAGCCAGGCGGACTACTATCGTGAATATCGGTTCGCGGATTTCTGGGTGAACGTCAAAAAGGCGCCGCTGAGCGCGGTGGAACGCGTCGCGGAGCTGCCAGGCATCGCGGCGTTGCAGGCCAGAATCGTCTTCGATGTCATCCTGGACGTACCCGGTGTGACGAAGCCGCTTACCGGGCGACTCATCTCGACGCCCACGACCGGCTTCGACGATACGATCAACGGTATCTGCCTGATTCGCGGCTCGGGTTTTTCTTCCGACCGTGCCGAGGAGATCATCCTCAGCGAGGCCTTTGCCGAGGCGCACGGGCTCGATCCCGGCGACCGCATCGAGATCATCCTGAATCGAAAGCGAGAATCGTTTGTCATCGTCGGCACGGCCATCAGCCCGGAATACGTCTACATGGTCCGCGGCGAAGGCGACCTGATCCCCGATCCCGAGCACTTCGGGATCCTGTACGTCACGGAACACTACGCGCGCGACGTGCTGGATTTTCAGGATGCCTGCAACGAGATTGTCGGGCGCATGGCGCCCGGCCGTAGCGACGACGTGGAACTGCTGCTGGATCGCATCGATCGAATCCTCGATCCCTACGGCGTGCTGGCGAGGACGCCGCGCGAACGTCAGGCGTCCCACCGGTTTCTTTCAGACGAGATCATGGGACTGGGCGTCACGGCCGCGATTATGCCGTCGATCTTCCTGTTCGTCGCTGCGCTCGTGCTGAACATCCTGATGAGCCGAATGGCCGATCGACAACGGACGATCATCGGCACGCTCAAGGCGCTTGGCTATTCCAACGGCAAGGTGCTCGCACATTTTCTGTCGTTCGGCCTGGCGGTGGGGCTTGCGGGCGGCGTGGTGGGTAACTGTCTGGGCATCGCGCTGGCTGCCGGGATGATCGAGATGTACAAGGAGTTTTACCAGTTTCCGGCGTTTGCCTTTCATGTCTATCCGGACTCGCTACTGATCGGGTTATTGATCAGTCTCGCCTTCGCGCTGGCCGGCACGGCAAATGGCGTGTGGACCGTGTTGAAGCTGGCCCCGGCCGAATCCATGCGGCCCAAGCCGCCCCAGCGCGGCGGCGCCATCTTCCTCGAACGTGTCCCGTTCATCTGGAAGCGGCTCGGCTTTCGTACGCATATCGCCCTGCGCGGCATGTTCCGGAACCGTTTTCGCACTGCGACGGGCATTCTGTCATCGGCGTTGGGCACAGCAATCATCCTGCTGTCGCTGGCGAGCTATGACTCGCTGTGGTTTCTGCTTGTTTTTCAGTTCGACAAGGTTGCCCATAGCGACGCGGACATCGGGATGCGCGACGAGCGGTCGACGGCGGCGGTGTTGGAGGGACTCGACCTGCCGGGCGTGGACCGGGTTGAACCTATCCTGGGGCTGGTCTGCGATCTGCGCCACGGGCGGCAAGCCCGTCGCATGGCGATTACGGGCCTGTCGGCTGATCACCGCCTGACGACACCGTTGCAGGCCGATCTGTCACCGATCGACATCCCGCCCGCCGGCTTGGTGATGTCTACCAAGCTTGCGCGGATTCTCGACGCCGAGGTTGGGGATCATCTGGAACTGACGCCGGTGCGCGGGCGGCGGCAGACGGTAAAGGCCCGGCTTGCCTCAACGGTCGAGGGCTTTCTCGGGCTGGAATGCTACGCGGACATCAACTACCTCAGCGGGCTCGTGGGCGAGTCACGCGCCGTCAACTCGCTGCAACTGGCGGTTGATCCCACCGCCATGAACGACTTGTACCGAGCGATCAAGACGCTGCCCAACGCCCAGGGGCTCAGCGTACGCGGCGATACGAAGGCGAACCTCGAAGCGACGTTCATCAAGACCATGACGATCTCGCTCGGCATGATGATCGTCTTCGCGGGCGTGATCTCGTTCGGCAGTGTGCTGAATTCGTCGTTGATCGAAATTGGGGATCGGCTGCGCGACATCGCGACGTTTCGCGTTCTCGGGTATCGCCCCGGCCAAGTGGCGGGCATCTTCTTCCGGCAGAATCTCGCGGTCTTTCTGCTCGGGCTTGTGCTGGGATTGCCGTTGGGCTACGCCATGACGGTCGCCATGGCCGAGGCCTACGACATGGAACTGTTCAGAATGCCCGTCGTCATCAAGGCGCGGGCGGTGATGTTGACGTGCGTGATTTCCTTTGCGTTTGTCATTGTCGCGCAGTGGTTCGTCCGTCGGCAGGTTCGGCGACTCGATTGGCTTGAAGGCGTCAAGATTAAGGAGTAGTGGCATTATCGAGACTAAGGCACAACGCGGCCATGAGGCACAACCAACGTCTGGCACAGGGTTCTCGCTTGTGGCCCCACCGGCAGGTGTGGCACGGACAAGGATCGCCCGTGGGCAGGCCGCGATCAGACCGAACACGTTTCAAGGGCGATCCTTGTCCGTGTTCCGTCGCCGTTGGTTGTATGGAGCGTCCACGGGCAAGCTGGGTTTCTCTGTTCGCCGGACGGGTACTTGTATTGAACACCGCTTTCGGAATCAACGCTGCTTGGTCTCGTCCGCTTGTCCGTGCCACACACTTCCGGCGACTCGATTGGCTTGAAGGCGTCAAGATCAAGGAATAAGGACGACTCCTATGAAGACATTCTTGTGGATCCTGGCAGTCATTG
>JAUVGW010000380.1 GCA_030593565.1 Phycisphaerae bacterium | reverse complement strand
GAAGAAACCCTCGCGGTGGCGACGGCTGTGATGGGCAGGTTCGACCGACGCCGACGGCGACGGGAATGTCCGGAAGATTCTTCCCACAAACCCAGAACGCCCACCTTGACTCGCACCGCTTCATAGATGCTCAGCGTTCCGTTGGGGATGGCATGCGTAACGACCGGGCGTCCCGCAGGGTGCCTGGTATAATTACCCACCGGAACACATCGAGGTCCCCACCCCAAGGACAAGCTCCACCGCCGTTTACGGCTCCGCTCACCCAAGCCACCCCGCCGGATCAGACGGCTGCAAAACGGTGTACTCCTGATAAGATGGTCCCGCGCCTGCGGCGAAGCGGCCAGCGCGACGACTGTGGCTTCGCGGATTGGTGGACGGTGCTCAACCTACGGAACTTGGAGGCAACGATGGCTATACCGAAACGAGTTGCGAACCGGATCAAGTCGGGACTTCGCACATTTCGGCGCGTGTTGGAGGACGCCCGCTCCGCTGATCGCAGCGAGCAAGATACCGTCACCATTATCACTGATATGCTCGCGGTGATTTTTGGCTACGACAAGTACTCGGAGCTTACCGCCGAATACGCGATTCGCGGAACGTACTGTGATCTCGCGGTGAAGGTTGATGGGAAGCTCAAGTACTTGATCGAAGTCAAGGCGATAGACAAGTCGCTGAAGGAAAACCATCTCAGGCAGGCCACGGACTACGCTGCAAAGGAGGGGGTCGAATGGGTCGTGCTGACCAATGGCGTGGAATGGCAGGCTTACAGGATGATCTTCGAGCAACCAGTTGGCTTCGAGCACTGCTGGACGATGAATCTGCTGGAGGGCGAGCCGGACCTAATCGAAATGATCTACATGCTCAGTCGCGAGGGAGTGACCAAGCAAGCACTGCACGAATACCAAGAGCAGCGGCAAATACTGAATCGCCACGTAGTTTCCGCCATTCTCCTGTCTGAACCGATTGTGAAGGCGGTTCGGCGTGAATTGCGGAAGATGTCACCCGGAATGAAAATCGACACCGACGATGTCAAGGACATCGTCACGAACGACATCATAAAGCGCGTTATCGTCGAGGGGGAGGACATCAAAGACGCAAGGCGAAAAGTAACCCGCGCTCTCAAACGCCGCAAGAGTAGACGCGAGTCCAAAATCGCGGGCGCATCAAACGCCCAGGACAGCTGAACGGGCACCCGCTTGAACCGGCGGCTTCCGCCGCCGGCTAGTGGCCTTACAACTCCTCGAACCGGGCGGTGAAATGCCGCAGGGCCTTGGGCTCGTCGAGGATGCGCAGTCCGCGCAGTGATTCGCGGCGCGTGTACAACTCAATCGTCGCCTCGATGACGTAATCAAGGTGGCTTTGGGTGTACACGCGGCGCGGGATCGTCAGCCTGACCAACTCCATCGCAGGATTCGGCCGGCCGTGGCCGCCGAACATCACGCTGCCGATCTCGACCGCACGGATGCCGCCTTCGCGGTAGAGCCCGCAGACGACCGCCTGCCCCGGAAACTGCTCCGGCGGGATGTGTGGGCAGAAGGACTTGGCGTCGACATAGACGGCGTGACCGCCGGTCGGCTCGACGATCTGGACGCCGGCGTTGATCAGCCGCTCGCCGAGATACTCGATGCTCCTTATGCGATACTGCAAGTAATCTTCCTCCAGGACTTCCTCGAATCCCTGGGCCATCGCCTCGAGATCGCGGCCGGCCAGACCGCCGTATGTCACGTAGCCCTCGGTCAGGATCAGCAGATTCGACGCGTCCTGGAATAGCGATTCATCTCGGATCAGCAGGACGCCGCCGATGTTGACGATGCCGTCCTTCTTGGCGGAGATGGTCGCACCGTCCACCAGATCGAACATCTCGCGAACGATCTCGCGGATCGATCGCTCAGTCTGGCCCGGCTCGCGCTGCTTGATGAACCAGGCATTCTCCGCAAATCGACATGCGTCGAGAATGAACCGCAGTTTGTACTTGTCGCAGATCGCACGCGTCTCTCGGAGGTTCGCCATGCTGACCGGCTGTCCGCCGCCGCTGTTGTTCGTCACCGTAACCATGACCGCAGGGATTCGCTCGGGGCCGACCCGCTTGATCAAGTCCTCCAACGCCGCGATGTCGATGTTGCCCTTGAACGGATGCCGATTGCGCGGGTCCTTCGCTTCGGGAATCTGCAGATCGACCGCTTCGGCCCCGCTGTGCTCGATGTTCGCCCTTGTGGTGTCGAAGTGCGTGTTGTTCGGGACAACCTTGCCCTCGCCGCCGATCAACTCGAACAGCAGGCGTTCGCTCGCACGACCCTGATGCGTCGGCAACACGTACTCGAAGCCCGTCATCGACGTGAGCTGTTCTTTGAATCTGTAGAACGAGACCGCGCCGGCGTAGGATTCGTCCGCTCGCATGATGCCGGCCCACTGTTCGGCGCTCATCGCCCCCGTGCCGGAATCGGTGAGCAGGTCGATGAGCACGTCCTTGGCTCGCAGAAGAAATACGTTGTACGACGCCTCGCGCAGGAGCCGCTCGCGCTCGTCGCGCGTCGTCATGCGAATGGGCTCGACTACTTTTATCCGAAACGGTTCGATGATCGTCTTCACGACGGAGACCTCCGGAGTTCTCAGAGCCTATCCCGGTTGGCCCCCTTAGGCCCCCGCGGAAGCGGGGGGTTTGGGCCGCGGCGTTGGATCAAACCACAAACCCCTCGCTCCCGCGAGGGGCTATGCTTCGGCTCCGGCATGTTCGATGCCGTCGGCATGATGTTCGCCCCGTTCAGCATGATGTTCACCCCACTTGGCCAATGCGCGGCGTTCGGTACGCCGTGTTGCGGAATATCTCTCAATTGCGGACACTAAGGAATCCATTTGCCGTTCAATTACTATCTTCCGGTATATTACTCCGATTTCTCTTTGCATCCTCCGAACACAGGCTCAATAATATAGGTACTAGCTATATTATGGGACTTATGGGCTGCTCGTGTTGGTTTGCGCATTTGTGGGGCGTTCGGATCTGTGCCGATAATCTTGTAGTGCATATTGCCGCGTGCGTCGTGAGTACCGAGGAGCCCTGCACTTGATAAGCAGCACGCCAGCCCGTCAATCCCCGGCTGACGGGAAACCAGGGCACTTTTCCCCTGGCACTGGAATTGCACGTCAACCGGTGCCGCACGAGGTCATGCTGGTCATGGACGACCCGATACTCATTCGCGAAAAGGCGCTGCGATTTGCAGTCAGGACCGGTGATGCGCCGGATCTGGATTTCGTCTGGAGCACCCAGAAGCTCGAGCAGGCGCGGATCTGCTTTGGTTCGTTCAGGCCGTCGTGCCCCGCGAACTGCCGGTGGTTTGAACGGTGTCGTCTTCTGGCGCGTGAACCCGTCGAGGAGCCTTGGCCGTGCTCCGGCGACGCGAACGCTGGCCGGGAATCGGATGATGAGCCGAGCAAATCCGAACGCTGGGTTCCACAAACGGCTCGTCGAGGCCGGCATGCGGTCCGCCAAGGCCCGCCACTATAATCCTCGCATGTCCGACGATTTCCTTGCTGAGCTCAAACGCTTCGTGGGCTTTGATGCCGCTGACGCGAAGGCGTTGGCGGCGCTGCGTGGCGACATCAGTCCGTTCCTGCCCGATGTCGTCGATTTGCTGCACAAGAAAGTGCTCGAACACCCGGCCGTCCGACGTGTCCTGTCCGGCGGGGAACAGCAATTGCTGACACTCCGGCAAACGCTCTACGCTTGGCTACGCGAGCTGTTCAGCGGCACGTACGATGATCGGTACTACAAGCAGCGCGCGGAGATCGGTCGTGCCCACTTGCACGCTGATCTGCCGCAGCACTACATGTTCACCGCGATGAACGTGGTGCGGGTGGCCCTAACGCAGAAAATCGAGAAGCTGGAACTTTCCGACTGTTCCAGGAAGACCGCGGCGTTGCACAAGATCCTCGACATCGAACTCGCGATCATGAACGAGACATACCGAGATGATCTGGTCAAGCGGATCGAGGATTTCCAGCAGGCCCGGTACAAGCAGAAGCTGAGCGAATCGGAGCACCTCGCGACCGTTGGACAGCTCGCCGCCTCCCTTGCCCACGAGATCAAGAACCCGTTGGCCGGCATCAGCGGCGCGATCCAGGTCTTGGGCGCGGGCCTCGACGACGATCACCCGCATAAGGAGATCATCGGCGAAGCCTTGCGCCAGATCGACCGCCTCGATGCCGCCGTGAAGGACCTGCTGGTGTACGCCCGGCCGAAGCCGCCCAGCAAGGCCAGCGTCGACTTGAATGAGCTTCTCGAGCGAGCACTGATCCTGTTCCGGCAGGAGCCTGCTTTTCGCGACGTTCGCATTCACTGTGAAGGGCTCAATGGCGAACACCTTGTCGAGGTGGACGAGACTCAAATGCAGCAGTTGATCACGAACCTGATGCTCAATGCCGCCCACGCGTGCGAGCGCGGCGGCGATATTACCTGCCGGATCAGCCGGTTGGAATCGAGTGTTAGGCTCCTCATCGAGGACAACGGCGCCGGCATATCGGCGGCGGTGCTGTCCCGCGTGTTCGAGCCGTTCTATACGACGAAATCCCGCGGGACGGGCCTTGGATTGCCCATCTGTCATCGAATCGTCGAGGCCCACGATGGGACGATCGACATCGTCAGCCAGGTGGGCCAAGGTACGCGCGTTACTGTTGAGATCCCGAGCCAACCATGAGCAAACCACGCATCCTGATCGTAGAAGACGAGAAACTGATTCGTTGGTCCCTGCGGCAACGCATCCAGGAGGAGGGGTACATCGTCGATGATG
>JAUVGW010000138.1 GCA_030593565.1 Phycisphaerae bacterium | reverse complement strand
GCCATGTCACTGACTCCCGTGACCTCCTGGGGCCACTTCGCTACGGCTGCAGACCACCTAGACGCGGTTGAGGAGGAGCCACCCGATGCAGCGCACCGAACCAGCGACCAACCGACGGGCCATGCTGCCGAAGAATGTCTTATTCAGCTTAGCTGGTATTCAGATGGTCGCTCTCAAGCCATCCGACCAGCCGGGTAACTCTCCGGTGAGAGTCGTGCGGGGGGAGTCTTTCATTGTCACTGCCAATTGGAATATATCACAAGAACAGAAACGAGCAAATCACAGCTAACGATAACACACGATGTTTGTTAAGTGAAATCCCAGCGTGACGACACAACCTATGATATAAAAAGGCGTTACGCTTTCCAATTACTTGAAATAATTGTTAAAAATTTTTATTGTTACGGCAGTATTCGGACTAGTACCACCGCCTTATCGGCCTGACAGGCCTTCACGACTTCACCTGACGAGCCGTAATGATCCCAGCCGTACCAACGAGGTCACTTCGCGGACCCGGACGCGAGCCCGAGAATAGCCGGTCCGACGCGTAGCAGCCCGTGGCAAAACTGTGGCACCGGCGTCTCGCCGGTGGAATCACAGGCGGGACGCCTGTGCCACATTTTGGTTGCAGCCGGAGGCCGCGTTGTGGACACAAGAATCAGATAACTATCCTCTATATCGCGTCTTCGCATTGGTCATCCGCGTCCTTCAGCAGTGCCACCACGTATGGCAGCGGGATCAGTGCCGTCACACAATTTCTGCCTTATGCTGACCGCGAGCCAACGCTGGCGACATGAGGACCCGACGATGCGGCATCACCTGGTCGTGCTGCACAATCAGTATCTGAACCTGCTGCTCGCAGGCGAAAAGCGGATCGAGTGTCGACTCTCCTCAGCAAGGCGCCCACCCTACGAAGCGGTGACGCGGGGAGATTTGCTTTGGCTGAAGTTGCCATCGGGACCCATCCGTGCCGTCGCCATGGCGGGCGAATGTTCGTTTCGCGCGCTGCATCGCGAGGGCGAACTAACGAGTCTGATCCGACAGTTCGCCGGCGACATTCGAGCACAGACGGGCTTCTTCGAGGACGCGGCCAAGTGGGCGCGGTTCTGCACGCTAATTTGGATTGAAACCGTCATCGCGATTCGACCCATGACCGTACGCAAGGCAGACCAACGTGCCTGGGTCGTCATGGACGAGATGCCGTGGCCGGGGATGCGGGTCGCGGGTCGAAAAGGCCCCCTCAAAAACCGACCTTGACCGCGATGCCGCACGCAACAACCGCCAGGCCAGCCAGGGCATGGCCGTAACGCTGGTACTTCGCGAACCGCATAGTGCCGATCCCGAGGTATGCCGCAGTTACGATCACGCTCATCGTGGCCAATGTCGCAATACAAAAGAACAACGTGACACAGATCGTTCCCCAAAGGCTGTCGCGCGCGGCCGGGTACATCAGCAATGGAATCAGGGGCTCGCACGGCCCGAAAAGGAAAATCGTGAACAGGATCCAGGGCGTCAACGTCTCCGATCGCGCCCTTCCATCTGGACCAGCGCCGACGCGAGCCGATTCCGTCCCGAGGTCGGCACTCGCCGCATGGGCGTGAAGATGGTCGGCGTGGTGGGCGTGTTTGTGTGAATGCGTGATGCCGTTCGAGTGGGCATGGTTGTGTGTGTGCGGTTTATTCAGAACCGCACGCCGCACGCCCCACGAGAGGTACACCAACCCAAACATCAGCAGCAGCCAGCCCGCGATGTCGCCGCGAACGGTCTCGATCGATTCGAGCTTGAGAACGGCAATGCCGAACGCGATACCGATGAATCCCAGCACGACCGAACTGAGCACGTGGCCCAAGCCGCACAGCAGCGTCACGATCAGCGTCTTCCTGAGCGACCAGCGGCCGACGCGGGCCATGGCCACGAACGGGACGTAGTGGTCCGGCCCCAGCACCGTGTGGAGAAAGCCGATTGACAGCGCCGTCAGGCTCAGAATGAGGACCGGTTCGATCATGGATCATGCCTCCAGTTCGTCACTTAACTCCGCCCCCCATTCTAACGCGTGTGCTCCGCAGAGCGAACAGCGGCGCCAAGGCCAAGCGAGGCCGCCGATGGTGGGTGGCACAGTCTGGCGTAGCTAGGCGGTGGAGCCCTTCGGCGATGACCACGGCCAAGGACCGCTTGAGGCAAACTCGGGATATGGTGGGCTTCTCGGCGCGGTCCCTGACCGCGCCGCCTGCCGGGCTGCAACTGAACCAGAACATGCCACTGCTTCAAGCAGTACTTTTCCGCGTGCACGGCGACCATTCATCAAACGCTGCTTGAAGCAGTGACACACGAACCGTCTATTGGAGGTTGGCGGAGCACTGGAGAGAGTAAGGCAATATAGAACCGGCGTTAATCGGCAAAAACGCTTTCCGTCAGGGCAACCTGTTCCGGCAGTTGGTCGATGATCTCGTCCAGATCCGATTGCGAGGTTTGGATGATGTCGAGCGTCTCGTCGTCGTAGTCGTCATGCATGGCCGTCACCGAAAAGCCGAGGTCGGCTTTTGCGGCCAGCACGTCGGCGACGTGGACCAACATCGGCAATTCTCTATTGACGTCCGCCAGGTCCATCGGTTTGTGATGATAGCCGATCGCCGTACAGAGATTCGTGGGGAAACGCCATTTTGCGGCGAGCGCGGAACCGAGGGCCTGATGATCGGCGCCGATGATCTCCTGTTCCAGATCATGGAATCGAGCCGACCCGATTTTCTGCTTGGCGATGACTTCGGCGATTTCCTTCGGAAACACCTGACGCTGAACGAGGAGACCGAGGTCGTGGATGAGGCCGGCGAGGAAACTTTCCTCCACGCTGGGTTTGCCCTGCGCCGAAGTGATTAGCCTGGATGCAACGGCGACGGCGACGGAGTGCTTCCAGACCTCAACACCGTTAAACCCTTCGACGGTCGCACCACTGTTGAACAGATGCGTCATCGACGCGGCGATGGCGATATTCTTGACAGCGGACAGACCGAGCAGCACGATCGCCCGGTCCACGCTCGCGATCTGTCCAGGCAAGCCGTAAAAGGCCGAATTAACAACTTTCAGCAAGCGCGAAGCGAGCGCCGGATCGTTCTTGATGACATCGTGCAAGTCGCGCGCGGTCGACCTCGGGTTCTCGACGATCTCGATAATCTTGACCGTGACCTCAGGGAGCGTCGCGATCTCGCCAACCTTGGCGATCGCGGACTCCACAATGCGGTCCGAGTTAGTCTTGGTCTGGATTCCAAGCATGCCTAGTCCTCGCCTTCCTCCCTGGGGGGAGTGCCGCCATCATTGCTGCCACCGTTGCTGAATGGATATCGGTATGAGTTGCCGGCTCATTCAGAAGTAAACGGGGGATAACGGCGTGTCATGCGGCCGAAGCAGCCGAGGCCGCCGCCGTCATCGCAGCATCGACCACGAAAGACGTGACTCGGCCGGGATATCGGTCGTTGCCGTGCGCCCGACGACGTCATTCCACTTCGCCGAATCGATGCCGCTACCAGGCCGCTGAATGCGAAGATGCCCGGCCTCGATCGGCTCCCCCGCCATAATCTTGACTGCCGCGACAATGCCGCCGCGCGCGAGTTCTCGGACTTCGCGCTCCACGGGAGATACGAGGATCCGCCCATCGCCCAGAACTGCGCGGGCACGACGCGCACCGGAGACATATCTGGCGAACATGTCGGGTTCGAGCGAAAAGAAGTGATCCGGGCCCATCGCCGCGCGATCGAGCGTCAGGTGCTTCTCGAGGATGCACGCGCCCGCCGTAACGGCCAGATCGCTGAAATCAGGCTCCCGTGTGTGGTCACTGAATCCAACCGGTACGCAAAACCGCCTGGCAAGCGTCCCGATACAGGCAAGGCCGGCATCACACGGATCGGTGGGGTACGCCGAAACGCAGTGCAGCAGGATCAGGCGGTGGGTTGCCACACGTTCGCCGACGATGGCTACCGCGTCTTCGATCTCGGACATGTCGGCCGCGCCCGTGGAGACGATCATCGGCAGGCCCGTCCCGGCGGCCGCCTGTAGAAGTGGAACATTCACCACATCTGAGGAAGCGATCTTGATGGCGGGGACGCCCAGGCCGACGAGAAATGCCAGTTCCTCGAGCCCGAACGGCGTGGCCAGAAAACCGATACCAACGCTGTCCGCATGGGCCTTGAGTTCCACGAAGACGGCTTCTTCCAACTCCAGCCGGCGGAGGATGTCACGCTGCGAGGCTGATCCACCTTTGCCCCCTGTCTGATACGCGCATGGCGGCGCCGTGTCGGAGACGAGCCGATCCGCCGAGAAGACCTGAAACTTGACGGCATCCGCGCCGGCCTCGCGGGCCGCGTCAATCAGTCCATGTGCCGTAGTAGCGTCGCCGTTATGGTTCACCCCCGCCTCGGCAATCACGTAGACGGAATTCGCACCGCTGACGTCACTGTCCCCAATTGACACGACGGGCCGATCGGCCGACAGGTGTGAATCGCATGATGATCGAGGGGAAGCCGTCATGCCTGCACCACGGCGCAGCCTCCAGCCGCAACAAAAAGGTGGCAAAGGGGTCCAGTGCTGTAAACATCTTTCACTATCAGCGCGAAGACAAACACACACGACTCCGGAGGGGTCGCGGCACGTAGCCACGGGTGGAGCGCAGCGGAACCCATGGAATATGGGTGATGCACCCATAACCGCCCCGGCAGGGGCGGAGGAAGATTTGCGATGGTTGTATCGGACTCGAGGATTTTGCGGCTTCGTCCACCCCTACCGGGGCGGGATCCGGTGGGGCCGACCTGAACCACGGGTTCCGCTGCGCTCCACCCGTGGCTACTCGCCTCGGCCCCTCCGGGGCCAAGATGTTTACAGCACGGCTTGGCTGCGTCAGACCGTGCCATCCGAGGAGATGACAGTGCCACAACTGATCCCACTGCCGAGACGGCAGTGCCACAGTTTTCTTCGCTAGCCACGAACGTTCCCGGCATCAGTAATACAGGAATCATGGTCGAGTGACGCCTTCCGGCGTCAACAACTCGGTAAGCGCCCGTCGTTGCCGGGCAAGCAGAATCGCCTCGGCCAGACGGAAGTCATCAGCCGTATCGATGTCAATCGTGTCGCCCGACGACTGAATCATGCCGCGCCGGTCGGAACCGAGAAAGGCATGGCTGTCAACCGCGCAGGCGATGAACAGCGCGCCCCGCGTCACGGCAACAACCGCCCCATCATGGTAGTAGAGTGGCTCGAGATCCTGACGACGATAAATCGAGTTCTTGCGAAACTGGATCATGCGACCGTCGACCAGCCGATGGAGCCAGTCGGGATGTTGCTTGCCGACCGGCACGAGCGTCCGCACCGAATCGGCGCCCGTGTGGAGTAGGTGCGCGATCGTCCGATCGATGATGCCCGGCGCGCGGATCGGCACATTGGCATATAGAATCGCGACATGTGTAACCGGCGAGTGATTCCGTTCGTACGCCTCAACGGCGTGACGGGCAGCGGCATCCACCGTCGCGGTGTCCGTCGCCAGTTCCGGCGGCCGATTGACGACCATCACACCGGCAGCCCTAGCGACATGGGCGGCCTTCGGGGCGTCCGTGGTCACACACGCGGCATCGATCCGTTTGGACCGACGAACATCATCCAACGTGTACGCGATCATCGGGCTGCCCGCCAGCGATAGGATGTTCTTGTCGGGCAGGCCTTTGCTGCCTGCGCGGGCCAGGATAATCGCCAGAACGTGTGTATCCATGTTTGAGTCATCGGCCTACCTCGGCATGGTGCTTGACGCCGAGATGGGTGACAATGAAACATGACGAGATGCCGGCATAACAGTACAGCGCAAGGTCGCGCCAGCAGCATCTCAATAGTCCCCGACCCAGCGAGCCGGCTCGTCTCGAGCCGGTCTTTCCGTCGGGGGGTTGCCCTGCGGCATGTAGGAGCGTACCCCCCGAGCAAGCTCGGGGGCTCTTGGGCGCAGTCGCCGCCTACTTTGCGCTATACTGATAATGCCGGGAGCGCGGACGGGATCGGACACAAAGCACGCATGTGCGGAGTAAGATGATGATCTACCTCGACTACAACGCGACCACGCCCATCGACCCGGCGGTGGCCGAGGCGATGCGGCCGTTTATCACCGAGCAATTCGGCAATCCATCCAGCGGGCACCGGCTCGGTCTGACCGCGCGAGAAGCGCTGGAAACCGCCAGAACGTCGGTGGCCGCACTGATCGGGGCGACGCGTGAGGAAATCGTCTTCACCAGCGGCGGCACCGAGAGCAGCAACTGGGCCATCAAGGCCACCGCCCAAGCCCGCGGATCAAGCGGCGGGCACTTCGTCACCACGGTCGTGGAACATCCGGCGACACTCGAGCCGATGCGGCACCTCGAACAGGCCGGCTTCTCGCGAACGGATGTCGGCGTCGACGAAACCGGCCTGGTAAATCCGGACGACATCCGCCGAGCGATCCGGCCCGACACGATTCTGATCAGCGTGATGCACGCCCAGAATGAGGTCGGAACGATCGAGCCGGTCGCGGAGATCGGTCGGATCGCCAAGGAAGCCGGCATGCTGTTCCATGTCGACGCCGCCCAGTCAACCGGAAAAATTCCCGTGAACGTCAACAAAATCGCGGCGGACTTCATCTCGATCGCGGGACACAAGATGTACGCGCCGAAGGGAATCGGGGCGCTCTACATCCGTGCGGGGCGGGAAATCGAACGGCTGATTCACGGCGCGCCGCAGGAATCAGGCCGTCGCGCCGGAACGGAAAACGTCATCATGGCGGTCGGCCTCGGCAAGGCCGCGGAGTTGGCCGCCCCGCACATCGGCGACGACTCCGTAACGAAGACACGCGACTATTTCTGGGAACGGCTGTCGGCCGCGTTCGGACCGCGCGTTCTTCTCAACGGACACCCGACAAAACGGCTGCCGAGCACCGTAAACGTGAGTTTTCCGGGCCATGCCGGAGCCGAATTGCTCGCCAAGCTCACCGACGTGTATGCTTCCACCGGCGCGGCCTGCCATTCGGGCGACGCCAAGCCGTCGGCTGTGCTGACGGCGATGGGGCTGGATCGGCAGCGCGCCGTCGGCACGATCCGATTCAGCGTCGGCCGACCGACTCGGCGCGAGGAAATAGACCAGGTCATCGAGCAACTGTCCCGCATCATTGACGTGTAGCGTCACCCCTCCGCGGCCGACGTGAATCACCGCGTAGCGTCGGCCCCCCGTGGCCGACGTGGAACATGAACGGGTTCCACACGCCGACGCCACATCCGATAATAGACTTCTGTACCGCAACCAGCGGAGCGATATGCCAACGCGCTATCGTTGGGATACCCCCGAATAGACCGAGAGCGACAGGTGAGTCCAAAGGATCGCGAAGTGTTCGGGCCGGAGAGAGGAATGGAATCGCGATCCAATGTTGGGCGACGCACCTGCCGCTCAATCGCTCTTTACCTGCAGTATAACGTCGTCGTCTGGGAACATCAAGAGCCCCCAAGCCGGTAGGTACTGGTAAAGCTTGAATTGGGGAGCATCGGCCTCTGGCCGCTACGTAGGTCGAAAACGAGGGTTTCGTACCGGCGGGACGCCGATGCTCCCCAAACTTAACCAGTACCAGCCGGTAGGCCGGCTTGTGAGGCGGAGCCGGCTTGTGACAAGCCGGATCGGTTGCCAGCTCGCTGGCCGGTCTTCCGCTCGGGAAACCTTACCCGTAGTCGCAGGCTGCGTTGCGTTGTAGCGCCACTCGCCGGACGCCAGATTCGCAAGACGCCTTAAGCAGTTGTCGTTTCTGGGGTTAAGGCGCGAAGCATCGATCGAACCTGTTGATGGTCGACTGGGAAAGTCCCGTGGTTTTGGACTTGCATCGATGCAACCATCGGATATCCTTGCCTGTCCGGCCAGGGCTTCGGCGCCCCGCGTGTTCCCCCCCAGCACGCACCCGAACCCTGGCCATTTTTCTAGCCCGAGGCAGGCACATCCTTCGACCGAATCTCCTTTCGGATGACGCCGGAGGACCAGCATGGGCCCCGTATTTTGCGAGGCCATGTGTGGAATGAATCTTCCGCAACGTTTGAATTCCCCCCTTTTTTTAGACCAGATGGGGCATCCAACCGCCACAGTCGTTGTTGCGGCCCAGAATGGCGGTCTGTTGAAAAATCACCTATCCTCCTATCGATGGACGTAACAACAGGACAACGAGCCCGGCACCCTGACGCCCCACCGCCCGCCGGGAGCGATCATCGCCAGCCGCCCGAGGACCTCCTGACCGCATTGCATGGCGTGAAACGACCATATATCGTCGGTCATGTCACGCCGGACGCCGATGCGATCGCCGCTATCCTCTCGTTGTGCACGGCCCTGCGCGATCACGACATTGACGCGGTCGCGGGACTCACCGCCGAGGCCGTCGCCATGAAATTGCGCTTCATGTTCGACCTGGCGTCCGAGGTTGTGCTGTCGTCGAAATGGAGACTAGGCAGCACCCATGACAGCATCATCGCCGTGGACACGGCGGCCAAGAAACGTATCAACATCAATCCGAAGCTTGGCCCCGAAGACGACGCCACGCCGATCTTCAACATCGACCATCACGTCACAAACACCCATTTCGGACGGTACAACTGGGTCGATTCGCGCGCCACCAGCACGTCGGAGTTGATCGCCCGGCTAATGCGGCGGCTCGGGTGGGACATCAAGCCGAACGTTGCCTCGTTGCTCTACGCCGGCATTCACGGGGACACAGTCGGATTCAGTATGCCTTCCACGAGCGCGTCGTCGTTGCACACGGCAGGCGATCTGGTTCAGGCCGGCGCGGACGTCACGCGCATCGGCGAACAGCTCTGTCGGTCGCAGGCCAAGCCCGAATTCGAACTGATCCGCCGAGCCTACGATCACACGACCGTGGCCGATGACGGCCGAATCGCCTACAGCACCCTAACGTATCAGGACATCACCGAATCCCGCTGCACGGCCGAGGACGTCGACGATCAGGTCTCGATCCCCCGCTCGCTGAAGAACGTGCGGATCGCCCTGCTTTTCTCCGAAGGCGAGCGCGGCGTGATCCGCGTGAATCTGCGCGGCGAAGGAACAACGACGGTCGTAGAAATCGCTCAGCAGTTCAACGGAGGGGGCCACACCCAGTCCGCCGGCATTCGCTTCAACGACCGCTCGATGGAGCAGGCCATCAAGGACGTGGTGGCCGCGTCTGCCGCACACCTTCGCACCTATTGATGTTTGAATGGCTGATGAGGCGCGCCCCAAGCCCATGGATCGCAATCCATGGGCTAGAGCATTTCACGTTTGTCCGCAGCGGCCGACGCCCCTGTCGGCCGTGGATTGTTCGATGACGCTACGTCCGACACGGGGTCGGACGCCACGTTTTCTCCGAAACGGTTCTGAACCCTAGATCCTGAACCCTGGACCCCCGGCACGGCCGGCGGCCGTGCAAGGATCAGTCGCCGAAGCAGGTGCCGACGGCGCGGGCTGCGGTGAGGAGTTCGCTGTCGAGCGAAACGAGACGCTGTTGCTCCGCAACCTCCTCGATCGGAACGCTGGTGAGTCCGCCGTTTTGGATGACGACGAGCCGGTTAAACTCGCCTCGGGCGACAAGCTCGGCGGCGGCGTGGCCAAACCGGGTGGCGAGGACGCGATCCGCGGCGCAGGGTGTGCCGCCGCGTTGGACGTGGCCTAAGACGACCGCGCGACTCTCAATGGCGAGCCGTTCCTCCATTTGGCGTTGAAGCACCTGCGCGATGCCGCCGAGGCGGATCGGGTCGGGGCTGTCGACGATGGTGCGATCGACGACCTGCTCGCCGCCGACGGGCTTGGCGCCTTCGGAGACGGCGGCGATGGTGAAGGCTTTTCGACCCTGCATTCGCTCGCGGCAGAAATCGCATATTCTGTCGAGGCTGTAAGGGATTTCCGGGATTAGGATGACGTCGCTACCCGAGGCGATGCCGGCATGGAGTGTGAGCCAGCCGGCGTTTCGGCCCATGAGTTCGACGACGATGATGCGATGGTGGCTGGCGGCGGTGGTGTGGAGGCGATCGAGGGCGTCGGTGGCCGTTTCGACAGCGGTCTGAAAGCCGAACGTCACGTGCGTGTGCATCAGGTCGTTGTCGATGGTCTTGGGGACGCCGATGCATTTCAGGCCGAGGGGGATCAGGCCCGCGGCACAGGTCATGGTGCCGTCGCCTCCGATGACGACGATGGCGTCGAGCTTGTATTTCCGGGCATTCTCCATGGCGCGCTCACGGACGTCCTGGAAGATCGGGTTTCCGTGGTTGTCCTTGCCGACGGAGAATCGTTTGGGGTCGGACTTGTTGGAGGTGCCGAGAATGGTCCCGCCGCGCGTGAGGATGTTGCTGACGTCCCAGCGTGTGAGGGGCCGGATTCGATCTTCTATGAGGCCGAGAAAGGCGTCTTCGATGCCGAAGCATTCCCAGCCGTGTTCGAACATGGCGGTTTTTGCGACGGCGCGGATGACGGCGTTGATGCCGGGGCAGTCTCCGCCGCCGGTGAGGATGCCGATGCGTTTGATGTCGTTTGCGGCCATGGAATGGGGCTCCGATTTGTTTGCTCGATCCGGGAGTCGACTCGGTGTCGGGCCTCCGCGAGCCTGCTGAGTGTATGTTTTGCGGGCGTTGTCGTCCAGCAGTAGGATTGCGTGGCGTGACGGCATTGGATGTGACATCGGGTAGGACTGACGTGGGCGCGGCACATCGGCGGCGTGTTTGGGTGCGTTTGTTTGGGCTCGGTCTGCTATTGCTGGCGATACGAATACCTTTGTTGGGGCATCCGACGCCGGTCGATGTTGATGAGACGGCCTTCATCGGCGGGCTCGGCTTCCCGGCGGAGTATCCCGTTCACCATCCGGGGTATCCCCTGTGGGTGGGGATGGGGACGGTGCTGCATACGGCGGGGCTGGAATCCTATACGGCATATCAACTGTGGTCGTTGGCGGCATCGGTGGCGGGACCGATGCTGTTGTATCGAGGTCTGCGGTGGGTGGTGGATGACGGGCCGGCGTGGTGGCTGGCGCTGGCCTTCGGTGTGAATCCGCTTGTGTGGTTTCAGGGGACGACAGCGTTGAGCTACATGGCCGGGGGGACGGTGGGGCTGCTCGTCGTGGGGTTGTGCTATCGTGGGCTGGTGACCGGGCGGGGTGCGGCGCTCTATTGGGCGGCCGGCGTTTTGGGCGTGGGCGTTTCGCTTCGGGCAGACTTGCTGATTTACCTGGGACCAATGGTGGCGTATGCGGCGTGGCGATTTCGATGGCGTCGGGGGGCCACGGCGATGGGCGTGCTGGCGGCGGGCGTCTGTGTGTTTCTGGCGATGACATCCTACTTGTACGGGCGGGGCGATGTGGCGGCGGTTCGTCCGGACATCGGGCACACGGTTGATGTCGTGTTGGGGACGAGCGTGTTCAAGCTGGGATTCGTGGACGGGTTGTTGCGGAATCTCGTGAAGATGGTGTTGAACGTCGGTTGGGATTACGGCGCCGGCGTATTGTTGCTGCCGCCGGCGGTGTGGGCGGTGGTTCGGCGCGGTTGTGGCGAGAACGTTGAGTTGGGAAAGGTCCTGCTGCTGTGGTCCGTGCCTATCAGTGTGTTCCTGGCGACGATGCACGTGGTCCAGGGGTACTTTTTGCTGCTGTTGCCGGCGGGATACTGCGTGATCGGGATTGCCTTGCAAGGGTGGTTCAAGGGGCGTTCGGCCGTCCGGGTGGCGGCGATCGTGGCTATGCTTTCGTTCGCGCAGTTTGTGTGCTACCCATGGTCGCCGGAGTTGCCCGGTCCTGATGCCGGCGCGGCGGTGAGATTCAAACGGCTATTGGACGCGAAGATTGCCTTCCAAAGCGCGTCGGGGCTTCGGCAGATCGATCGGCGAGGTGAGATTCACTACCAGGGCGACACCTGGCCGACGAAGGCGCATGGGGAATAGCGAAAGGCGACCGCGGGTTGTTCAGGTTCTTCACGGAATTCCGGGGAATGGCGAAGCCCCGTAAGGGGCGTAAGAACATAGCCCACGGCGTGAGCCGTGGGGTTGGAATGTGTGTGAACCGGCAAGCCCCAGCGGGGTGGAAGATCCGACCAAGCCGCATCTTTCGCCCCGCTGGGGCTAGGCAACACGAATGCCGATGGGGTCCCACGGCTAACGCCGTGGGCTATATCCTAACGCCACTCCGTGGCTACCTTGGCTGTACGTCGTGACTGATTGGGCTGTACGTCGTGGCTGATTTGCCTCTGTGACCCTCGGTAATCCGTGAAGAACCGTTGTTCAAGCGGGAACCGTGACGGTATCGGCGTGGATCGATCCGAGCCCCAAGCGCCAGCGCGGGGTATTCACGGGCAGGTCGTTGGTCTTGGGACCCACTCGCTTGCGCTCGGGGCTCGGATCGGGTGGGCGACCCGGACGATGTCAGGCATCAATCGTTCGCTTGCGAGCCGCTAAGACAACCGCGTACCCGCTCGGGCGAGTGGTGGTTCGCAAAGGGGCCGTCTTCGGCTAGATTGAGGGGCATGGAGAACAACCAGGAAATCGCGGACATCTTCTCGTCGATCGCCGACCTGTTGGAGATTCGGGGAGAGCAGCCGTTTCGGATCAACTCGTACCGCCGGGCGGCACGGGTGCTGGAAGAATTGACGCGTGACGTGTCGGCGTTGGCGGCGGCTGGGGAGTTGACCAAGCTGCAAGGCATCGGAAAGAGCACCGCGGCGAAAATCGAGGAGTACCTGGTGGACGGTTCGATCGACCTTCATCAGGAATTACTCGAGTCGACGCCGGCGGGCTTGCCTCCGCTGCTGGAAATACCGGGGCTCGGCCCGAAGCGCGTCGCGATGGCGTGGAAGGAACTCGGCGTCCTGAATCTTGCCGATCTGAAGGACGCCATCGCCGATGGGCGTCTGGCCGGTCTGAAGGGCCTGGGCGCCAAGAGCGTGGAGCAGGTGGCGCAGGGGATTCGGTTCGCCGAACAGTCGGCGGGTCGGACGGCGTTGGGATTGGCATGGTCGCTGGCGGAGGAGCTTGGTGCGGCGATGCGGAAGGTGAAGGCGGTTCGGCGTGTGGAGGTGACCGGGAGCGTCCGGCGCGGCTGCGAGACGATCGGCGATATCGATCTGCTGTGCGAGTCGAAGGACGGGGCGGACGTCATCAAGGCGTTCACGGA
>JAUVGW010000263.1 GCA_030593565.1 Phycisphaerae bacterium | reverse complement strand
GGCCGCCCGGCTCCAAGGTGAACTGGAGCAGGCCCGCGATTGGTTCCAGAAAAGCGTGGACACCGGCATCCGGCTCGATCCCGACCGCATCATACCAACCCCCATGAACGAATACGATCTTGCCGAATGGCGGCTGAAGAGAATGACGAAGGATGAATAGCGAATCGCGAAGGGCAGACGGAGGATAGACACCGTAGCTCGCCGTTTCCCATTCCCCCGGTCCCCTATCCCCTTTCCCCCAGAAAAAAACCGCAAAAAAACGCGTCGCCTGGCGGTGCCGTTGTTGTCCCTGACCTTAGCGGACAGCATGGAGCGGTTCGTTACTGTTGTGTGAAACCTTTTTGAGGAGGTCCAATCATGCAGAAACAACTCAGAAACGTAACCTTGCCGATCTGTGCGGCCATTGTGGTCGCGGGCGCTTGGTTTGCCAACGCCGGTGACTTGAACCCACCGGCGGGGCCGATCCAAGGCACCATGCACACGCTCGACGAGATTTACAGCCTGGGCGGGGGTGGCGGCGGCGGTGCGGGAATCGCCGTGCAGACGCTCTCGGGCGATGCGTTCGCGACGTACGTGATTGACCAGCCCGGTTCGTATTATCTCAACGACAACATCAATGGGGAGTCCGGCAAGGACGGCATTCGGATCGACGTTGGCAACGTGACACTCGATCTGAACGGCTTTGCCTTGATCGGCGTGCCCGGCTCCAGCACCGGGCTCTTCATCTTCGGGCTCGGGGATCCAGTCAATATCGCCGTCCGCAACGGCACGATTACCGAATGGGGCAGCTCCGGCCTGGACCACTCGGGCGTGGTGACGAATTGCCTGTTTGAGAACCTGCGGGCCAGCGGCAACGGCGTCGATGGTTCCGGCTCGGGCCTCTCCGTCGGGGAGAACAGCACCGTCATACACTGCACGGCGGAGGCAAATGCGGGCTACGGTATTGCCGTGGGATCAGGCTGCACGGTCATCGGATGCACCGCAAGACTGAACTCCTCGGACGGCATCACGCTGGGAAACTGGGATCCGGGAGAGCATGCCCCAACAATTACCGGCTGTTCGGTGTCAGAGAACGGTGGGGCAGGGATCTACTCGAACCGAGGAGCGAACGTCACATCGTGCGCTGTCTTCGCCAATGGCGACTACGGAATCAGCATTTTGGCAGGTGCCACGGTCAGCGACTGCGTCGTCATCAGGAACGCTGCCGGCGGCCTCTGGGTGGGCGACGGGACAGTCACCGCCTGCTCGGTGCATTACAACGGCATGGATCAGGACGGCACCACCGTCTTGGACTCCGCCGCCCCCGGAATCTCGGGAACAAGCAGGGTCACGATCATGAACTGTGCTGTCAACCGGAATACCGGTGACGGCATCTACGTCGATGACGACTGTCTTGTGGTCGGCAACACCTGCTCCGCGAACGACAGCGATGGAGATGGCGTCGGCGTCGGCATCCGCGCTTACGGTAACAGCAACCGACTTGAGGCAAACAATGTTGTCCACAATCAAGGGTATGGAATCTATGTGGAAGGCGCGTTCAACTTGGTTGTCAAGAACAGCGCGGGCGGCAACGGTAGTGGCGGTCTGGAAAACTACTACATTGACAACCCGACCTACAACAAAGTCGGCACGATCACAGGCGATCCCATGACTGCGGGACCCTGGGCGAACTTCGACACGAACCAGTCCTAGTTTCGATGGCCATGCGTTTACATCGCGGAGGATGCAACTATGAAAGCTACACATTTCCTTCTCTGTATCGCCATCCTTGCGGCCACAGCCGACTTCGCCATCGCCCAGTCAAACATCAATCCGGTCAACAAGCACGCCTGGGGTGAAAACACCGGCTGGACCAATTGGTATGACGCCGGCGAGGGGCAAGACGGCGTGTACGTCGCGGAGACCTACCTGGCGGGCTACATCTGGGGGGAGAACGTCGGCTGGATCAACGTTGGCGACGGCTCGCCTGCCGACGGCGTGAACTACGCCAACACCGATGGCAGTGATTTTGGCGTGAACATCGATGCCGGTGGCGGCATCCATGGTTTCGCCTGGGGCGAGAACATCGGCTGGATCAACTTCGACGGCGGGGCCATGGCCGATCCGCCGGAACCGGCACGGATCGAGTGCGCTGAGGGCGAGTCAGCACGATTCTGGGGCTATGTCTGGGGCGAAAACATCGGCTGGATCAATCTGGACGATGAATACAACTTCGTTTCCATCGTCGAGTGCGACCTGAACAACGACTGCCTGGTTAATGGGAATGATATCCAGTTCTTCATGGATGTGATGCTCGGCTATGACACGGACCCGGAACGCTACTACAAGTGTGACCTGAACAGGGATGGTGTGATCGATGCAGAAGATGTCTCGCTGTTCATTGCCTCCCTGCTGGGGTCGTAGGGCGATCGGCTGCTTTGTGGCGGTATGTCACCCGGAATGATGAGTGTGACATCAGCCGCGCCGATATGAGTGGCGACGAGTCCGTCAACGGCCTGGACATCCAGGGCTTCGTCAGCCTTCTGTTTCCGTAGCAGCGAACAAGATCAGTTTAAACGTCACGCGCGGCCGCTTCGGAAACGGGGCGGCCGCCGTCTTGATCCCCACAGATGCGGCTCGTCCACTGCTTACCCAGCGAATACGACTTCCCGATCCCTTTTTTGCGCAGACGCGATTTTGGGGCTGGGGCGGGTGCGCCCCACTGCAAGCAACCGGCATCCATGCCGCTTGCGCGGAATCTCGGTGGCTCTCGTTGATCGCTCGGAATCCGGT
Organism: Phycisphaerae bacterium; assembly: GCA_030593565.1. Taxonomy (GTDB): domain Bacteria; phylum Planctomycetota; class Phycisphaerae; order UBA1845; family UTPLA1; genus JAFGQA01. The sequence goes on along the minus strand of JAUVGW010000263.1, from coordinate 4,716 downwards.
CCCCCGCTCCCCCCATCCCTCGGCTCCGTGGCCCCTCGATCCCTTGCCCCCCTGGTCCTTTTGCCTGCGGCCGAAGGCCATGCTGTGCGTCTTGCCATCAGGGGTTTTGCAGACAGCCTGGATTTTGAGGGGACTCACGCTGTCGACATGTTGACGACACTGCCCATAATCCTGTGAAGGCGAGGCCGTTTTCGTGTGCGGTAACTGCCGCTGCAAGAAGTCGGGATGCGGCAAGTCCAAACCGAGGCAGCGAGGAACAGATCACCCGTGGTTGCTCGAGGAGACAGCAAGCTCAGAAGCGCAGGCGTGGAGACGCCCCTGTACGTGCATGTCTTGGCGGTCGTACTGGTGGTTCTTCCGTGTGTTGCGGTGTCCCAGTTCACCGCCCATCTGGAAACCGGCAACCTCGACGACCACTTCCACGCCTATTGTGGGTGGCGAATCTGGCAGGGCGACGCGTTATACCGGGACGTATGGGACAACAAACCACCCGGCCTTCATTGGATTGACGCATTGGGTTTTGCCCTCAGCGGCGGACGATATGCCGGTGTGATTGGCGTGTGTGTCCTGGCGGTCGTCGCGGGCTACGGCCTTTTCTTTGTGGTGGCCAGGCAGGTTTACACACGAGGGACCGCCGCCCTGGCCACGATGCTGGCCGGTCTCTATATGACGCACAGCCTGTTCTTCGGCGGAAGCAGCCGGAGTGAGACGTTTCTCGTACCTTGCGAGTTGGCCTTGATCGCCCTGTACCTCCTCGGCTTCAGGGGCAACCGTCGACTGTGCTGGTACTCGGCGGGTCTATTCGGCGGGTGTGCGTTCCTTTTCAAACAGACGGGCCTCGCCGCGCTCGCCGCCGTTGGATTACACACAATCGTGCTACTGCTGCTCCGCGAACTGGCGTGGCGACCGGCATGCCGGCGTGCGGCTTTGTTTCTGGGAGGTGTCGCAACGGTGGCAGTCGCCGCCGCCGTGGTGTTGGCGACACAAGGTGCATTGACAGATGCCGGCTACGCCATATTCGGCTTCAACTACGAGGTGATCACCCACAACCTCGGCGGGCCGGCCGACGGCTTGTGGTGGTCCCGTTGGCTTGAAGGCCGTGGAGCCTCGTTGCTGATTCTGCCGCTGCTGATGGCCCTGATTGCGGTCTTGCATGCTGCCCTTTGGCGACTGCGGCCAAGGTCCAGGCCATCCGATGTCGCCGACCGGCTTGACCCGCCGCTGAGTACATGCCCCCGCTATCTGACTCTATTTGGTGCCTGGTTCGCATTCGCCGCGGCCCTCGCACTGGCAAGTCCCGCCACGATGGCGCACCGCTTTCTGCCGGTCATTCCACCGCTCCTGCTGCTGGCGGCGTACCTGATCAATATCCTGAAAGCCGAACTGAGTCTACTAAAACGAATGGCCCAACGCGCATGGATCCTCGTCGCGTGCGTGCTGATCTGTTATTTCGCGTCCGATGCCGCTTACGCCCAGTTTCAGAAGGCCGCCAAGGTCTACTGGGATCGAAGCCCGAGAATCGAGAACGGCCGGTGGACCATCAACTTGACGCCCGCCGAATGGATCGGCGAGCAGATCGCTCAGATCACGGATCCATCCGATACAATGCAGTGCTGGGAGTATGTTCCCGCCGCATATCTCCGTGCCCGCCGGCCCAGCGCGTGCCGGATTCTAACCGCGGGTTTCGCCTCTCGGCTGCCGCCCGGCGCCAACCCGATCACGCGGGAATTTCACGCGACGCTTCAACGCAACCCACCCAAGGTCATCGTGGTTTCCGCGACGGCCTACCGGGCGTTGTGCGATGCCGACGCCGCTCCGCCAGGCGCAACTGAGCCGGCAAGGCGTTCGGAGACCTGCCGAAACGACGCGCCGGCTACACGGCCGGTCGGACGATGGCTCAACGAGAACTATCGCCGGCGCGCGGACCTGACGCGCGGCAATCTGTACGTCTTGATTCGCGACGATACGACCCAGAAACACCAAGGCGTCAAGACGTCGATGCCTGGCCGCTAACCTGCGGCGAGCCCACGTTCCATCTTCACGACCCCCCGGCCTTCGTTCACTGTTGGGCCGTCCTTCCGGGCGAACATATCGGTCAGCATTCTCGCGTGGAATTGGAGGGCTGAGGGCGCAAAAAAACGTGGGTGACCTCGTAGTCACCCACGCAGCCAGTTGGTCTCTCTTAAGCTGGCTCGCACGGTGGCGGCCACATCAACACTCTTTAGGAGTGAGGGGGTTGGAGTATCCACAGGATGCTGATGCGAACAGCCACAATGATTGTGGGTATCTTGTAGAAAACAGTGTCCCTTCCGCAATGAGATATTTATGCCATTTTGTGGGGGGCACGGGGAAATCATGGTTGTTCCGAGTGGCACAGGAAGGATAGGGGCCATGACAGTTTAGGCGGCCTTGGAGTGTGGCAGACTGGTGTTCCAGTCCGCGAAGCGGGCGGGTGTTCCAGTCCGCGAAGCGGGCGACGGTTTCAGCCCGCGAAGCGGGCGACGGAATAGAGCCCAGGGCGAAGCGCAACGAGCCCTGGGTCAACGTGCCGAACGACACGAGCCCCCGAATGGGGGCGACGGAAACTCAACGCGGGAGTTCGTCCGGAAAACCCATAAACGAATGCGGTTCCGTCACCCCCGTTGGGGGTTCAGATGCCGGTGTGGCACCGAACCCAGGGCTCGCTGCGCTTCGCCCTGGGCTCTATTCCGCCACCCCCTCCGGGGGCTCATTCGATCCTGCCGGGGTTCATTCGATTCTTTCGAGGGCTTGTTCGATCGTCCATTGCTGCCCCGCCTGAACTGTCATGGACCTGGAAGGATAGGCGTACGCGCAGGCGTTGTTTCAGGGCGATTCGTCAGTGTGACGAACGAATCGAGCACTCGAGCCTGAAGACATAGGGCGCCTGTCGGGTTCGCCCGGCATCGCGTCACGATCATTTCTTCAGTCGCCGCCGCCGCCACCGCGATAGCCGGACGCCGCCGGCGAGGATCAGTAGTAGCACTGTCGCTGGCTCCGGCACGATCACTCCTTGCGCCATGGTGTTGCTATGGGTAACGTCTTCTGCTGAATCAAACCAGGATCCCGTTCTCAGCAATCCCATGGCGCCGTCAAACGGATCGATGCCGTTGGCTGACAGGTCCGCCGTCGAGAATCCACTGCCGGCGACTCCATCGAATGTGTTGCCTCCTCCGGTCTCCAGGAAGCGAACGTCGCTCAGACTACCTGTGAAAAACGAGATGCCGCCGATTCTCGACCACTCGCCCGTGATGTCGCCGGTGATCGTGTCACCATCGTAATCAGTGATCGTGAATTCCCCGTTGGCGTCGGCGGCTGTCGCGGTGATATTGAGCAGATCCATCCACAAATTGAAATCCGCGTAGGGGCCGTCGGAGAATCCCGCGTCGAAATCAGCCCACCCTCCCGTCGGCAGAATCCGTGTGACATTTCCGGCCGTGTCATAGGGTCCGAATAGAGACCAGGCGCTGGCGTCTGCCGTAAATTTCGAGATGCCGGCGTCGAAACCCCCGTCCAGGTCGGTGAATCCGAAGGTCAAGAGCGGATCGACCGCCAAGACGGGTGTGGTGAGCAGTATGAAAGCACTGAACATCACCAGTATAATCGTCGCGGTTTTTCGATTCTTGATATTCCTCACGGTGCTGTCTCCTTGCACTTGCCGCCGCGAGCGGCGAGAAGTCACTGTTTCAAATACTCGATACCTATCTGTCTCGAATCCTGCCGGACGCCTCCATTCCGATCACGACGTACATGCTCGAATGCTGCCCAGATGGCTGTTGCGCCAACGAAGGAACGGCGGAGCCGGTTGGAAGGGCGCGCCGTACGCATGAAAATGACGTGGAAGGAGGACTTCTGTCTCGATCGCCATCCTGCCATCTGGGTCTGTCTGTGATGCCGGTGTGGTCGCAAAGGGTGGAATGCCCATTGAGGAATGGATTGCACCCCGTTTCCGGGTACCATGCTACGTGCCGGCTAGTTCTGCCGTCGGCCGCTTTGACTCGATCTTCCTCGTCGGCCTCTGCGCGACCGCACCCTCGGAACAATCTGGCCGACCAACTCGACTTCGTGTTATCGGCGCTAGACATCGTGTACGCGTCCGTCACGCGCGCGACCGCAGTCGGCAAAGTCGGAGGGCTTTCCGCTTTCAGTGAAGCGGCTCGTACGAAGTTGAACACCCCGCCACAAGTCGCGAGAGCGATAACTGACAAATCGATCCATCGTCTTCGTGCGAACATTGTTCCTCGCCAGCCCTACAAGTACTGTCCGATTCCCCGTTGTTGTACATGTCGGACGTTCCGGCCCTGAGATTAGTAAAACAAAAAAAAAGGGTAATCCTCCCGGGCGTGGTTTGAGCGTGGACGGCCCCCCGGTGCCTGAAACGTACGTGTTTAGCCGGGGTGGCATGGGTTAGCGGAGCCGCGCTGAGCGGCGGAGCTTACCCGTGGGAAAGGAACCCCGAGGTGTTCCCACGGGTAACGAGTGGGCCACCCAGAGGGGTGTCCCACTCGTTACCCATGCCACCTCGGCGGAACGCTAAGCACATGCCCTGAAACGCGGTTTTCGCTCTTTTCGGGACGCTCGGTTGCCGGGGAGCCTGTCTGGGGGTCCATAACAGAATAGGCGGGCTGCGATACCGAATGTAGCGTCGGCCCCCCGTGGCCGACGTATGTGCGGACGAACGCCGCAGTACTTCACGTC
>JAUVGW010000003.1 GCA_030593565.1 Phycisphaerae bacterium | reverse complement strand
GCGAACTCGAGATCCTCCGATACCTCGCGCGTGGCATGTCGAAGAAGGAAATCGCGAAGACCGTCCACATCAGTGCGAATACGGTCAACCGCCACACGAGCAGTGTCATGAACAAGCTCGACATACACGACCGAGTGGAGCTTGCCAGATTCGCTATCAGGGAAGGGCTTGCGGAAGCGTGATGGTCCGCCTGCAGCCCTCGTCGGCTCGATCGTCGGGCCTCCAGGATTGCCGTGCTGCGTGCTGACGCGCCGGCGTATTGGGGCCGTGACAGATTCGGCGGGCTGCGACACCGAAAGTAGCGTCGGCCCCCTGTCGCCAACGTGACATATCGAGGGGCCTCCGCGCATACCTCGGCCGCAGGGGGGCCGACGATACGTCTCGCGGCACCGAAGCATCTCGGTAAACTCGACCTGCACCTTGACGTGCTGCGGTCTCTGTCCTCCTCTTGTTTCCTCATGGACCCGCGGATACGCTTTCTCCTCGGCGACACGTACCGGAGCCCAAGGCGGGGAGACTTCGGTTCCTGACATACCATGCCCGTCAAGGAAAGGTCACATGAATCAGCGAAACATAAACACCACCTTCATGAAGCTGTTACGTCTCGCTCTTGTTCTGGCGATCACTCTTCCTGTGATCGCTCAGGACACCAAGAAGGTCCGCCAAAGGAGCGAGATTGACGTCAGGTATCGGTGGGCGACGGAGGCCATCTATGCTGACACCGAAGCGTGGGAGAAGGAATACGGTGTCGTCGACGCCCTTGTCGGGCAGATGTCCAGGTTCAAGGGAACGCTCGGCAACGGCGCGGAGGATCTTCTCAAAGTGCTGGCCTTCCGAGACGAGATGGAGCCGCGGCTCGAACGCGTCTATGTCTATGCGCACCTGCTCTCCGATCAGGACACGCGCGTCGGCGAGACGCAAAGCATGGAAGCGCGCATCCGGTCGCTCTGGATCAAATACGGGACTGAGACGTCCTGGATGGAGCCTGAACTCACCGCCATTCCTCACGAGAAGATCGAGGAATGGATGAAGGAAAATGAACGTCTAGCGGTTTATCGCCAGTACTTTGACAACGTCTATCGTCAGAAGAAATACATTCTCTCCCAGCGCGAAGAAGAACTTCTCGCGCTGACCGGTGAAGTCCGCAGTACGCCGGGAAACGCTTACAATCTCCTCACAAACGCCGACATCAAATTCCCCACGATGAAAGACGAGAAGGACACGACCGTCGAGCTGGACGATTCCGCCTTCTATCTGTACATGCGGTCCACTGACCGCCGTGTCCGGAAGGATGCGTATGATGCCATCGTCGGGACGTATGCCAAGTACAGGAACACGGCCGCTGCCCTGCTCAACGGTGCGGTCCAGAGCCACATCCTCTCGGTAAAGGCGCGGAAGTACGATAGTTGCCTACAGGCCGCGCTGGACGGCGGCAACATTCCCGTCGAGGTCTACAACACGCTCGTCAAGACCGTTAACGACAACCTCCCTCTGCTGCATCGATACCAGTCCATCCGTAAGAAGGCTCTCAAACTGGACGACGGCGTCCATGCCTATGACCTGTTCGCACCGTTGATCACGGGGCAGGAGTACAAGGTCGGCTACGACGACGCCGTCGGTCGAATCATCGAAGCGCTTCAGCCGCTCGGTGATGAGTACACTACGCAAATGCGAAAGGGCTTCGATTCCAGATGGTGCGATGTATACCCGACGAAGGGCAAGGCCAGCGGCGCCTATTCGAGCGGTGGTTACCTGACGCAGCCGTATATCCTTCTGAACTACCACGACTCATACGAAGACATGTCCACCGTTGCCCACGAGATGGGCCACTCGATGCACTCGCTTTTCTCTCGCGGCAACCAGCCATACGTTTATGGCGACTACGACATCTTCTGTGCGGAGGTTGCTTCGACCTGCAACGAGATCCTCCTGCAAAACCACATTCTCAGCCACACCAAGGACCCAAAGGTAAAACTGTTCCTGCTTGTCGAGTTTCTCGAAGGCATCCGGGGCACGGTCTTTCGGCAGACGATGTTCAGCGAGTTCGAGCAGCGCATCCACGAGATGGCCGAGGCGGGCACGCCGCTGACCGCCGACAGCATGGGCGCGACCTATCGGGAAATCATGAAGAACTACTACGGCCCCGATTACGTCCATGACGATCTCGTCGACAACTATTGGGTCCGCATCCCACACTTCTACTACAACTTCTACGTGTACAAGTATGCGACGAGCTACTGCGCCGCTTCGAATATCGCCGGTCGCATCATGGCGGGCGAAGAAGGTGCCATCGACGCCTACGTGCGGTTCCTCAAGTCCGGCAGCACCAAGTATCCCGTGGACTTGCTCAAGGATGCGGGCGTGGACATGACGACGGCTGAACCCATTGAGTATGGCATGAAGATCTTCAAGGACATGCTTGATCAGACGGAGGAGTTGCTCGACCAGATCCAATAGACCGATTTGGTCAGACCTGTTGTGTTTCTCCGGACGGCCTGCCGGCTTTCAATCGGCGGGCCGTTTCGTTTTATCGTGGTCGAGCGTGCCGCTCTGACGCTGGTGTGTCAAGCTGGGTAAGCTGTCGGATGTCGGCCGCCTGGGGAAAATGGGCAACATGGCGGCGTCGTATCCCCATGTTTGACAGATAGTTACGTGAATCGTACCGTTCATATGGATCTGCCCTTCCGAGGCGATCCGAGCCACCTGGCCCCCCGGATATTACTTGAAAGGGCAGGCCATGTTTCCGTCCGTTGCTTCCCGCCGCATGTTCCTTACGGCACTCATCGCCCTTCACCTGCTCCTCATCACCCTCGCTGTACCGGTGTCGGGCGACGTCGCATTCTACTTCCAGCGAGAAGGCTCGCCGGATGACGTGGGAGAAGCCCTATTTGGCGAGGAGGCGGGCGCGCTTGCCGTTCAGGACTTCGAAGACCCGGAACTGGGTCCAGATGGGGCCGACTTGACCGTGCTTCCGGTCGGTGATGTCGAGTTCGGACTGAGCGCGGCATATCCGGACGGTGAGCCGTTCATGCCGTTCAAGTGGTACGTTCCGAGCTTCTATTTCGAGGACAAGCTCTATGCCACGGTCCTCGTTTCGTTCAGCTCTTTGACGTTCACCCCGCAATCCGAGCAGCCGGTCCGCGCGCTGGGCGCCTGGGTTTACGATGACGGCGGGGCCCTCGACTCCGCGTATCGAATAGACGTGGCCGAACTGGACGGCGCTACCTCGCACGCCGTCCTTGAAAACGAGATACCCCTGGACGGCAGCTACCACGAGATCGAGGGCTTTTTCGGGGTTGTGTCGGATGTCGGCATCGCTGAAGTGACGATCACGGCGATCGACCCGGTCTCCGGTGAAGCCAACCCCGACACGTTCGAAGTCGACCATGTCCGAGTCGCCGAAGCCCCGGTTGTCGACGAGTCGGACTCGCCATGCGTGAATCCCCGTGGGAAGCCGTTGCATCGACACCGCCGTCATAAGTGCACGAAAAACAGTTGTGGCCACCGCCCGCACCGGGTCAAACCGGGAGCATCCGTCCCCTGAAGACATCATGGTAAGTGTCGTCATCGGGATGGCCGTCGCGACAACTCCAGCGATGCGTCCCGACATCACCGTCGACATTGGCCAGCGCGCCCGCATCACGGGCGGCGTTGACAACCGGCCTGTGCACAGGGCTGCCATTACATTCGAGTAGCTCCTTTCTACGCATCGATACTTGTTGCATGGCCCGGTCCCTCAACCGGTTGTACGATACGAGTTGAATGAGGCGGCGGTGCGCTTCCACCTCGTGAGCTGTTGAACACGGACGCTCCGTGCAGCTTCCTCCGAGGCTATACAGGGGACCGTACTGTCAACGAAATGGCGGGCGGATGAGCGGTCAGCGCGGCAGCATGCCAACCGAGACGACGCCGAGTTCTGCTGATGTCGAGGCGCTGTTGGCTCGGCTGCGCGCGGGCATTTCTGGTGAGGTCAGGTCCGACCGTCTGCACCGTGCCATCTACGCGACGGACGCGAGTATCTACGAAATCACGCCCGATGCGGTCGTGTTGCCACGCTCGGTGGCCGACGTGTCGGCGGTTGTTCGGGTGTGCGGCGAACACGGCGTTCCCGTCACGGCGCGTGGGGCCGGCACGGGCTTGACGGGCGGGGCGGTCAACCGCGGCATCCAACTCGATCTTTCGAGGCACATGAATCGCGTGCTCGATGTCGATCCCGAAGCGCGGGCGGCTCGCGTTGAACCCGGAGTGGTGCTCGACGAACTCAACGCCCGGCTCAGCGGGCATGGCCTGCATTTCGCGCCGGATGTTGCCACGAGCAGCCGGGCGACGCTCGGCGGGATGATCGCGAACAACTCGTGTGGGGCCCACTCGATCGTGTTCGGGCGAACGGTGGATCACGTGGTGTCACTGGACGTGGTTCTTTCGGACGGCTCGACCTGTACGTGGGGCGGTGGAGCACCGCCGCACGAGAACCGGTTGGCCGAGCGGTGCGAGGCGGTGCTGGCGAGCGTAGCACGCGATGACGCCGACGAGATCGCGGCGCGCTACCCGGACGTGATGCGGCGCAACGGTGGTTACGGACTGGACCGGCTCCGCACGAGCGACGGGAAGATCAACCCGGAGGCCGTCATCTGCGGCAGCGAGGGCACGCTTGGGATCGTGGTGGGGGCGACGCTGAGACTGTCCCCGATGCCGCGGCACAAGGGCATGGTGGTCGTCCACTTTGACAGTGTGTCGGCTGCGTTGGCGTCGATGCCGGTCTTATTGGGGTACGAGCCCGCCGCCGTGGAGCTGATCGACAAGCTCGTTCTTGATGCGGCGAAGGCCAACCGGGCCATGGCCCGGAGGCGGTGGTTTCTGGAGGGTGATCCGGCGGCCCTGCTGGCCGTTGAGCTGTACGACGAGAGTGCCACCGTCCTGGCACAACGGTTGGAGGCCGTGGTCACGGATTTGAAGTCTCGACCCATTGGATATGCGTGGCCTATCATTAGTGATCCGCGCAAGCAGGACGACGTGTGGGATGTCCGCAAGGCCGGACTGGGCCTGCTGATGTCCAAGCCGGGTGACGACCAGCCGTATGCCTTCGTGGAAGACACGGCGGTCGATCCGGCAAGGCTGCACGATTTCATCGAGCGGTTTGGTAAGCTGCTGGACGAGGAGGGCGTCCCGCAGGCCGGCTACTATGCCCACGCCAGTGTCGGCTGCTTGCACGTGCGGCCGGTTCTGAATCTCAAGAAACAGAAGGACGTCGATCGGCTGCGACGGATCGGCGATCGCGTCAGCTCACTCGTTCTCGAGTACGGGGGAACGATGACGGCCGAGCACGGGGATGGCATCGTTCGTTCGACGTGGCTGGAGAAGATGTACGGCCGGCGAATCGTCGAGGCCTTCCGGAAGGTCAAGGAGACGTTTGACCCACAGGGCATTCTGAATCCCGGCAAGATCGTGGATGCGCTCCCGATTGACGCGAACCTGCGGTACGGCGGCGGGTTCGAGTCGGAACAACCCCGGACCATTCTGGACTTCAGCGAGCACGGGGGCATGGCCGGTCTGGCGGGGATGTGCAGCGGGGTGGGGCAGTGTCGGCAGCGCGGGGTGGGCTCGATGTGCCCGTCCTACGCGGCCTCGGGTGACGAGATGCACACCACGCGGGCTCGCGCGAATGCGTTGCGCATCGCGTTGTCCAATCGCGGCCTGTTGAACGGTCTGTCCGACCCGGCCTTGGATGATGTCTTCAATTTGTGTCTGAGCTGCAAGGCCTGCCAGACGGAATGCCCCACGGGTACCGATGTGGCGAAGCTCAAGGCCGAGTGGATGGCACACCGCAACCGGCGCCTCGGCACGCCCCGGCGGAGTCGGCTGATCGCGAGGTCGATCAAGATGGCGCCGTGGGGGAGCCGATTCGCGCCACTGAGCAACTGGATCATGCAGTCGCGGGCGGCGCGGGTGCTCATGGAGCACCTGTACGGGCTGGACCGCCGCACCGCCCCGCCGCGATTCGCACGCGAGACGTTTCGTGCCTGGTTCGCGAGGCGCAGGCCGGTTCGTTCCGGCGGCGCGTCCGGGGCAAACAAGACCGTGGTCTATTTTGTGGATACGTGGACGAACACCTATACGCCGGAGGTGGGGATGGCGGCGGTCAAGGTGCTCGAAGCGCTCGGCTGCGACGTAGTCGTCCCCCCGACAGTCTGTTGTGGCCGGCCCCTGGTCAGTAAGGGAATGCTCGACGAGGCCCGAGCGCTGGCCGAGACCAACGTGGACATTCTCGCCCCATACGCGGAGCGAGGCGTCCGGATTGTCGGCACGGAGCCGAGCTGTGTGTCGTTGTTGATGGACGAGCTGCCGCAGTTCGTGCGAACGCCCGCGGCGCGGCGGGTTGCGAAGTCGGTCCAGACGATCGAGTCCTTCGTCGCCGGTGCGCTGGCGGACAACCCCGGCGCGTTACGTTTCACGGAACGGCGAGTGCCGCTGCTCTATCACGGACACTGCCACCAGAAATCGCTGATCGGTACGGAAGATGCGATGAGCGTGCTGTCCGCCTGCACATGCGGCGGGGCGTCGGAGATCAACAGCGGCTGCTGTGGAATGGCCGGCGCGTTTGGCCACGAGGTGGAGCATTACGACGTGGCAAAGGCGATCGGTGAGGAACGGCTGTTCCCGGCCGTTCGGGCACGCGGCGATGCGCGAATCGCCGTTTCGGGATTCAGTTGCCGGGAGCACGTCGAACACCACACCGACGCCTCTCCCAGGCATGCCATCGAGTATGTGGCGGAGGCTTTGATATAAGAAGGCGGTCAGACTACCACATCGGTCTCGGATTGACTTCGCTGATCGCTCTAACGCGCTTGTCTAGTAGCGGCCGACGAGGTGTGGATGGGCAATCTTGCCCATCTGTTGATACTGTTCCCGGACAGGTGTGGCACGGACAAGGATCGCCCGTGGGGAGGCTGCGATTCGGCCGAACAGGCTTCAAGGGCGATCCTTGTCCGTGTTCCGTTGCTGCTGACAGCATGGAGCGTTCACGGACAAGCTCCGTTTTCCGTTTCGTCGGATGGGTGCTTGTATTGAACAACTTCTTCCGAAACAACGTCGTCCAGCCTGACCCGCTTGTCCGTGCCACACCCCGCGCAGTCTGAGCCGGGGCGTGGCGCCCCGGACCGGCTCGGCACGAGCCGGCTCTGATTCGCGGCTTCTCAAACACGACCTAGCCCGGCGTTTTGTGTTCTTCCTCCCGTGCAAGTTCACGGGCGGTCTGGTAGTACTTCAGGACCTTGCCGAAATGGTCCTTCTCCTCGGCGGCAGCCAGGGCAACGGCCTGCTGTTGGCTTGCGATTGCCTTATCGATCATGCCGAGTTCGCACTGGATCAGCGCGAGGAGTTGCAGTATGTCGGCGTCGCGGCTGTCGGACAGCTCATTGGCTCGTAGCGCCGATCGAAGCAGCAGCTTTGCGTTGCGCTCGGCGATATCCCGGCGCCGCTCCAACGTGGCAAGATCGCGCATCGCCGTGAGCGAGTCCTTTAGGGCCGTGAACGTCGTCTCCTCCCATTGGGGAATCTGCTCGGCCATGCCGAACTCGCGCATCTGCTCGCGCTTAATCAGGTATGGATGCAACGAAAGCGGCCTTAGCGCGATCATCCGATCGAGCAGATCGAACACCTTGTCCTTGTCTTTCGCCTCGACCGCCGGCATCAACTCCGCCATTAGTTGCTCGAACTTCCGCGACGCCAGGGCTTCCGTCTTTGCGGTCTCGATGTCGAACTTACCGGCCAATGCTTGCTCGATCGTCTTCTCCATCGCGTCAGACAACGGGTGGCCCTGCCACAGGATGATCCCATCGCCGCTGACGATGAAGGCGTTGGGGATCGCCATATTCTCGCCCCAGGCAATCGTGGTGGCCATGTCGTCGTCGCTGCCGACGGCATAAGGCATCTTCATCTTCTTGTCGATGAAGGCTGCGATGGTTTCGGGCTCCTCGTTGCTGATGCTGATGATGACGAGCCCGTTCTTCTTGTACTTCGTGTGGATTTTGGCCAGGTGCGGGATGCTCTTGAGACACGGTGGGCACCACGTCGCCCAGAACTCCACCAGGTAAACATGCTTGTCGTTCTTCTTCTCGCCCGGGAGGCTTGCCGGCTTGCTGGTGATCCACTTGGCGACCTTGATCGCCGGCGCCTTGTCGCCGACTTGAGGCGCTGCTCCCATGGCTGGGCCGCAGAATGCCGCAATGACGATCATGACGACAAGGCAATGACGGTTCATGGCTCAAACCCTCTGAAAGGAAGTGCGGATTCCGGCGCCTCCCACCGTCTCAAAAAGCGGCAGACACGAGACAGGTATGGTATCCTATCGGGTGTGGACTCGCCAGAAGACAACGCCGACGCTTTGCGATCATTGATTCTGCACGAAAGCGAACTCCATCCCTGCCCCTATTTGCCGGATAGGCCCGCGCGGGAGCACTTCCTGCAGGTGTCGCACCTCGATGGTGCGGCCCACCAGGCCCTGATGGACATGGGCTTCCGCCGTAGCGGGCTGACGATTCACCGCCCGGCGTGCGACGGCTGCCGCGAGTGCGTACCGATTCGCGTGCCTGTGCACGGTTTTCAGCCAAGCCGGTCCCAGCGTCGCTCGATTCGTCGCAATGCGGACGTGCGAGTTGACATCGATCGCCCGACGTGTACCGAGCAGAAATGGCGGATTTTCCGCAACTATCTGAAATACCAGCACGACGATGCGATGAGTGACGACTACATCGATTTCGAGGCGTTTCTGTATGCGTCGCCGACGGAAACACTCGAGATGACGTTTCGTCTCGGGGGGGCCATCATCGCGATTGGGATCGTCGATGTGGGCTCGGAATGCCTGTCGAGCGTTTACTTCTACTTCGAGCCGTCCCATGCCCGTCGCAGTCTCGGCGTCTTCGGAGCCTTGTGCGAAATCGAGGAGTGCGTTCGCCGCGGACTGCCCTATTGGTACATCGGTTACTACATCCGCAACTGCCGCCAGATGAACTACAAGGCGGATTTCCGGCCGAACGAGCGTTTGATGCCGGACGGCGTGTGGCGCGCGGATGCCGAAGCGGAGTAGGAGTCAGTAGCGTCGCCCCCCCGTGGCCGACGTATTCGTGAGGAACGGCTAATACGCAATTCCCGTCGGCCACGGGGGGCCGACGCTACTGGGTCGGCTCAATCACATTTGTGTGCAGATGGACAATTGTCGGCGAGCGTGCAGCGATCACATGCCGGCTTGCGAGCGTTGCAGACCTTCCGGCCGTGCCAGATAAGAGCATGGCCGAGGTAGGTCCAATCCTTCTGCGGGAAGACTTCCATCAGGTCCTGCTCGATCTTGACGGCATCCTTGTCGTCGCGCGACTGCCAGGTGAGTGCAAGACGGTGGGCCAGTCGGCCGATGTGCGTGTCAACGACGAATCCCTCGTTCTTCTTGAACCAGGTTCCGAGGACGACGTTGGCCGTCTTCCGCGAGACGCCGGGCAATTGGACGAGCCCGTCCATCGTATCGGGGATTTTGCCGCCAAAGCGTTCGGTCAGGACGCGGCCCGTGCCGATGATGTTCTTTGTCTTGTTGCGGAAGAAGCCGGTCGATCGAATCATGTCTTCGAGTTCGGCCTTGTCCGCACGGGCGAAGTCGCTCACGGTCTTGTAGCGTTTGAACAGGGCGGGCGTGACCATGTTGACCCGGTCGTCCGTGCATTGGGCGGAGAGGATCGTCGAGACGAGGAGATTCAGTGCGGAGCGGTGCTGTAGCGCACAATCGGCATCGGGATAGAGCCTGCGGAGGCCCCGCGTGATCTTGGCGGCGCGCTTTCGTCTGACATCAAACGACTCGCGGGTCTTGGGGCCCACGCGGTTGGCTGCCTTCTTCGTTTTGTTGGTTTTTGGTTTTTTGGCCATGCTGACGTCGGTTCTTTTCGCGGTCGTTTGGAGGCGGGTATGCTAGCGTGAACGGCCTGAGTTGTCTCGCAGACGATCAGGGAATCGCCGAGGAGGGTGCGTGCCACTTTCGGCGGAGCTACGATGGCCCATCGAATAAGCGGTCAAAAGAACCGAATGAACCCCCGACAGGAGCGGAAGAACCCCCGGAGGGGGTGGTGGAATATAGCCCAGGGCGAAGCGCAGCGAGCCCTGGGTTCGGTGCCACACCGGCATCTGAACCCCCAACGGGGGTGACGGAACCGTATTCGTTTATGGACTTTCCGGTCGATCTCCCGCGGAGTCGAGTTTCCGTCGCCCCCGTTGGGGGCTGTCGGCGTGGCACAGGCGAGGCGCATGTGTCACAGGATTGACGCGGCTTTCTACGGCTCGTTAGCGTCCTGCTCGGCGGTGTCGAGCTCGAACCGCTCTCGATGATGGTGCAGCCAGTGTACTTTCTTGAGCACCACCTTGAGGAAGCGATATCCGTCGAGACCCGCAAACGTCCGCGTCTTCAGAATGGGAGGAATCGTTTGGGCGATCAGGACTTCCTGCATGAGATAGGGGATAGCTTCCAATTCGGCGGTGCTCAGCACGCTGACTTCGTCGTAGCCGCGAAGGAAACGTTTTGCGCGGAGAACGTCGGTCCGCTCGTCCCACTTGGAGAGGTCACGCCCCGCGCTGATGAAGGAAAATTGTGTGCAGCCGTTGGCAACATCCATGACGCGCGGCTGGATGCGGGCGGCGTCGTAGTCGATGACGGCGACGACGCGCCCCTCACGAAACAGCATGTTGCCGGGGTGCCAGTCGGAGTGAACGATTTGCGTCTCCCACTTCGACATGCCGAGGTCGTTGGCGGCCTTGGCGGCGCGGGCGTAGGCGGCACGGAGATGTTTGATCAGTTCGATCAGCTTGCCTTTTCGGCCGTGGACCGACTCGGTATTCACGAGGGTCTCGGCGAGCGGCTTGAAGGAGGCGTACACGCTTTTTGAATCGTGATAGTGGCCGCGCGGCGGGTCCCATTTGGGCTTGGTATCTCTGACGAGGGCATGGTAAAGGCTGAGGGTCTTGCCCGCCTCATACGTCGCGACGAGACCCTTGTCATAGGGTTCGCCGTCGACGAATTCGAAGACCTCGTAGATCGAATCACCCCACTTGAGCATAGAGTTGTTCTGGTCACGCGTGCCGATCAGATGTGGCAGGGGGAAGTTCTTCTTGAATAGGAATCCCTGGAGGGCATGCGCAAACGCGACGCGGTGCGTGTCGACTTGCCCTTTGGGTCGTCGCTTCAATAGATACCGGCCTTTGTCGGTGGCAATGACGACCTTCGCCGCGGCATGGGAGCCGTGTGGAAACTCGCTGACGCCGGAGAAAATGCCGAGGTCGTAGTTGCTCAGCACGACGGCGAGTTCCTCAGACGTGAATTGTTCCCTCTGCTGGGTCATCCTGCCTAATTCTATGCCGGGCCACGGCTGCCGGTATGCCACACGGGGGAATTGTTGGCGCGCCCTCGGGCGGTTCTTGACATCGCGGCGGCAGGTGTCAAGGATGCCACCACAACAAAGATACCGGAAGAACGACCGTTCACCATTGCAGCGGATTCAGCGATTTGGTGCTCGAGGGACACGACATGGCGGAACCGATTATCGGCATCATCGGCGGCACTGGGCTGGGACAGACGCTGTTGGGCGAGGTGAGAGGCGATTCACATGACGCCGCCACGCCGTTTGGCAAGCCCAGCGGGCCGATCATCCGCGCGACATGGGAGGGTGTCGAGATCGCCTTCCTGGCTCGCCACGGAGATGGGCACGTGTTTTGTCCCTCGGCCGTCCCATATCGGGCCAATATATACGCCCTGAAGGCACTGGGTGTCACCCATGTTATCGCGAGTGGGGCGACCGGCAGCTTGCGCGAGGAGCTCCGGCCGCGAGACCTGGTGCTCGTGGACCAGATCATCGACAAGACGACGCGGCGGCCCACGACCTTCTTCGACGAGCCGGGCCTTGCCGTCCACGCGGAATTCGCCGAGCCGTTCTGCCCCTCCTTGCGGCGGGCTTTGTTGGCGTCCGCCGACGGGATCGAGACGACCGTGCACGATGGGGGAACGTACGTTTGCATGGAGGGCCCGGCGTTTTCGACGATCGCGGAGAGTCGAATGCACCGGTCATGGGGTGGGGACTTGATTGGAATGACGTGCATGCCCGAAGCGAAACTCGCGCGCGAGGCGGAGATGTGCTACGCGCTCGTTGCATTGCCGACGGACTACGACTGCTGGCGGCCCCACGATCCGTCGAAGGACAAACAGGCCTTGCTCGCCGAGATCATCGGCAACGTGGAGGCCGCGACGACGAACTGTGTGGCCTTGATCAAGGCCACGCTCCGGTCGATGGCGGGGGAGTCCCCGGCAACGTGTTCGTGCGGGGACGCACTGGCGCTGGGAATCTGGACAAATCGCGATCACGTTTCGCCGGCGACCGTGGAGCGATACGGCGTTTTGCTGGCGCGGCATTTTCAACAGTAACTTGCGGCGGGAAAAAGGGGTCAGGCAACTTTATCTTGGCCGACCTCTCGGATAGAGCGATGACTCCGACGATAAAGTAGCCTGACCCCTTTTTTCCTTTTTTCCGTGCGGAGGGAAGACCCCATCTTGACTGAGCAGCCGACACAGCCCACCGAGGGACGTAGCGGTTTGGACCGCTTGTTCCTGTTCTGCGGTTCCCTGGCCTACTTGGGGTTCGTGCCGTTCGCGTCCGGTACGGTGGCCGTCGCGGTGGTGGGGGTGCCGCTGTACCTCGCGCTGATCGGTTGGCTGAAGATCGGTTGGCCGGCATACGCGGTGTTCGTGGTCGTCTTCACGCTGCTGTCGGTCTGGATAGCCGACCGCGCGGACAAAGTGCTCGGTGAGAAGGACAGCTCGAAGAACGTGATCGACGAGATACCGGGCTACCTGATCGCCGTGTTCGCGCTGCCGCTGACGTGGCAGATCGTGGTGGCGGCGTTCTTCGTCGAGCGAGCCATCGATATCGTGAAGATCTGGCCTGCCACTTGGATCGAGCGACGCCTGCCCGGCGGCTGGGGCGTGGTGCTGGATGACGTGGTGGCGGGGCTGTATACACTGGGCCTGCTGCACGCGGCCGTGCATTTCGCGCCCGCGTGGTTCGGGGCTTGAGAACAAAAAAGGGGTCAGGCTACTTTATCGTCGGAGTCATCGCTCTATCCGAGAGGTCGGCCAAGATAAAGTTGCCTGACCCCTTTTTTCCTCCAAAAGAAGACCCGCCTCACTTGCGCGGGACGGGTCTCGGTTGCTAGTGAGCGACATCTCCACCGCAATGCCGGTCGGAAGCCATTTTTTGAACCCCACCAAACAAGGTGGGAGCGTCATGGGAAGATCGGACCTCTCCGAGGTTTCGGAGTTCGCCCCAGAGCTTCGCCGTCTCGCACCCAAAAGATTCAGGCTAAACGGTTCAAAAAATCAGAGCCTCCGTGATCGAACATGGCAGGGATACCACTCCCTACTATATCTGTCATAGCAAAAGGCGAAGGCGAATGCAAATCCAATCGCCTGAGCCTGTGCGAGTGGGGGCTGTAACAAGTTCGTCGGCCGGCACACTGTTAAGCCGCGATCCGCGGGGGAGCGCGCCCTCAACGCGCTCGTTCGGACTCCCTCCTTGGTCGTCCTCACTGGGTCGCGGCTAAACGACGAAATCGGTTGCTACATTCCGGTAAATCCAAAGAGCTGCGGGCTTTAGCCCGCGCGTTCGCTCGTGAGTGCGTGGCCCGTACAGAGGGGCACAACGCCGCGCGGGCTGAAGTCCACGTTCTTCATCGCGAGAATCGGTCATTTTGAGAACGTTATCAGGCTTATCCCCGTCCGGAGAAGTCGGTTCGATTTTCCTGCAGAGAGTGGAAGATTTCGGGAAGGAGGCGGGCCAATCGGTCTCGATGCCGGTCGGGTTGTCGCCAAAGGCCCTGTTCCGCATGTCCAGGGCCGAACAAGGGATTTCACCGCGCTCGTCCCGGCCACAGCGTAGACGTCCGCGAACGAGTAGCCGTCGAACCCCCATGGGTTCTCGCTGCCGCTGGTGGTCGATCAAGTCGCCTCTTCGACCGCCTCATCAACACCCGTCTGCGGCTGCCGCCGCCGGTCAAACCGCCAACCGAAACCGAATCTTATGCTGCCAAGAACAGAATGCAGAAACAGGTGATGCAAGTGATGGCAAATGCGGTTCTCATTCGTTTTTCCCCTATCGTCCGGAAAGCACCCGTAGGGCACGTCACATCGGCTGTGACGGTGAACATCATCGGTCAGCCGACACCACGGCTGTAGCCGGTCCTTGAATCGTTTCGCACGTCCCATTAAGAACCTATTTCCAGAATCTCCTGTGGCGCGGGCGACACTTCCGCGATGAAACACGGGCATTGGTGCCGGTGCCACAGGCTTGCGTCAGGCTCCCAGAAGAAGCTCGGCGAGGAAGACCTACGTCAACCCGGATTCGGGGAACGTCAATGACCAATCAACGATGCGGGAGATCGCGATGTCGCAAGTCACACAATGGTTGATTCCGATCTCGATTCTGTCGGGCCTCGCATGGGTTGCGCAAACGAGGGCAGACGACGGAACCGACGCCACTGAACGCTCCGTGGAACAACTGATACAGGACCTGGGCGCCGTTCGTTGGCTGGTCCGCGAAGATGCGACCACGGCGCTCATCCGCAGGGGACCCGACTGCTATGGGCCGTTGCGGCAGGCCTTCCGGGAGGGCGGCCGGTATGAAGTCCGCCGGCGTATCAGGCAGATTGTCAAGGACATCTACTTGACGGAAGCGCTGGGTCCGGGCGGCGCATTCCTTGGGGTATCGCAACCTGAGAAAGTCACGATGTCTGATGATGCGCGGATTCCAGTGGGCCGATCGGCGTTGGCGTTTCAGCATGTCGTGCCGGAAACGGCCGCCGATCGCGCGGGCCTGCGACGCGGTGACCTGATCATCTCACTAAACGGACGTTGGAGTAGCCGGGAATACCCCGCGGATCGATTCCTGAAGTGGATGGCCAATCAGACGCCTGGCACGACCTGCCGGCTGGGTATCCTCCGCGGCGGAGAGGGCGTACGCCTCACGGAAGGAAAGGGGGGTTTCACCCCATCGCTCCTGACAGGGGCCGACCTCACTTTCCCGCGCCACCAGGACGATCCCCGTGTGCCGACGGGCCATGCGGCCATCCTGGTCCAGCGGGTCGCCGTTGATTCCGCTGAGAACGTGTTGAAAGCCGGGGACCTGATCCTCGCCTTGGACGATCGCCTGATCCCGGCTGAACATCCCCAGGCGTTTCTCGCGAAATGGCAGCGCGGTGATTTTGAGGCCGATCGGTTTGCCAGCGACGGCGAATATGACGAAGACGAGACCGACGAGCCGGACTACGCCGCAACTGCGCAAATACTGCGCGGTGGCGAGTGGCACGAGATTGAAGTGTACCTCGGCCGCACGCCCGCATGGGCAGTACGCAACGTCGCGCAGTTGCGTAGCGACATCGCCCCGGCTGTCATCGACCAGACGCTCGTATCGTTCACGGCGTGGTGGCGCGGTGGTCTGGATTCGAATGGTTCGGCCCCAGAACAGCGCGACGGGGCGGGCCGATGGCGACTCAAGCCCCGGCGTGGTTGGTAGAAGAACTTTTTTTGTTGCCGTGGACGAACCAAGCCCATAGGGCGAGGATTGCGATCGTCGGAACTGGCAGGATTGAGCCCCACCCCCACAGTCTATCCCACGGCACCGCGGCGTACGTCAGGAGCACGACGCCGCACGCGAAGATGCTATTTCTATGCCATGGGCGTAGGGTACGGATGTCCGGTGCCACTGCAATGATGACAAGGGCGATTGGGACAAGGTCGTAATAATTCAGGTGCGGATTGATCCACAGTGCCGCCACGAGCCCGCAGGCCGCCAGACGCCGAAAGCCATCGGTCCCCGGACGCCACAACCCCCGGGTCGCACGCCACGTCACGAGAATCACGATCGCGCAACTTACGTATCCAGCAACATTTGCGGCAATCGAATCAGCCCCGAGCCATTTGCGGAACATTCCGAGGCCGCTGTATTTCAAGTTAAGCGCATAGTCGGGCAGTTCGTTGAGGTGGCTGACGTTCTGGAACAGGGAGGCGTAGTCAAGGAACGGCTTGATCCCGAGGACCAGGACCGTGCCTGCGACGACGGCGGCGGCGCTGACCGCCGTTCCGGCGAGCATACGCCATCGACCGTGGATCAACGGTATCCAACCCAGCGCCAGCAGCCAGTTCGGCTTGCAAATGAGCAGGCCGAGGGCGAGGCCAGCCGCGAAATCGCGGCCACTTCTGCACAGGCAGTAAACCACTGTCAATACGAAGGTTGTGACGACGGCGTTCTGGCCGATAGAGAGGTTGATGAAGAAGGGGGGGTATGCAAGGAAGGCGACGACAACCAGCGGCCATGCCGAGGCTAGCAGCCAGTGGCGAAACTGTGGCACCGGCGTCTCGCCGGTGGGTCTCGCGGCCAGGAACGGCGTCTCTGAACCCCTGTTTTCCCTCTTATCATGGGCTGCCAGGCGTTCTGGGCGAATGAGCATCCAGGCGATGACGAAGATAAGGGCGATCGTGAGGTAGGCATTGACGATGGCGGCCGTGCCCATGGGCATCCAGCTCAGTGGAGCGTACGCCAACGCTGCTGGTGGGGGGTAGTTGAAACACCCGAGAATCTCGTTCCGTTCCCGCCAAACGGCCGGTGGGGCGTGCGACGGGTGGGCTTGGCGATACACTTCGACCTGGAGTTGTGGATCATACATCCGATCCGCGTGGCCGGTGGCAATCATGCGTCCGCCGAGCCATAGATGGCTCCAGTCTTTGTTTTCCTGTCGCGCTGTGGTGGGGGCCAGGAACAGGTACATGCCGGTCAGGGCGAGAAGCGGCAAGAATGCCCAGCGATGCGGCGTCTGGAGCGTTCCCCGGGCAGGAACGCGCCATTTTTGCGCGTCGGACGCGTCACCAAGCCCCTGCGTCCTACTCGTTGAAGCGCCTTGGGAAATGGCGGCCGCGTGAGGAGGGCGTGGACCGTGTGCGTACGCCGCGAACGTGGCAGGTCGCGCTTCAGTCTCGGCGGCGGGCTTCTCGGATTGCAGCGCCATGTTTGAGTACATCGGCGCAGGCTAATCAGGGCTGTGGATCAGGCTCGTCTTTTTGGCGATTGGCCTCGGACAGAGGGGAGAGATCATGGGGCCACTGTCCACTTGTTGACGCGCCTTGCCTGGCCAGCGATCGTGGGTGTCAGGGCAATCGCAAGAATGGCGGATGTAGCGGCCGACCCCCGTGTCGGCCGGAGAACACCAACGGTTTCCGACGGCCGACACGGGGATCGGCCGCTACACGAGCGCGCAAACCCCTGCAAAGACCACCGCCCGGCCATTCTTGGGATTGCCCTGTCGTGGGGGTCTGTCATAGGAGCGGGGGTCTCGAGTTGGAGAAGATTGCGTTGTCCCTGTCGCGTCCCATAATAACGGGCATTCTCGATTGTTCCCGTCTTCGGTTGCGTTTCGGCATTTACAGCCCGTTGGAAAACAGGTCCGAATGGAGAAGAAAGAAACTCCGCCGGGGGTCTGAACCGATATTGAATATCAGTGCTGTTAGGCCTGGCGCTTCGGGAGCGATCCGATTATGGAACGCTGTTATCAATACGGTTTTTTCGGTTTGCCCGCCTGCTTATTGTTTCTTATGTTGAAAAAGGCTTTCGCCGATTGCAGCACTGAGAATAAGGCGAAGGCCCGACCGACCGTGGGTTGTGGGACAAAGGGCCACATCAAGGGTCGGCCGCATCGACCGCATGGAGGTGGATGCGTCCCGATGGGAGAGCGCCGGCTACGGCATCTCGCTCGGGAGGCCCATCCATCTCGGAACCCCGCTGGCACGAGAGCCCGGCGGGAGGGGCTATCGCCAGAACATGCTAGAAGCTTCGGCCGCGCCGGCGCGCAAACCATGCGAGCGGCACGCGAGCCACAGTATTCCGTTTCGGGGCCGACAGAAGGGATGCTGTCATGGGTAAGTCCCTTCACGGTGGGGGGACCCAGACCAAGGGGGGTGATTAACGGCTGGATGCCGGGGATCACCAGGACAGTAAATGTGAAATGTGCGCTGTCCGTGGGAAAGGAGATCGTGCGATGAAGGCTTTTTGGAGTTTCTTGAAGGACGAGGATGGTGCGACTGCAACTGAGTATGCGGTCATGCTGGCACTGATTATCGTGGTTGCGCTCGGCGCGATTACTGCCCTCGGGACCAAGGTATCCTCGACGTTTGCGGATATCGAAGGCTCGTTGTAGTCAATCGGCCGCCCAGTTTCGGCGATGTGTGAACCTCACGCGACGTTGGGATTGGCGGCGGGAAATGGAGAGCGCATTCCGTATGACGCACGACGGGCGGAGTCGAGCGACTCCGCCCGTCGGGTGTGTCGTTCCGGAGGAGTGTTTCACGACGAGGCAGCCAACAGTTATGGAAACATTGGGTGAGTAGATGTCGGAGTTGGGTTACGCAGAACTGATGGGGGCCGCGATCGTTCCAGCGATGCTCGTAGCATGCTGGAGCGACGTTCGGCGTCATCGCGTCCCAAACTGGCTAAACGGAACGATCGCGGCCACAGGGCTCGCAGCGCAGGGTATCTATTTCGGATGGGCCGGTGTGCAAGCGGGTCTGATGGGGCTCGGGACGGGCTTGGGGCTGTTGATCGTTCTGTGGCTGATGCACGGCATGGGCGCGGGGGACGTCAAGTTCATGGCGGCACTCGGCGCATGGTTAGGCCCGACCGCGACCTTTTGGGCGGTGATCGCCGGGGGGCTTGCGGGCGGCGTGTTGGCGCTGGGTTTGATTGTCTATCGCCGTTGCTGGTTTCAGGCGGCGACGAATTTGGGTGTGCTGTTGGCCAAAGTAGGCACCGTGAAGACGGCTTTCGGAGAATTCGGTTCGGCCAAGAGCCTGAGCAGATCAACCGGTGTTTTGCCATATGCCGTTCCGTTGAGTATCGGGACGGCATTTGTGCTTGTCTCAACCTATTCCGGATGGTGGGAAGTGCTATGAAAAAAACCAAGATAGGAAGGTATCATCACAGGGGAACCGCAGTAGTGGAAATGGCGGTCATCGCCCCACTTTTCCTGCTGGCCATGCTTGGCGCGCTGGAAGTGGGATATGCCTATATGACTCGCCAGACTGTCACGCTCGCCTCGCGCGAGGGAGCGCGCGCTGCGGCGTTGCCAGGCGGGACGATGGACGACGTGGATACGGCCGTGGACGCATCGATGGCTGGGGCGGATCTGACGGGGCACACGACGACGAGCAACGTGAGTTCGATGAGCGGCTCGGACGTCGAGGTCTGGGTCGAGGTGAGCATTCCGTTCAGCCGCGCGTCGTTTACCGGTGGGCTTATGGGCGGTGGCAGCTTTGATATTTCGTCAAGGTCGACGATGCGGCGAGAGGGCGTGGAAGGCGGAGGCGGGGGGATCGACCCGCCCTGATGATGATGAGCCCTTCCGTCGCAACGTGTGACTTTGCGCAGGACAGGGGTGATAGAAATGAAAGCGAGAACTCTTATACCGTTGGTGATCGGACTGGGTGTCGGCTTCTTTGCGATCAAGATGGGCATTGATATGGTCCAGGACGCGAAGGGCGAGGGGCCGGGCGATCAGGTCGAGGTGTTGATCAGTGCGCAGCCTATTGATGTGGCGACGCTGATCACCGAGCAGATGCTGACGAGCAAGTCGGTTCCGAAAACCCTGCTGCCTTCCGATGCATTTACGGAGCGGGCGGAACTGGTCGGACGCGTGACGTCGATGTCAGTGGCTCCGAATGTGCCCGTCGCGGCGAGCATGTTGGCGCCGCCGGGCGCGCAGCCGGGCATACGGGCGAAGATTCCGCCGGGCTTCCGCGCTGTGAGCATCAGCGTCACCGAGGAATCGGCCGTGGCGGGCTTCGTAATGCCCGGCGCCCGCGTGGACCTATTCGCGGGCGGTTCCGACGGGACCAGCAAGCTGATCCTCTCGGATATCGAGGTCGGTGCGGTTGGCCAGTCATTGAGCGAAGCCGGCCGCGATGGCAAGACCGTCCGCATCACGAAATCCGTCACGCTGTTCGTGAGGCCGGACGAGGTGAAGGTGTTGCATCGCCACGCCGCCGCCGGGCGCAGGAATCTGCGGCTGGCGCTGCGGGGGTATGGGAAGGAGCACAAGAAGGAGGGCGAGCCGTTTTGGTCTCGAGTCCTGGCGGATGCGTTGGCGAAGGACGTCCAGGCACCCGTGGTGATCAAGAAACAGCCTCCGCCGCGAGAAACCAACCGTCACATTGTGGAGGTGGTGCGCGGGTCGACGATGGAGCGTTTCGTTTTTGCGGAGACCGGTGTGCATGGTGAGTACAGGCGCGTAAAGGAGAACGCGTCGATGGCAAGTCACTTGGGGGTTGAATCCGGCGATCCCGAGGACGCCTCTTATACGGAGATGCTTGAATGATTTCGGCCAAGGATGGATTTGTGGTATTTACCAGTCGTGCCCCACGGACGGGGCGGTTGCGTTGCCACCGCGTACCTTCGTGCGCGGTTCTCGTCGTCTTGTTGTGTGTGCCGGTGTTGTGCATCGGTACGGCGGCCGACGTGCTCGGTGAGAGCCGGCCGCTGGCGGCATCGGTTCTGCCGGCCGCGCGCGTCATGGCCAACCAGGTGTTGAGCATTATTGACGATGCGCCCTCCGAAGCACCTTCGGAGGAGCGTACGGCAAAGGCGAATCGGCCGATCTCGTTGGCGGTCGACAATTGGTCATCAACCGATGCGCTGTGGGGTGAGGCCTTCGGCGGGGCGGCCCAGGCAACGGGCGAAACCGTGGCGGGTCCCGTCGCCGGACTTGATTCAGGCTCCACTGCCAGTCGCGCAGCGGGCGCTGCGCTCGTGGCGGATCTTCTGCTGGCGAGCGCGGCAGACGAGCCGAAGGCCCAGGGCGATTTGCCGAGGGCTGATCCACCAGATTCCGTTGAAGACACGTTGATCGCCTCCGTCAGCGTCGACGAAAACCAGGCGCGGCGAATCAACGTGGTGCAAAACAGTACCGTCACGATTGACCTGAAGGTGCCGGTCGATCGTGCGGAAGTGGCGGATCCCGACATTGTTGATGTGCTCGTGGTGACTCCGAAGCGGATCATCCTGACGGGCCTGAGTCAGGGAACGACTCAGCTCATCCTGCAAATGGGGCAGGACCGGCGGGCGTTCAACGTGACGGTTGAGTTGGACCTCGTCCGACTGGGCGAGTTGATCAAGAGCATTGCGCCGACGTCGGACGTGAAACTCCGAAGCGTGAACGGCACGATCGTTTTGAGGGGCTCGGTTTCGGACAGCACGATGGCTGACCAGATCGAGGAATTGGCGGCGCTCGTGCAAGGCGGTGATGTGCGTAATCATTTGGACGTGGCGGGCGTACAGCAAACGATGCTGCGGGTCGTCGTGGCCGAGGTCAACCGCGAGGCGATCCGGCAGCTCGGTATCAACTGGTCGATCGGCGCGTCGGATTGGTCGCGAGATTTCTTCATGGCCAATAACGTCGGTCAGATCAACCCGACGATTTTCGGCACGACGGGCGCGGCGAATGTTCTGACCGGGCAACAAATATTCTCGATGGCGCCGCTGGGGAACGGTCCGACGACGAACCTGACGTTCGGTTTCCCACGTGCGGAATTCCAGATGTTCCTCAACGCGCTGCGCGAGAACAGCCTGGCTCGCACGCTGGCGGAGCCGAATCTCGTCGCGTACAGCGGGCAAACCGCGACGTTCCTGGCAGGCGGCGAAGTGCCGATGACGGTGGTGTCGTCGTCGGGCGGGACGAGTAACGTCTCGATCGTCTACCATGAATTCGGCGTGCGGCTCGGGTTCACGCCGACCATTCTCGGCGGGCAGGTGATTCGTCTGCACGTGATGAGCGAGTTGAGCGAGCCCGTCCCGCAACAGGCAACGGTAGGCGGACTGCCCGTGTTCAGCTTCAACACGCGTCGCGTTGAGACGACCATCGAGTGCGGCAACGGCCAGACGTTTGCGATCGCGGGGCTCCTGAGCGAGAACGTGACGGCGATTGCGTCGAAAATACCGGGCTTGGGTGATCTTCCGATATTGGGGGCGCTCTTCAGTTCGACCTCCTACGAAAAGTCGGAAACGGAAATGGTCGTGCTGGTGACGCCGCAACTGGTCGAGCCGCTTGATCCACAGCAGGTTCCCCCGCCGCCGGGTTCGCTGTCGACGGAACCGACGGACGTCGAGTTGTTCGGCCTGCACAAGTTGGAGGGCGAGCCGCGGGCCGTGGTGGACACGGGCGGCATTCCACGGCGGCACGCTCCGGTGAACGTACACGCGACGACGTCCGCGGAATGGACAACAGCGCAGTTTGCCCTGCGCGGTCCGTGGGGTCTCGCCGGATTTTCGGAATCGAACTGACGGCAGGCAACCGTCAGCCTAGCTGCCGGCCGGACTGAGAGGCCGCGGCATCTGTTTGAGTGACATCGTGTGTGTCGGCCGATCGTGCGATTGCGCCCGGCATATAGGCAAAGGTTTGGAGGGTGAAAGATGAAATCGCGCAATTGGACTCGTCGCCGATACTTCAGACGCGGATCGATGCTCGTGCAGAGCGCGATCTTCGGCGGTGCGGTCGGGGTTGGGATCGCCGCGTTGGCGATTGACACAGGCCTGATGTACGGGGCGAAGCATGAGCTTCAGGCTGCGGCCGACGCGGCGGCGTTGGCGGCCGCGTCACAGCTCGGAGAGGCGGACGACCCCCAGACGCTGGCGGCCCAGGAAGCCGCCCGTTTCGCCGGCTTGAATGAAGTGGCGGGGAGCGGCGTCGGACTGAGTGATACCGAAGGCACGGACATCGAACTGGTGTTCGGTCATGCGGCACTGAATGGGGAGAAATTCGAGTTCCATCCCAATGTGACGCCGTACGATGCCGTTGAGGTGACGTTGCGGCGTGACGCGACGGTATCGGACGGGCCGGTATCGCTGGTGTTTGCCAAGATGATGGGGAGCAGCGGCGCGAACTTCTCGGCCAGCGCGACCGCCATGCTGGCGCCGCGCGATATCTCGCTCGTGATCGACCTGTCGGCATCGATGAATGACGACAGCGAGTTGCGCCACTACGATGATTTTGACTCGGAGAGCGGGGGCCCCGGCGAAGGTGTACAGATCAATCTGGAAGACATCTGGCTGATGTTCCCGCAAGTCAAAGGCAACGCGGGCGTCGGTAACGGCTTGGACCCGCCTCCGCCCGGCCAGCCGTACAGCGAGAACGACCAGGCGGGTACCGGACCCGGCGCGCCGGCGAATGCCGGTGGCAATCCGTCCCCTGGTGCAGAGGGTCACGTCACCCATGAGGATGGCGGCGGGCCGCGCTGGGGCTGGATGACGGGCTGGGGCGACGAAATCGTCCTCGGGAGTTATTCGCCCGTCGGTGATGTCGGTCTTTACTACATTCCACGCTATGTCACGTGTACCGACGCCGAAGTGATCGAGAACATCACGACGTCGGGGTATACGGCCAATGAGCGCTCCGCGCTTCTTAGCGGTCAGTATGATGGCGATTCGAGCCTATATCTGAACCGCGTGAAAGCCCTGGTTGGCCTCGCTGGCTGGAAGAGCAAGAAGAAGATCGGCACTGTACGCGACTCCAAGTTTGTCGGCGGTGCCGGCAATGCCGACGACGTCGTCGACTCGAACGAGTTGTGGCAGCACGTGGATTACCCGTTCGATAGCGGAAGCTGGGACGACTACATCAATTACGTCGCGGGGTCGTCGCAAATGCGAACGACCGACGCCAACTTCCAGTATCGGTATGGGCTGAAGACGGCCGCCAACTACGTGCTGGAGAAGAAGCCCACGCACGACCAGACGCCGGAACTGGCGAACACGCCCGAGGAACCGCTGCAATCGGTCAAAGACGCCGTGCAGACGATGATCGATACGGTTATCGCGCTGGACACGCAGGACCACGTTTCGCTCGAGCTGTTCGCGCAATATGGCCGGCATGGTTGGGACCTGACGGTTCCGGATTCGCCGGAACTGCTCGCAGCGGCGTTGCAGAACATCCCCGATGCGCTGGGCGGCTATCAGGCAGGGCACTACACGGTGTACACCAATATCGGCGCCGGTCTTCAGGAGGCCATCCATGAGCTGTCCAATGGCGAATATGGGGCCTATAACGACGGCGATCCAGTGCCGCACGACCGGGCCCGACACCTTGCCGCCAAAGTCGTCATCATGCTGACGGACGGCAAGCCGAACACCGACGAGAACAACAATTACGTCGGCAACAACGATCCTGCCGCCGTCTTGTGGGCGGAAGACAGCGCGGATGTGGCGAAGTCACTCGGCATGACGATCTACACGATCGGCGTGGGCGGAGACGTCAACGAAGACCTGTGCGTCGACATCGCCAGCATGCCCGAGAACTACTTCTTCGCGGACAATACGCCCGATCCCGAGAATGGCGGGCGTCCCATGTACGTTACGCAGTTGCTGGAGATTTTCGAGACGTTGGGTACTTGTCGCCCGGTCCGATTGATCCAGTAGCCTCGATTTCGGTTGCCGCGGCCGGCTTAAGCGGCCGGTCGCGGCGGCCGATATGAGGTTGGCGAGGGAAGGCTGTGTGCCGCATTGGCTCACAGTATCGGACCCTCGGCGACATCACTGTGTACGGCAGCCATGGCGCGAACGATCCGGACAATACTGTTTACCGCCAACGAATCCGAAGCGCCCGCCCTGCGCAAGGCCATCACATCGCTGGAACAACTCCGCATCGCGGCGGAACTCGATGAACCCAGCCTCCTGCCCCATGCCGTCACCCAATTCCCCGCCGACGTCATCATCGCGGACCTCGATCCTAATCCCGCCGTCGTCATCGAATGCCTGAAGCAACTGAGGGAAGGTGGCCAGGACGTGCCGGTCTTCGCGCTGAGCGCCCAGACCGACGGCGACGTCGTCTTGAGGGCGATGCGCGCGGGATTTAAGGAGTTCCTCGTCAAGCCGCTGGACGTTGAGGAGTTGGAACAGGCGATTAGTCGACTCAGCGAGTCACAGCCGTCGACCAAGGAGCCCGGCAAGCTGATTTCCGTCATGGGCAGCGCGGGCGGCGTGGGCTGCACGACGATTGCGACCAACCTGGCGGTCGAACTGGCCGACTTGGTGGGACCGGACCAGAAAGTGGTGTTGGTGGATTTAGATTTTCGGTTTGGTCATGTGGCGACCTTGTTGGATGTGCACGGGCAGTTCACGGTAGCGGACCTTTGCACGACGCAGGAACAGCTCGATCCGCAGATGATCCTGAAGGCGCTGATCAAGCATAACTCGGGACTCTACGTCCTGCGTCGGCCACATTCCTTCGCGCAGGCCGAACTGATTACGGCCGCACATTGCGCGAACGTGCTGAGCAGCCTTCAGGAGATGTGCTCGCATGTCGTGGTGGACGGCCCGACGCGGCACGATCCGGGCGGTCGTAGCGTGCTCGACGCGGCCGACTTCAACTTCCTCGTGCTCCAGTTGTTGGTGACCAGCGTTCGGAACACGGACCGGATGGTGCAGGAGTTGAGCGTTCAGGGATTCAACCCCGAAAGAATCTCGTTCATCTGCAACCGCGTCGGACGGGAATCCGCTCACCTCGAGGTTGATCAGGTCGAGACGATCCTGAACCGCAAGTTGTTCGCCACGATTTCAGACGACTGGAAATCGGTCAGCTCGAGCATCAACATCGGACAGCCGCTGAGCGTCGAGTATGGCAAGGGTAAGGTGCGGCAGGAAATCCGACATCTCGCCATGAAGATCCACTGCCCAGACAAGCTGGCGGCCGAGGAAGCCAAACGCAGCGGCCTGTTCGGCAAGCTGTTCGGGAAAGGCGCCGAGAGCGATGTTGCCGAGGCGGCCCCCGCAAAAAACGCCGGCGCCAGCGAACTCGTAACAGAACCACAAGTCTGACCGGATTACACTGAGACGCTTGGCCGTGATTGGTGGTCGGAGGTGGCATGGGTTAGAGCAGATTCAGGGCAACCGTAGCGTCCGACCCCCGTGTCGGACGTTGAAGCCCAACGGTCTCCGCCGGCCGACAGGGGCGTCGGCCGCTACGTTTGGAAATAACCCGCTCAAAACACGTACGAAGCTTGGCCGTGGTGGGTGCCCGGTACCGCGTGGCTGCACCAGACCGTTCCATCCCCCGAATCAGAATCGAGTTGCTCACACCGATGAAGGGGTGACCGTGATATTAGCGCTTCGAGAACTGGAATCGTCTGCGGGCTCCGCGCTGGCCGTACTTCTTCCGTTCGACCTTGCGGGCGTCGCGTGTGAGGTAGTTGCCGTCTCTCAGTGAGGGCTCCAAGGCGGGATCGGCCTTCAGGAGGGCTCGCGCAACACCAAGCACAATCGCCCCAGCCTGGCCTGTTTGACCTCCACCATGGACGTTGATGAAGATGTCGTACTTGCCTAATGTGGTCGTGGTCTTCAAGGGGGCGACGATATCCATGCGGTGCCGAACATCGAAGAAGTAGTCGTCGATCTCGCGCTTTTGGATGAGGAACTTGCCCGTACCGAGACGGATGCGGACCCGTGCGACCGCAGCCTTGCGCCGGCCGGTGCCCCAGAAGTAGCCGCCGCCCTTGGCAAGCAACTCATCAATGGGTTGAACGGCGGGCGTCGGCGGCGTCCCGACATCGACAGGTGTGGCTGGCGCGGCTTCGACCTCGACAGGCGCGGGCGGCGGCGAAGCAACCGGTTCCGGCGTCACGTCGGCCTTTGGCGGAGGCGCCGTTTGGTCAGCGGGCGGCTGCGTGTCCTGGGCCGGCACTGTGGGTGCTGCGTCGTTCGTCGTTTCTGGGGCCGGTGTGTCCGGCGTCGGCGGTTGGTCTGGCACGGTCGAAGACTCCCTGGCTATTCAGGCATCCTATCAGAACTTGTGCCACAGGCGCCAAAGCCTGTGACGTCACGGCCTTTGGCGGCGGTGCCACAGCGGTTTTTTTGAATCGCCTCAAACTCAAGACACATCCGCATGAATGCGGTCGTGCCCGATTCACTGGATCAAAGCTCACCGATTTCCGCGCGGAGCTAGATCTTTTCCAAGTCGAGCGGCTCGCATTGCTGGGCCTGGTGCGGGTGTTCGTTTCCGCGATAGACCTTCAGCTTGGTCAGGAGCCTTCGCCCCATTGCGTTTTTCGGCAGCATCCGACGCACCGCAAACTTGATGATGCGGTCCGGGTGCTTCTCGGATAACTCCGCGAAGGTCCTCACCCTTCGGCCGCCCGGATAGTACGAATAGGATGCGTACTCCATGCGCTCCGCCTTGCGACCTGTGACGCGAATCTTCTCCGCGTTGGTCACGACGACGAAATCGCCGGTATCGACGTGTGGGGTGTACGTCGGTTTATGTTTGCCCATCAGGACCGTGGCCAACTTCGTTGCGAGGCGGCCGAGGATCTTGCCGTTGGCATCCACGCTAAACCACTTACGGTCGACCTCGCCTGTCTTGGCTTGATAACACTTGTCGGTTGCGAATGACATTGTTCGAATCCGAGACCTTATATATCCACTCGTCGAAACACCAGAACACCACATATTACAAAGATCACATCCTCCGTCAACCCCAATTTCTGGAATCGTTGCCGGCGAGTGTGCGTCCCGCTGGCCCAGCGAGCCGGCTCGTCTCGAGCCGGTCTTCCTGAGTGGGTGCTCCATCCTTTGCGAAGCAAAGGGTGGGAATCCGCTGCACGGCAGCTTCCCACCCTTTCTTTCAGAAAGGATGGGGCATCCAACCGCTCTCGGCCGACAGGGGCGTCGGCCGCTACGATTGGAATGAACCCCTCGGTTGCCAAGTCGGCCATCACCGGTCTGCGGCAGCCCACCGACGCAATCTCGGTGGAAACGGCGCGATCCTAGGCCTGGTGCAGCCTATTGAGTGGAACGGTCGGCCAATTCGCGGGATCCCCGGCCGAGGCCCGCCCCCCTGGGCGTCACTGCCCGTTGCCGGGCCGCGCTGGCGAAAACGGCTTCCGTGGCCGCGACCACAGACGCGACCTGCCCGATCAAGCCGGCCCCGCGGTGACCGGCCAGCAAATGCCTCCCGAATTCGGCGATCAGACCTTCGTAGCCCAGCTCCAGGGCCGGATCGACTGTCGCCATCGCGACACGGTGCGCGGCATCCACCCGCGAGCCATTGCCACTGAGCAACTGGAGATTGCGGTCGATACGGAGTGTCGTTCCGTCAGCGGCCCGCAGCACGATTTCAACGCCCACGGCCTCTGGGGGGCCGCTGGCGTGCAGCACCAGGGAAACGGGCACGCCGGGCGTGGTCATCATGCTGGCGACCAGGGCACCGTCGGCGTGAGCCACTGCGTAAACTTGGTGAATGGGACCGATAAGCTGGTGAACGACGTCAACCGCCTCGAACATCTGATCATGTGCGACGACCGCGTTATCTCGCGTGCCCAGCCGGGGCGATCCGCGTCGCGACGAGTGCAGGGTCATTGACAGGGGGACGCCGAATTTGCCCGACTCGACCAGCCGTTTCGCCAACATCATCGCCGGCGCAAACCGCAAAGGCGGCGCAGCCAGGATGAACCGACCGGAAAGCTTCGAGAACGAGGCCAGCCGCTTGCACGTTGCGGCTGTTCCCGGAGCGCCCGTGACGAGCACGCCCGCGCCGGCGGCCAGGCATTCCTTCAACATCTTGGTACGGTCTTCGAGGGGCTGATGGAGGATCACCCCGTCCGGCTCAGCCTCGCGGAGGAGCGATGCCAGATCCGTGAATGCCCACCGTGCGTGGTGTTGGGCGGCACTCTCCTCGGCGTGATCTTCGCATATGGCCTCGAAAATGCCGATCCGCGCAATGGACCGAAGCAGCCACGGCGACACCTCGCGCGATGGTCCGACAAAAGCAAGTCTCGCGGATGGCATGAACGTCTCCTGGGCGTGCGTCATTTCAGTAGGTAAGTACAAGACCCCCCGACCAAGGTCGGGGGCTCCTATTCCGAGGGGGCTGAAATCTACCTGCAATCACGACATACACGCACATCTCCTGCCAGGGCGGCTTTCTTCTTCTCGGCGGACGCCCCGGCTGGTATGATACCCGGCAGATGGCCGGCTGCCAGTTCTTTCCGGTAATGCAGTCCTCTATTGAGAAGCGAACGTCATGCATAGCGCCCGCACACAGTTTTCCATTTTTCTTGTAAACAAACCAGGCATTCTGTCGATGGTGTGCGACGAACTCGCCTCCAATAAGATCAACATCATCGCCCTGACGCTGATGGATTCGGTCGAGCACGGGGTGTTCCGCCTTGTCGCCGAGAACGTCGAAAAGGCCCGTCGGGCGTTAACCGCCCTCAACCTGCCAATGACCGAAACGCAGGTTCTCGCCGTGGAGATGCCGAATCGTCCCGGGGCGGTGGCGGATTTCTGTGGCAGGCTCAATGGTCAGCACATCCGCATCCGTTATGCCTACGTGACAAGCGGGGCGGCAGGCGGCCGCACGGTAGGCATCTTCAAGGTTGACAACCTGAAGAAGGCCGTGAAGGTCGCTGGAACGAAACCCGCCGGTCGCAAGCCACGGAAGGTCGTTCGCGTTTCTCGCGCCGCTCGTTCCAAATGATCCCCGGCGGGGGGAGACAGGCGTTCGCGTGGCACGGTCTGACGCAGCCAGGCCGTGCTGAGCACCAACCACGGCCAAGCTTCGCTTGACCGTGTCACCCATCAGTTGAGCCGATCATTCACGTGGGATGGGCAATCCTGCCCATCTGTTGAGCCGGTCAGCAGATGGGCAAGATTGCCCATCCTACAACTGTCACGGTTTTCCACCCTTTCTTTCAGAAAGGTGGGGCGCCCGACCAGTGCACTCAATCGTGAAGCGCTCTACACGCACGTTTTCGCGTGGCGATACACTACGGCCTGAAAGATAACGATCCAACGGATCCCACTGCGGAGAAGATGCCGCCATTCTCCTCCGCGGAGGGTTCAAGGGCGTTGAGGTCGTCGTGGCGAGGCATCAGCGCGACGTCGTACCCGATCGCCGTGTTGAGGATCTCGCGGTGTAGGCGGTCGGACCATGTTAGCAGAACGTTTAACAGGCAGGCATCGGACGTGTTGAATCGGACCTCGTGCTCGCGGATTAGACGGTCCTTGATATCGTAGAGCCCCTGCCAAACGAGCAGTTGCTTCTGTTCGCCGTGGTCGATTCGGACTATCCGCGGCGATGCGATCGCCGCCCGCGTCACTTGATTCAACTGGGCGTCAAGGATCGCACCGAGAAAGACGCGACGCGGCAATGGCGGGCCTGTTTGGGTGACATCGCACATCGCAAGGCGGACACGCCAATCGCCGTCCGCCAACGCCTCCGCGATTCGCCGCAGATCTGCAGGCGAGCGAGGCCGACCATCGATGCGATACCGAAAGCGGCGTTCAATGTCCGGCGGTACGCGGCGCTTCAGCTTGTGCCGGTCGACGAGTTCCAGCACGCTGCGCAGGATCGTCGCGTTATAACAGTTAAGCGCGTAGGCGAGCCGGTGCGGCGTGTCGGGAAACAGCCGCGGCGTCGAGTCCGGTCCCACCATGGCCGCCAGCGACAGGAATCGATCCAACGCCTGGTGATCCGCAAGCAGTCGTTGATAGTCGACGTTTTCACCCGACGTGATGCGGCTCAACGTCAGGCTCAGGTCGGACCAGTCCATTGCGGCCGGTTCGCCAATGGCGGGCGCGCCGGCAGGTGAAGCGAGCTCGATCGTCTGTTTTCCACAGCCTGCCAATAGCAGGGCCACGGCGAGTTTCACGGTTCGTGTGCAGGCGTGTGCCGGTGATTGAATCATTCAGAAGTCCAAAGCGCGGCCTTCGGCCGCAACCATAGTGTGGCAGTGGCGCCGAAGGCATCGGAGCCGGCTCGTGTCGAGCCGGACCGGGGCGACACGCCCCGGCTTTGAATCCTTGTCCGTGTTCGTCGCCGTTGGCAGCATGGAGCGTCCACGGACAAACTTCGATTCCCGGTTCGCCGAACGGGTGCTTGTATTGAACACCGCCTTCCGAGTCAACGTCGCCTCGTCTCACCCGCTTGTCCGTGCCACACCTCCGGTTCCCTGATCCCCTGGTCCCTTGCCTACAAAGAATGATGCAGGAACCCGCGGGCGGTCTCCTCACCGAGATTGCCATCCGCCACGTGCCGGTCCAGGAGCGGGTTCGCCTTGTATCGTTCGTCACCGTCCGTCTCACGGTGGAAATCGGCCAGCAACTGCCGGACGACGTCCAACCCGATGTGGTCCGCCATCGCCAGCGGCCCCGTGGGGTAATTGAAACCCAGTTCCATCGTCAGGTTCACGGCGCGCGGCAGGGCGATCGTATCCGCGACCCGCGCCGCTTCATTGACCACCGCGAGGTAGATTCGAGCGAAGATCCACATGTCGCGATCGGCAGGCTTGCCGAACGCCTTCGCGAATTCGACCAAGGCGGGCGCCGCTTGCCATGACTGCGCATCTTTCAGCGGCCTTTCATACGCGGGCGTCGGCGAATCGTCCGAGTAGTCATAAAACCCGCCCCCGGTCTTGCGGCCAAGGCGGCCGGCGGCGACGAGCTTGTACTGGATATCACTCGGTGCAAACAGAGGTGATCGGTCGAAGTCCTCGTACAGTGTTTCTGTCACACGCAAGTTGACGTCCAGGCCGATCATGTCGAGGAGTTCGAACGGCCCCGCCCTGAAGCCACCAATGCGCTTCATCGCCCGGTCAACCGTTCGAATATCCGCTTCGCCGGTTTCCACAAGCCGCAGCGATTCCAGGTAGAACGGCCGATTCACACGGTTGCCGATGAAACCCGGCGAGTCCTTCACCTTTACAGCCGTCTTCTGGAGCTTCGCGCAGATCGCCCGCGCGTTGACCATCGTCTGCTCGCTGGTGGCGGGTCCTTGCACCAGTTCGACCAACTTCATGACCGGCGCAGGATTGAAGAAGTGCATTCCGAGGAACCGATCACCACACATCAAGGCATCGCCTATTTTCGAGATCGACAGGCTCGATGTGTTCGTCGCGAGCAACGTCCGAGGCGACAAGATCTTGTCGAGTTCCCCGAGTATGTGCTGCTTCAACTTCAGGTCTTCCGGCACGGTCTCGATGACGCACTCGGCATCTTTGAAGCTGTCGTAGCCGCCCGCGACACGCAGCCGCGAGGCAATCGCGTCTCGTTCAGTTCGTGACATGATGCCGCGGGCCACGCGACCGTCGAGTCGTTCCGCGATTGCCGCCTGGGCGTCGCGCACAATAGCCTCGCTCGTGTCCAACATCTCCACAGTAAACCCGGCCATGGCCAGCGTCTCCGCGATGCCGGCCCCCATCGTGCCTGCCCCAATCACCCCTATGACTCGTTCACTACTCACTTAAATACTCCAGATGCATCGCCTCGCGAATCATCTTCACCGTGTCCGTTTGTTTCACGACCTTCATTTGCTGACTCGTTGGCGCCTTCCGCCATCCCGTGATGTAACCGACCGTCTCGAGCTCACTACGAGACCGAGACCTCGCCGTCGCCTCCGCGGGTGTGCAAGTGAGCCGCCGCAAAAGTCGGCGGCGCCCATAGACCATAGCGGCCGACCCCCGTGTCGGCCGTAGAGTACGGGAAAACAGTGGCTCACGGGATCGGCCGACACGGGGTTCGGCCGCTACATGACTTTTGCGGCGGACTGCGAGTGCCCCTGCAGTCCAACGGTCGTGCTTACGCGCGCCATGGCAATGTGGAGTCGTGTTGTCGGGTCGCTTCACCCGGCTGGATGGTCCGGATTGTAGCCGGTCTTGGGGCCGAATGGGACCGTACAACCGTAGGATTTCGGTCACGTTCCCAAAAGCCCGGCGGCGGATGGGGTGGGACGAGGGATCGGCACGAGGGTGTGGGTTGCGAGTCGCAACGTATGGGGTGGTCGTAGTAGCCGTTGCCAGATGCAAGGGGTCCATGACAGATTCGGCGGGCTGCGACATTGAATGTAGCGTCTGCCCCCCGTGGCCGACGCATGCGCGGAGGAACCCCTCAGCATCACACGTCGGCCACAGGGGGGCGACGCTACATCTTGCGGCACTGAAGCGTCCCGCCGAATCTGTCATGGACCCGATGCAAGCGGCCCCCGGGACGTGTCGTTCCGGGGGCCGCAGTGATAATCGGCCAGGCACGCCACCTGCTCCGAATGACGGAGCCGTGTCGTCCAAAACGCGGATGTCTCAGCGATGGTGTCGCGTGCGCCGTCTGCCTCCCTTCATCCAGCCGAGGCTCAGCAGCATCAGCGGCAGGAATCCACCGCCCGCCGCGCCGCAGGCCGCGCCATCGCCACAATCCATGCCCGGGAAGGGACTAGCGGCCGTTCCGGAGGCGTCGCTCGTACTGCCGGGCGACGCATCGCACGGATTGCCGATGCCGTCCAGGTCGTAATCTGTCTGGAGCGTGTTCGGGATGTCCGGGCAGTTGTCCAGACAATCGAAGATGCCGTCCGCATCGGTATCCAGATCCTCGACGCCGCAACCGCAAACACCCGGCGATACCTTGTTCGGATCGGTCGGGCAGCCGTCCTGGTTGTCGGGCAGGCCGTCGTTGTCCAGATCGCGGGTGGTGCAGTCGGGTACACCGTCGCCGTCCATATCGACATCCCTGATGCCGCAGCCACAGACGCCGGGCTCTGCCTTCTCATCATCCTCAGGGCAAGCGTCACAGAGGTTCCCAACGCCGTCGGCGTCGTTGTCGTCTTGGTTGGGGTTGACCGTCTCGAGACAATTGTCGCAGGCATCCCCAACGCCGTCGGCGTCGAGGTCCTGCTGTGCCGGGTCAGGGTCAAACGGACAGATATCGCACAGGTCGCCCACGCCGTCGTCGTCGGCGTCTTGCTGGCCGGCATTCGACTTGTTGGCACAGTTGTCACAGGCGTCGCCGGCACCGTCATGGTCGCCGTCGACCTGATTCGCGTTGGCGTCCTGCGGGCAGTTGTCGCACGCATCCGCGAGACCGTCGCCATCGGCATCGATCTGGTTCGGGTTGTAGTATTCCGGACAGTTGTCGTCACAGTTGGCGACTTGGCCGCCCATACAGGGGTTGTCGCCGGCGGTGCCGCTGAAGTCACCGTCCTCGTTCACGCCGTCACCGTCCCAGTCGAGGTCACAGGCGTCGCCGATGCCGTCACCGTCGCCGATGTCCTCTTGCTCCGGGTTGTCAAGGGTAGGACAGTTGTCACACGCATCGCCGATGTCGTCGCCGTCCGCGTCCTCTTGCGCCAAGCTGCAAGCTCCGTCCATACTCCCGGGACTTGTATCGCAGTCCTCGTCCGAGTGGCATTCTCCCGTGCGCCCATCGATACACGTACCGAGATCAGGCCCGTTGGGAACGTGCTCGCAGTTGTCAAGCGAATCCGGGGTATCGTCGAAGTCGGTGTCACGCTCGTTGACGGTGACCGTGTCCGAGATCGTCCCCACGATCGGGAGCGTTGCGCCGGGAGTCAGCGGATCGAGCTGCGTCTCCGGGCTGGTGACGGTCAACGTGACCTCGAAGCCCGGCGCGGGATTCGCTGTCTGGTATGTGTGTTCGACGATGACGCCTGTGCCGGTGCCTCCGTCGCCGAAGTCCCAAGCGTAGGTCAAGCCGGGATTGGGATAGCCGTATTCATCGACGGATTCGGACGCGTCGAAGATCACGCGAAGCGGCACACGCCGATCGGGCTCGATCGAGTCATCCGGGAATTCCATCGTGAACGCAGGGGCCGTGCGGAGGTAGACCGTATTGTTGCGGAACTCGATGGACGCACTGTAGGCCGATTTGCCCGTGGTCATGAACAAGAACTTATCGGCACTGCTTAGCCCGCTGTTCTCACCGACGAAGGAGTGAACGCGGTATTCCACGTCACCCGCGCCGGCGGAGGAGCCGGCGGGGCTGGTCAGCTTCAGCGTTTCCGCAATGCCGTCGGTTTCGGGTGAGCCGTCGGGCATGTACATGTCAACCGCCACGATGATAGTGTAGAAGCCGGCGGTCGCGCCTGTGCCGCCTACGACACGCACCATATCGCCGGGATCGAAATCGCTCGCGGGGAAGTTTGCGTCGAAGTCTGTGAGGTAGTATTCGCCGAGGATCGAATACACGTTCGCGTCCGTGTCGGTGATCTCGTCCCAGTTGATCACAAACGCGACCTCGCCGCCGTCGGACGTGTACGGTACGCCCGTCGTTGCCGCCACGTGGGGGCCGGACTGTTCGCCCGTAACGCTCCACACCTCAGAGCCGGCAACCGAATCGCTTACGCACTTGATCGTGAACAGTTCGATCTTGGAATTGTCAATATAGACGCGGACCACCTCGTCAGCCCAATCAGAATCAGGCTCAGTAAGATCTGGATCGGGGTTGCTCAGCCATCCACGGCCGATGTTGTTGGCCGACCTGCCCTCCTCGCCGGCTCCGCCGGGCGCCAGGACATCGGCTCCCACCTGCCGTCCTCGCCAACGCCGGGATACATGTGGGCGTAGAAGTGGTAGACGCCGTCCGGCATGAAGGCGAGCGGGACGAGATGTGTCTCCTGTTCGATGCCAGGTGTGGTCTTGTCTACTGCCGGCGGGATCATCACGCCGTCATAGTCCGCGTCATCGTCGTCATAATACAGCTCGATGGTCGTGCCGGCGAAGTGGTCGAATGCTTCGTATGCAAGCACGTAGTTGCCGCCCACCACGGAGCCGGCTGGCGGATTGATGATGTCCAGTGTCGGGACCACGTATGGATCCCACAGGAATGTCACGACCGAACTGTTCGGGTACGTGGCAATACCGGTGATCTCCAGACCGCTCCGCTCCTGGCCCCACCATTGGGAGTTGGGGTCGGTGAACGCGTTCCACTCCGTCATGCCGAGGTTGCCGGGCCACGGATCGCCGCCGTCGCCGCCGTTCTCACCCGCCTCGAGCTGCTGGAGCCCGTCGGCTTGGATGATGTTGT
The DNA here is from genome assembly GCA_030593565.1 of Phycisphaerae bacterium. Taxonomy (GTDB): domain Bacteria; phylum Planctomycetota; class Phycisphaerae; order UBA1845; family UTPLA1; genus JAFGQA01. The sequence continues at coordinate 10,564 of JAUVGW010000003.1, read as the reverse complement.
AGGTGAAGTGCGAGCCGAATCGCTGCTGTAGAGGCAGACCTTCGGGGTTCGTCTGGAAGTCCGTGTGCATGATCATGAACCCGTCGGGGTCGCCAGCATCGGGGCCATCGTAGGCTGGCGGCAGGATCTTGTTGAAGTTCACGTCGTTGGGGTTTGGTGGATCGACCCGCGTCATGCGCCAGAAGTAGAACAGCTCACCGGGCGCATTGGCGTTTTCGAAGTAGTACGTCGATGACGTCGGATCAAACGCGTAGTCCGTCAGGACGACGTCGGTTTCCTCGAACGGGTCGATCACCTCCGTGAGGTCGTTCGTCTGAAGCCAGGGCGCGTGTGCCATGTCGAATCGCCCCACGCCCAGGTTTCGCTCCTTCAAGGGCGGAGAAGGATGGACAAACGCACCGGACATGATGTCCCAGATACCCACCGGCCGGTTGATGATACCGCCGATGTACTCGTCGTAGTCGTACAAGTCAGGGTAGCCTTCCCAGACGTGCAGGAACTCGTGGGCCATCAGGCCCTTCGCGTAGCTGCCTTCGTCAAGCTGCTCGCCCGTTTCGGACGCCCCCGCAAGGCCCGTCGTGAAGTCTGAGAACAGAATCGCCGGGAACTGCTCGGGCAGGTCCCTCGTCTGGATGGGGAGGTCCATCCCGGGTGCGGGAAGCTGGAACAGCCCACGTCCACCGGCCGCCAGACCGTCGGGATAGAGGCCGCCGGGCAGAAGAACCGTGCTGAAGAGGTATTTCTTATCTCCGACGGGCATCGCCCAAAGGTCCCAGTCCACACTTGGGTCTAGCGCGGCTACGGCGTCTTCGGTCAGCCGCCGCCGATTGAACGGATAGTGGCTGCTGGGGCCGCCGTCCTCTGGCGTACCACCACTTGCGTCGATCGCGTAGTTTTCCGTGTTCGGCTCACGGGTCTCCCCCATGTCGAGGAGGCCGTCGAGGTTGAAGTCGCGGCGCAAGATATGCGAGCGAGCCGAGGCAAAGCCTAGCGAGCCTTCGTCGCTCGCGGCGCCACTGGCCGCGTCAATCGAGATAAAGTGGTCGGTCTCATCCGTGGCATACCAATTAGCACCGTCCGTTGTGAACGTCATCGCCTGGACCGCGAAACCGAATGGCAGGGCTTCCGGGTCCAGGGGATCGAGGTTCAGGGTGTATGGCGCGTCAGGGTCAGTGGGATCGATACTCAAGTCGATCCTGGCCGCCCAGTCGAATGCGTTGTCGATCGTGTACAGGTCAGGGGCAGCGAAGGCCAATCCCATACACCCGATTGTCAACTGTCCCAGCCTGACGACGGAGGTAATCTGGCCCGTCGCCGTGTCGATCGCCCTCAGGAAAGTGGTATCGTCGCTACCGTTGAAAATGGCATATAAGGTTCCTGCGACGGGGTCGTAGGCCATGTCCGCGGGGACCGCCACGGAAGCGAGATAGGCGATGAAGGTGGCCTCGCCTGTCGTCGCGCTGACTTCGAACAACGCCGGCCATGGAATCGGGAGCTCAGCGGGATCATGGTATGTGCCAGTGCCGTATAGTTTCTCTGAATCGCCATGAGAGGCCAACACCGTGACGAGAATCTCGATCCCATCCCCCTCGTCGCCGTCGAATCTGCCACCAACGGCTGTCCAGGACGGCCCAGCCGAGTTTATTGAGACCAATTGGTTCGCGCCCTGGTCCGCTCCATAGAGGCTCCCGCCGGCTGATGCCAAACCAGAAAGGCCCGAGAAAGGCGTCTTGTACCACGTCAGGAACTCAAGGTTGAGGACGTTGCCTCCGTCATAGCCGTTGGCGCCATGGATGTTGTAGGCCAATGGGCCAGCGGCGGGGATGGTGCCGTCCGGCCCCCCGGGACCCCCGTCGCCGGTGCCGATATCTTCACCGTAGGTAGCAGTGTTGGTCGTGCTGGTCACTTCGCCGGGCCGACCATCACCTCCGTTGCCGAAAGACGCGCTGCCGCCGAATAGCGACACGCTTCCGCCTCCGGTGAGCCAGCCAAGTCCGGACGTGTTTCTCGCGTGGTAGATCGACGAAGGAAGATCGTCCCACTCGGCCGGTCCGTCATAGTAGTCGGGCAGGCCGTCCGTGTTTTCGTCGAGCAAGTCGGGAAGGACGTTTCCATTACTGATGTCGATGAACTGAGTCCCCCCGCCATCGCCACGGCTCCACGGCTCGAGCGCCGGCAGCGTACAGCCATCCGTTAGTTCGGGCGGCGTCGGCTCGCATACCGGGGTACATCTTTCCCCACTCGGTTCGAGCCAAGGCGGACAGTCGTCGAGCCCCGGGGGCGGCGGCGGCGGGACACAAGGCAATCCGTCTTCATCTGGACCGCAGGTCTGGTCCACCCGCGCCTTCGGGCCGCCGGTGTTGGCAGCGAAAGGCCGGGGGTCGTCGGTGCCCGATGGCGGATCTGGGAGCATCCCAGGATTGGTCGGATCGAATTCGACCAACTGCGGGATCCTCTCATCCCACGTTGGTGGCAGCGGTGGGGTCTCCGGCGCCAGACCCGCCTGCGTACGCTTGTCGTTCCAAAAGGCCTCCCACCAATCCTTGTAGCTCCAGGGATAGTTGGCGTCGAGGTCGGGCCTGGGCGTGGTGGCGCCATAGACCCACATCTGGCCGCCCCGCCGCTGCTGAAGCTTGCTTCCGGCGTTTGGGAACGCCGCACTGCCGGATTCGAGCCATCTGTCAGGGCCGTCATATACTCCGTTGCCAAACCGACCCAGGAAACCGCTGCCGTCGTTAACATCTGCTGCCGAAACGATCGAACCCACAAAACCGGGGTAGTTCGCTCGAATATACACCTCAGCCCACGCCCGGCTTCGGGGGTTCAGGTTTTTCGGGCTGGGATCGAGTTTGACCCAGCCATTCGAATCGGGGTCATAGATGATCAGGAAGTCTTCGAAAGGCTCGGGGAAGTCCCATGCGTTATCCTGATCCGTGTCGCAAAATTCCTCGTTCTGGATATCACCGTCCTGCTCGCAATCCTCGCAAATCGACAAGGGAGGATCAGAGTCGGGGACAAGGCAAATTGCCACCGCAAGATCCGCGCAGTCCTGCGTCCACTCACCCGGTATGGGTTCTTCCCCCTCTTGGTCGCAGCAGGATGACATCACGTCGCAGACATCAAGCTCACAGTCGTCATCAGCGCAGCCTCCGCCACTATGCGGATGGCAACAGTCGGGCACAACGTATCCCCACCCATCCCGAGTCGGCTCCAGGAGAGCGTCGTACTGACCGTCACCGTCGAGGTCGCGGAAGCGCTCGCCCGGCGTCCACACGGGCTGACCGGTCAATGGGTGGAAGTCCACGAGCCCTTGCGTGGGAGCTTCCGCGGTAGGGGGATACCCCGGCGTGGCTGTGCCATCCTGGTGGCCGTTGTAGTCGATGAAAATCATCTGATCCTGTGTCAAGGGGACTTCCTCACCCTGAAACGAATTGAGCGTCCCAGAGTTGTTCAAATCGTAGAACGGGAGCACCAATCCATCGATTGATCCGGGAGGCTCTCCCTCGCCGCTCTCCCCGAAAAGGTATGTCGGAAGAATCGGCCAAGGTACCTCGACCCAGCCGACTGCGTCGCCGCTGACGCTCACATTGCCGTAGGAGATCTCCAGCCAATACTCGGCGAACGAGTCGACTTCGGACGCACCCGTATCCTTGACGCGATCGAAGTACGCATCCCAGACGTCGGCGAAATTCGGCAGGACGATCGGGTTCTCTTCGTCCTCCGGCATAAGCGCGGCGGCCTTTGGCGAATGCGCCAGCATCACCACGAACTTACGCTCTTCCGCGCGGGCCGGACCGGCCAACATGGACACGATGAAGCCGGCGGTCAGTGCGACGCCGCCAAACCACCGAACGTTGCCAAATCGATGCAAGCGATTCATGACTCATCCTTCCAATGGATCAAACTGCGATTCGTGTGCCGGGAGAGCGGCCGGGCGCCGGGTGTACGCGCAAGACGACCCACGCGAGGCCACGATTCTGTCGGGACCTCGAAAACGGATCGAGCGTCGAACACTGTGGTACCGGTCATGCTTGGAGCGGTCCCCTTCTGCTCGCCATACGGTTACATCAATTGGATCTTACGCCCACACCATGTGTCCTCGGACGTTCAATCCATCACATCTTGCGGGAGTACATCCACGAACGCCCCCCCCACGCGTTGCGGACTCCTTGCAGGCACCCCAGGATTGTTGCAGCGACCCTTCAGAGCCCCATTCTCCCGGGTCGTACCTCGGTGGGCGAGGGCCGCCCGCCGGCGGTACCGCACCCGTCAATGCTGCCTCCAAGTATATGCGAGGGGGACCCCTTGTGACAAGCCTGATGCCCGAGGATGAGGCGTCGTGCGACCGATATCTGCTTGTCGGCCCGTGTTTTAGGAACATTGTTTGGGGGGGCCGTCCGCAGGGGACCACACTGGTGCCGACCATGAGGATTCAATGTCGTCGCATATCGTGTTCTTGGTCGGTCGCCGTCCAGACATCGTGGGTCCGTAGCGGCTTCGACGAATGTCGTTCAGAGCCTCAACCGGCGGGGCAAGGTGTTTGCGGGCAGCCCGGCTATTCGCGGACCCGCTCGCTTGCGCTCGGGGCTCGGATCGAAGGCTTGACGGCGGGGGATGCCGAGTCCTGTGGCGAGCAGCCGAGACTGCCATGCCTCTACAGGCCTCTGGCGCTACTTCACGTCTCTGGCGCTACTTCGCTCCCTGGCGGAGTGGTATACTCGGGTGATGATCGTTGCTTTGGCCCAACTCAACCCGCTCGTCGGCGATATCGTCGGCAACTGCGAGAGAATTCGGACCTTCATCGACCGAGCCCGAGCCGATGGTGCGGAGCTCGTGGTGTTTCCGGAATTGGCGGTAACTGGGTATCCGCCGAAAGACCTCTTGATGAAGCCGAAGTTTGTGGAAGACAACGCGGCAGCCATCGAGGGACTTGCCGAATGCACACAAAACGGTCCGGCAGCCCTGATCGGATTCGTCCGACGGAATCCCGAACCGATCGGCCGCGGACTCCGCAATGCCGTGGCGTTTTGTCAAGGCGGGCGACTGGTCGCCGAGTGCTATAAGTCGTTGCTTCCCACCTATGACGTCTTTGATGAACACCGCTATTTCGAGCCGGCGGACAAGGCGAGCGTCGTGGAATTGGTGCTGCGGGAGCGTCGCATCCGTCTTGGCATCAGCATCTGTGAAGACCTCTGGAACGACAAATGGATCTTTGAACGGCAGCTCTATCGTAGGAATCTGCTTGATGAGCTCGTGACGGCCGGAGCGGACGTGATCGTGAATGCCTCGGCGTCTCCCTTCGTCATGGAGAAACAGGCTTTTCGAGAGAAGCTGCTCGGCCGCCAAGCGGCGATACATGGCCGGCCGTTGCTGCTCGTGAACCAAGTCGGCGGGAACGACGAATTGATCTTCGACGGGGCAAGCTGCGTCTTCGGAGCAAAGGGCGAGGTGTTGGCACGGGCAAAGGCGTTCAACGAAGACTTGCTGCTCGTCGATCTGGACACGCCCAAGCAGGCCCGTCTCGAGCCGTACCCCGACAACGCAGCCTCGGTCTGGGAGGCATTGGTCCTTGGAACCCGCGACTACGTGCGCAAGTGTGGCTTCCGACAAGTCGTGCTGGGCCTGTCGGGCGGGATCGACTCGGCCTTGGTCGCCTGTGTCGCCGTCGAGGCGCTCGGCGCCGATTGCGTTCACGGCATTGGCATGCCGTCGCGGTATAGTAGCGACCACAGCGTGACCGACGCGCGGGTGCTCGCCGAGGATCTGGGCATCGACTTCAAGTTGATCCCGATTGGTGAGATGCACGACGTCTTCGAGGAGCGTCTGGTGCCGATGTTCGAAGGTCGCCCACCGGACGTGACCGAGGAGAACATACAAGCGCGCATCCGCGGCAACATCCTGATGAGCCTGTCCAACAAGTTCGGTTGGCTGCTGCTCACGACCGGGAACAAAAGCGAATTGGCCGTCGGGTATTGTACGCTGTACGGCGACATGTGCGGTGGGCTGGCGGTCATTAGCGACGTGCCGAAGACGATGGTCTATGAGTTGTCCCGACACGTCAACGCCAAGGCCGGCCGATGTGTCATTCCGGAGTCGACCATCACCAAGCCGCCTTCGGCCGAGTTGCGTCCCGACCAGCACGACCAGCAAACGCTACCGGATTACGACACGCTCGACACGATTCTGCACCGCTATGTCGAACAGGAGGAATCGGCCGAGGCGATCATCAAGCTCGGCTTCGACGAAGCCACGGTCCGTGATGTCATCCGCAAGGTGGACCTCAACGAGTACAAGCGCAAACAGGCCGCCACCGGCTTGAAGGTAACTAGCCGCGCCTTTGGCGTCGGACGGCGGATGCCTATCGCGGCGAGATTCACTTGATCGCGTTGTTGGCTGTGGAAGTGGTTACGCCCGCTGAGACGGCTCGCGGCACCGAGTCAGATCTCGGTGACTTCCTTCGTTTTCGCCTTCATCAGATCGTCGATGGTGCCCTCGTACTTTTTCGTGAGCTTGTCCATGGCGTCGTGGCCCTTCTTGGCGTCGTCTTCGGGCATGTCGCCGGCCTTCTTCTCAGCGTCGATCTTCTGGATCGCGTCGCGACGGGCGTTGCGCAGCGCGACCTTCTGCCCCTCCGCCATCTTCTTGACCTGTGTGGCGATCTGCTGCCGGCGCTCGCCCGACAGCGGAGGCACGGGCAGGCGGAGGACCTTGCCATCGCTCTGAGGGTTGATGCCGATGTCGGCCTCCTGGAGCGCGCGCGCGATGTCCTTGAGCGTGCTCGGATCGAACGGCTTGACGATCAGCAGCGAGGCATCGGGTGTTGAGATCGTCGCGAGCGACTTCAGGTCCATGGGCGCGTCGCCGTAGGCGGGCACGACGACCTTGATCTGATCAACCAACCCCGGCGAGGCGCGTCCCGTCCGGACGCCCCGATACTCCTTCTTCAGGAAGTCGACCGCCTTCTCCATGGCTTCTTCGGATTCGAATTCGATCTCGTCATACGGCATGTCTGCGTCCTCCAGTTTGCCAAGGCCCGGTATTCTAGCGGACGGGGACCGCCTGACCACCCCATCGAACCGATAGCCGCCGCGTGCGGGATCTCGTCGCCTCCGGCGTTTGCCCAAACGTGGGCGGAATCATACGTTTCTGATGTCCAGCGACTTTCCGAGATCCGAACCTCGCACCGGCTCGGACCATTCGACGGAACGAAAAGGAAAGGAGCAAGACTGATGTTGAAGAACTTTGCCAAGCGGAAGAAGGTCGTCGCGGCGGCGATGTCCACCATGTTGGTTGCCACGGCGTTCAGCGCGCCGGGGGGGTGCAACGTCACCATCGACGAGGATCTGCTCCAGCAGGTCTTCGGGTTCGTCCAGGGGTTTGACCATCAGGGCTTCGGCTCTGGAGAAGTGCCCGGCTGGTCGGAGGGCGAGTGCGGCGGCTCTCAGCCCGAGTGTCAAGGTGTCGGGGACGACGGTGGGTGGGACGACGAAGGTTGGGAGGATAATTGGCAGGACGCGGGGGCTCTGATGCCGCTCGCAAGATAGGATCAAACACGCGCTTGGGTACATACCTGACTCGGCCGCGCGGTTCGGCGTTCGCATTCGCCGGGCCGCGTGGCTTTTTTTGATGCTTGAAATGGCCAATGAAGCACACCCCAAAGCCCATGGATCGCAATCCGTGGGTTTCCGGTGGATGCGAGATGCTCAATCGGCCATAAAAGCGTCAATAATGGAGGAAAGTTCTCCCTACAACCCGAACGCGTAGAAGACCGCCGTAAAGATCACGTCGCCGGAGATCAGCGCGACGATGCACTTCACGACCGTGTTGGTCGTCGCACGGCCCACGCCTTCGGCGCCGCCGCTGACGTTCAATCCCTCGTAGCAGGCGATCACCGAGATCATCACCCCAAACACACCCGCCTTCACGAGACCCGTCACGAAGTCCTTCTGGGTCAACGCCTCCCGTGTGTAGCTGATGTACTGGACGGCATCGATGTCCAGGATCAACGTGCTCGTCAAGAAGCCGCCGAATACGCCCACTATGTCGGCGACAACCGTCAGCAGCACCAGCATCACCGTCGTCGCGAGGAATCGCGGAACCACCAGAAAGCGGATCGGATTCAACGCCGTCGCGCGCAGTGCCTTGATTTCCTCCCCTTCCACCATCGCCCCCAGCTCGGCAGCGATGCTGGCCCCGGCAAAACCCGACAGCACGATGCCCGACAGCAACGGCCCCAACTCGCGGAAGATGGCGATCCCCACGATATCCGCAACGCGCTGAATCTGACCATATTCCCGCAACGTCGGCGCCATTTGCAGCGCAAGGATGATCCCGATGAACACCTGCACGAGCGCGACGATCGGCACGCTCCGAACGCCCACGCGAACCATCTGCGATAGCACGTTCGCCCCGCCCAGCCGCACCTCGCGAGTGAATACCGCGCGAAACGCCCACGCCACCGCATCCCACGTTAGATAAGTCACCCCCCCGAGGAATTGGACGAATCCGACACTATGACGAAACCGGCCGATCGTTTCGTCGCCGATCGCCTCGATCGACCTCACCACGGCCCCCGGGGCCGATTGCTTGCCTTGCGCCGGTGTATCGCCCATGGTTGCTCACGCCAAGCCGGGAACCACCCTCGAATCCGTGGCGCCGGCGTCCCGCGTTATCTTGCCAATCTGTGGGTCCGGCGTCCGGCGGTGGCTCATCCTTGGCCGGGGTCGCCCATGACACAGGCAACTTCGGGATACGTTCTACGTCTCCGCGGCCTGCTCCTCGGTCTCGCAAATCGTGAAGAAACGATCCAGCTTCGTGATCTCGAACACGCTACGTACGCGGTCGTTCAGACCGAATAAAACCATCTTGCCCTTATACGAACTCACACGCCGGAACACCTCGACCAACGTCCCCACGCCGGACGAATCCATGTACGGCACTTCCGCTAGGTCCAGCAACAACCGAGGAGGACGTTCCCCGGCGAGTTCCACCAGCTCGGCATGCAGCTCCGGTGAGTGGTGCAGGTCCACATCTCCCGCCAACACGACCACCGTCGCTCCGTCCGATCTCCGGATTTCCTTGATCAGGCTGTTCTGCTTTTCTGCCATTGTGCGAGGTCTTTTCTTCGTTGGCTCGTTTCGCGGTCCCGCCGGTCAACCCTGAGCGTTACCCGGCCCGACATACTTGACCATCCGGAGCAGCATCCCGCCCGCCGGTGGACAACTGTAATCGTACTCGTCCATTACCGTCCGAATGATGTGCACACCCAGCCCACCGGCCCGCACATCGTCGAGATCGCGGCCCTGGATCGTCGCCGGGTCCACCTGTCGACCCTTGTCCCGGACTTCCACGGCAATACCCGGACGCTCGTTCGGCCCCGTCACCGTCGTCAACCTGATCGCGATCGGCTGATCGGGACGCCCGTCATAGCCGTGCCGGATGACATTGGCAAGCGCTTCATCGATCGCCAACATCAGGCCATGCGCATCCTTCTCGCAGAATCCCTCCATCGCGGCCATCCGCTCGACTGCGCCGCGGACGACTGGCAGGCTCTTCGCGTTGCTCGCAATGTTCAGCTCTACCGAGCTTGTCTCGCTCATTTATTCGACTCTGGACTCCCGGGCGCCGACGCTTCGGGTCCAACACCGACCCCGCCGCCTCCTTTTGCGCCACCGTGGCCTCTCCCTTCGACATACGCTCGCCATCGTTCAACGGCACCGGCACGCTCCCGTGCCGGCTTCGAGTAATGATAGCCGAAACGCTCGCCGGTGATCCGCTCCAACCCCAGAATCGCATAGAAGCGAACCCCATCGTCCTCATCTTCCAGCCGATCGACGAGCAATGGGATCGCACGAGCATCCTTTGCCTCCGCGGCCTCCCGAATCGCGAGGCTCCGCTCCCGTGGATCGGCCGATTGAATACCCGCCAGTCCGCGCGATCCCTGGCACCCCACCAGCGTCAGCACACAAAGCAAGACCGGCCAAGACCGCCGCGTTATCCACCGCCCGCCAACAGTCGCGGAACACCAAGCCATCGCTCTCCCGTCACCATCTGGCAGCCCGCGGCGGAACCGCGGCGCCGGCGCCAAGACCGGTGGGGTCAATTGTGGCACCGCCGTCTCGGCGGTGGCGGAAACGTTGCGCTGCCACCTGGCCGGCGGGGCCACAGGCGGAACGCCTGCGCCACATTTTGGTTGCACCCGAAGGCCGCGCTGTCCTGCTGGCTCCGAAGCGGCGGTCATACCCTTGATCCTACGAGAGGTCGCCACTCAACACAACCAGCCGCGAAACGGCTGCCCCCGACCCAGTGAGCCGGCTCGTCTCGAGCCGGTCTTCCTGCCGGGGGCCCTTGTCCTTCCCTACTGAAATGACGTACACCCGCGGCAGGATAATAGGCGTGTGACGATTTCGGCGGAATACTACATTCCGTGTCGCAGCCCGACGAAAACACAGCGCACCCAGGAATCAAGCCAAGGCGAAGCGCAGCGAGCCCTCCGCCACCGCCGATCGGATGGCTACGCGGCTGTGCGGTTCATCGCGTTAAAAAAAACCAAAAAATTTGAGCC
>JAUVGW010000009.1 GCA_030593565.1 Phycisphaerae bacterium | reverse complement strand
CGCCGCCGCCGCACGCTGCAACCGCTCGTCCCACCCCGCATCCGCAACCGCACCCTGCTTTCCACGGAAGGGCCGCCCACGTCCCAGAATGGAGCCCCGTCCGCACCCCCGCTTCCAGGCCATGGCTCGGGGGCTGGCTTTATCGGGTGTGCCGGGTCGATTGGCGGTCATGCGGGCCACGTGAATTTTCTCCAGTTGGGCCTTGACTATTCAATCACTAACCATTATTATTATCTATAGATGATCAAAGTCAAGCTGTTCTTGGCAAGAAAAGGAAAAAAGATCGTCGATCGCCACCTGCGTCACGCAGAGACTTTGGATGCCAGAAGGAGCTCTAACCAGGGCAATCGCAAGAATGGCGGATGTAGCGGCCGACCCCCGTGTCGGCCGTAGAACACCAACGGTTTCCGACGGCCGACACGGAGGTCGGCCGCTACACGAGCGCGCAAACCGCTGCAATGACCACCGCCCGGCCATTCTTGCGATTGCCCTGGAGCTCTAACAGCCCGTGGTAATAGGGAAAACAGCGGTTCGGAAACGCCGGTGCCACCTGGTAATACCGGCGAGACGCCGATGCTCCCCGGGAAAACTACCGGCGAGACGTCAGTGCCACAGTTTTGCCACGGGCTGCTGACCCACTGTAGATCAGGCTCGCCCGGGGCCTGGTAGTGGAATGAGCTCGCCGCAATCAGGCGACGAGTTCGGCGGCCTCGTTCTTGAATCGCCTCCGCAAGCGCGTGATGACGTCCTTGTGTATTTGGCTGACTCTCGACTCCGACAGATCGAGGACCAAGCCGATCTCGGCCATGGTGAGGCCTTCGGTGTAGTAGAGGACGAGGACGAGGCGTTCCTCACGATTCAGACCACGGGCGATGTAGTCCGTGAGCATCTGTCGCGAGACGCGTTGGGAGGGGTCGACCGCGTTGGCGTCGCCGATGTCCCAACCACCTGGGGAGCCGCGATGATAGCCGTCGTCGTCGCTCTGAATGGCGGAGAGATGGACTTCGTGTCCGAGCCGCGAGAGCCTGGAGAGTTCGGCGAAGCGGTCGGTGGTGACGCCCATTTGCTGGGCGATCTCCGCGTTGGTCGGGGGGCGTCCCAGTGCAGAGTCGAGGATTTCCTTGCAGTGCATTCGCTGCTTCTCGAAGCTACGCACGGTCCGGGATTGCCCGTCGAGTGCGCGGAGCCAATCCATCACAGCACCATGGATGCGCTGTTGACAGAACGTCTCGAACTTCGCCTTGTGGCATGGGTCGTATGCCTCGACCGCCTCGAGGAGACCATCGTATCCGGCTGAGCAGATTTCGTCGTAGCTGATTTGCGCCGGCAGCTTCTGGGCCAGCCTTGCGGCCTGCATGTGAACGAGCGGTCGGTAATGCTCGATCAACTTGTTGCGAAGTTCGATGTGGCGGGCTTTGAGATATCGCTTCCATACTGAGGCTACGTCGCACCGCAAGGACTTCATGCCGAACACTCCTTTGTTCGCATCGGGGCTTTCGCGGAAAGGCACGCGCAAGCCCACAGCCGTGGGTGATTCGGCCAGCTTGATTGTGGGTGATACGTAGATTCGAGTCGGCATCCATGCCGTTCAAACAAAGTAGAAGCGTTTGTCTAATAGACCTCCTTGACTTCTGCTGCGGCACGTAAATACTACCGGCGCGCCGCGGGGTTGGCCAGTGGAATTCTTGGTGATTTCTATTTTATTTTTGCGCGACGTTCATGCCATGAGAAGGCGCCGCGCTTTCGGAGAAATGGGATGTGTGCGTTACGAGCGTAAACCAATCGATGTCCAGGCGCGGGACCGTGCGCGCCTGATTGGAAAGAGTGGCATCATGTTGTCATGTCGCCTGGCATGAATGAAGAAGGCGCGGAAACTACCCCCCGGCCAGCAGTACTCCTAGCAGTGCGACGATGATCAAAAACTCGACCACCAGTGCTATGATCAGCGGAACGACATAGCCGGGCATCGGGAGTTTCGGCAAGATCTGCGCCGGATGTGGCATGTACGTACTGTCATCGGAAACCTCGGCGCCTTCGGTTGCCAGGTTTGCGAGCAGTTGATTGTTGAGGCCGCTGTGGGCCTGGGGCGGTGCTTCACCGCGGCGCACCATTTCGAGATCGAGGAGCAGATCGCTCGTGGATTGGTATCTTCGGTCTCGGTTCTTCGCCAAGGCCCGTTCGACGACTTCTCCGAATCCCGTGGAAAGTGACGTATTGATATGATCCGGCGGCGTCAGGGGCGTACGCAGGTGCTTGTGCATAATTTCGGCGGGCGTGTCGCCTTCAAAGGGGACCCTGCCGGTGACCATGTGGTAGAGGGTTGCGCCGAGCGAGTAGATGTCGGCGCGGAAATCCACATCTTCCACGCCGCGAACCTGCTCGGGCGAGATGTAGTATGGCGTTCCGTATGCACGGCCTTTTTCGGCGGCAGCGGCCTCGGCGTCGCCGGCTTCCCTGGCCAAGCCCATGTCCGCGAGCTTGGCGGTGCCGTCCTTGGTGATCATGATGTTCTTGGGCTTGACGTCGCGGTGGATCAGGCCTCGGGCGTGGGCATGTTCGAGGGCTCGGGCCATCTGAATGGCGATGTCGAGGGCCTTGTCTTCGGAGTATGCTCCATGTTCGGGGAAGCCGTCGTAAACGGTTTTTCCGTCGACGTATTCCATCACGAAATAGTGGTATCCGAGATGTTCGCCGACGTCAATGGCCTGGACGATGTTGTTGTGGCTGAGCTTCGCGGCTGCCCGTCCCTCCTTATAGAAGCGGTCGACAAATGACGAATCTTCGCTGAGACGTTTCGGGAGAATCTTGATGGCGACGATCCTGTCGAGGGAGAGCTGCTTCGCCTTGTAGACGCTCGCCATGGCTCCGCTGCCGATCTTCTGCATGATCTGGAAGCCTGGGAGGTGCTGGAGGGAATGGGTGACGGTGTCGTCTGGGCGATGCGCGAGGCGTTTCACCTGGGTCTTCGTGACGAAGCCGGCTTTTAGGAGGATGTCGACCAGGCGAACCTGGTGTCCGGCCTTTCGGAGTTTCTCCTGTTTTGCCGCGCAGGCTTTGAGCTCTTCGGGGGAGACGAGACTGGCTTCGACGACGACGCGGCTGATGAAGCTGTCGGCGGGGCTGGCAGGTGGGATGTTGCTGTTTGATGCATCCGTCGCCATCGTTCACCCGTTCGGACGAGGTTTCCGTGTGGCGTGTCGTCGAGACGCCGTTATCTGAAAGCCAGCCATCGGGACTGCCGGCGCCGAGCTGAGGCAGACGGCGCGTTTGCCTGGCAGGGCACGGTCGATCATATCAGGTCGGCGTGCCTACGAACACCGGACAATCGTGCTACATTACTTTATGGGCGACGGGAGGTTGAATCAAACGGGATGACGGATTGGGTAGCAAGACATTTTCAGCGTGGGGGGCGATAAGCGTGTTTTCGGGGAAGGCCGGAGGATGAAGCCCAGATCAGAATGGGATGGCCGTCGGATGTTGGATGGCGAGGCGGCGGAGGCGATCTTCGTCGATGGTGATTCCGAGGCCGTGGCCGGTCATGGGGTTCCAACGTCCTCCCAGTGCGAATCTTAGCGATTTTCGGGTGACGTCATCGGCGAGGAGAAAAGAGCCGAAGTTGCCTTCAGCGAAGCGGATGCCGGGGACGGTTTGTAGGAACCACCGTGCGGCGGCGGAGAGGATGCTGGTTTCCCCGACCATGCAGCCGAGTTGGAGGTCGATGCCATGGCGGCGGGCCGTGGCGGCGAGACGCATGGCTGGGATGAGACCGCCGTTCTTGCTGATGCGGATGTTGAACCAGGCGGCGCCGTGATGGACGATGAGGGCTTCGGCGTCATCGGGGGTAACGAGGGATTCGTCGGCCATAAGGGGGAGACAGGTGCGTGTGGCGAGGTCGCCCCAGATGGCGGGATCGCCTTTGGGGAGGGGTTGTTCGACGCAGGTGATGGGTTGGTCTTCCCAGCGGCGCAGTTTCTCGGCCGCGCGGTCGAGGTCCCACGCGCCGTTGGCGTCGAGGCGGAGTGCGACCTTTCCAGTGCTGAGGGGGTGGCGGAGGGTTTGGACAGCGGCGTGGAGGCGGTCGTCGTCGCTATCGTCGCCGACCTTGAGCTTGAAGTGCGGCAGACGAAGGAGGCGCATCTTTCGTATGGACCAAGGCGTATGTTTGGGATTGCCTGCGGATAGGACACCGCCGAAGCGTACGGTATTTCGGCTCCCCGGCGGGCCGGATTTGGGTTCGCCGAGCCATCCGGCGACGGCCTCGAGCGAGCGGCCGAATGCGCGGCTGTAAGCGTCGAGGAGGGCGAGTTCGACGGCGGCTCGGGCGGCGGTGATGACGCGGCCGCCGGGATTGTGTGTGGGGAGGCCCGCTGCGATCTCGATGGCTTGGCCGAAGTTCTTCGGATGTGTTTCCAGGAGGATGGGCACGAACAAGCCGCGAATGGTGGCGAGGACGTCGTCGATGGTCTCGCCCGTGACATAGGATCGGGGGTGAGTTTCGCCATAACCGACGGTGTGGTCGGCAAGCTCGATTGCAACGATGACGGGCTCGGCGACGGCGCGCTGGGCGGTGGCGTGACGGAATGGTTTGCGCAGGGGGATGGCGAGTTGATGGAGGGTGATGCGGGAGATGGGGAGCGGGTGGGGCATGTCGATGATTGTACGGCGCTGGGCGGGGTAGGGGAACGTGGCGGCGGTGGGACGCCAAACGGCAAGCCGGGTGGGGAGCACTTTGATCGTCGTAGCGTTCTTCCGACCGTCGGCCAAAGTGCAAAAAGGCGCAACTTTCCGCAACTTTTTGGCACCATCTCGCCAATCGGCGCACGAAGCGGGCGGGGCCGCTTGGTGCGGCTTGGTGCGCGGCGTATCCTTGCTCCATTGAGGTATACTTATTCAGCGTTCCGGGATGCTGTTGAACTGCTTTAGCCACCGACGACCTGCTTTCCTCGTGTTCGGAGCCAGATGAAGCCCATGAGGATCATGCCGATTATGCTGAACGGGAGCATGAAGTAGAACCATGCATTCCAGCCGAGCGCGGTATTCTTGATGGCGTAGTCGATGAGCCTGCCGAGTCCGTAGCCGGAAGCGGCGGCGCCGAAGTATTGGAAAGAGTCGATGATGCCTGCGGCGAAGCCGGCCATTTTCCTGCCTCCGAGGTCCATGGCGGCCGCGGTTCCAAGAATGGAATGCGTGGAGTTGCAGGTCAAGGAGATGAGCAGCATGAGGACGGCGGCGAGGGGAGCGCTGGCGGTGTTGGCGTTGCCGAGGAGGATGGCGGCCGCCAGGATGGCGACCGATTCGAGCGCATAGAGGGCCATGGCGACGGGGGCGCGTTTGCCCTTGAAGAGGGTATCGGAGATGAAGCCGGAGGTGATCGAACCGATGAAAGCGGTGAGGGGCAGGAGTGCGCCGGTGATGATGACCAGAGTGGACGTGGCGATGTCCAGGTCCCATTCCTGATCGAAATAGACAACCCACCAATCGTATTGGGCGGTTCTGACGATGCCGGTGCAAAAGTAGGCACAGGCGGTGATCCAGACCATCTTCTTTCGGATCATGGTGAGGAAAACGGTGGAGATCGGGACGTTTTCGCCGTGCTGGGCGTCGGCCTGTGCCTCGGCAGCGTCATGCTGGACGGCGTATCCTGCCTGCTCGGGTTCATTGTTGACGATCAGGTACATCAAGATGACCATGGCGGCGACGAAACAGGGCGGGACCCAGAAGAGCCATTGCCATGTACCGCCGATGACGACTTCTCGACCGAGGATGAGGAAGGTGTGTCCGATCAGGAGCCAGGGTCCGAGGGCGTTGATGGATATCTGCCCGACCTGGATCATCAGGCCGAAGACGCCGGCGAATCGGCCGCGTTCGCTTTTGGCGAACCATGCGGTGTTGACCTTGATCATGCCGGGCGCGCCGAAGGCCTGAGAGTAGCCATCGGCGCCTCGGATGATCATGAACAACAAGAGGACGCTGCCCGAGCCGACGTAGGACGACAGGCCGAAGAGCAGGTTCAGAATGATGGTGAGGCCTGCGCCGACGGCCATTGCCTGCTTGCCGCCGAGCTTGTCGGTGAAGAGGCCGTTGATGAATTGACCGACCGCGTATGCGAGGTGGCGAGCGCTGTTTATGAGCCCGTACTGAGCGTTGTTGAAGCCGAACTGATCCATGATGCGCGGCGCTGCAATCGAGAGGTTGTAGCGGCACATGTAGTAGGAGGCGTACATCAGGCCGAGCATGATCCAGTTCATGCCGCGTCGGCCGCGGAAGCCGGGAGGGTATTTGAGTATAGGGTCCGACTGCGCATCGGGCGTGGTCTGCGATGGCGCCTCTGTTTTGGATGGATGTTGGTTACGCATATTGGCTGTGCCTTCGCGCCCTGATGGGGTCGGTGTCGGCTAAGGAATTGCGCAGAAATAACATAAATGGTTGATCCGCCAAACGGCAAGCCAGCAAGCAAGCCAAGCGGCAGAATCGGTCATGTTATTTCTGCGCGATGCCTAACGCATCGTCGTGAAACTCCTCGCGCCGATGGCGAATACCAAGGTCTGTAGAATCAGTCCTGTGACGTTGAGCGGCAACCAGGTGTGCCAGACATCGGCAACACCCGTGACCAGTTGGGCAAGGATGAGGGCCGCGAAGAGAATCACGGACCATCGCCGCATGTTCCAAAATCCGAGCAGGCAAACGGCCGTTGCGGCGAAGGGGGCGATCCATGGTGCAATGTGCGTGAATGGGGTATACGCATTGTCGAAAACGCGGACTGTGAGGGGATAAGGGCCGGCCGTGTGGGGTAGCGGCGTTCCCGTGATTTTTCCGGTGTTTTTGTCGGCCTTGAGGCCCTTGGGCAGCTTGCGCTTGTTGATGACCCAGCGGTAGTGGGGGGTATCGCCGTGTTTGTCCTCGAAGGGCATGCCTCCGGTGGCTAGCAGGGTTGCGGCATAGGGAGCGCCTTCGCTGGCCGTAGGGAGTGAGTGTGTTTGGATGGTCGGTTCGTGGGGTCGGCCTTGGACGGCCTGGGGGAACGGTTGGCGGCGCAGGGTCGGGCCGTGCGTCGGGTCCGGAGCGGCGACTTCGAGGACCATCAAGCGGGTGTCACTTTGACCGAAGCCTGCGTTGAGCATCCGCCACACGTGGGGGAGCATGATGAGCACCATGAGCATGATCAGGTAGGTCAGTCCTGTGACGACGGCGAGTAGTCTTGTGCGGTGGGGGACGGGCGGGGGTGGATTCCCGGTGTGTTCGGGCAGGATGGCGTCATCCAGGGTGAGCTGGGGCTGCCAACGCCTCGTCTTGGGGTCCGGCACGGCTTGTAGGGTCAGGAGACGATTGGGTCCTTCCGGATGGGGGAAGGTGTGGTTGATGCCGCCGAACCAGTTTCGGGTGTACAGTGGGTTGCCGTCGAGTAGGAGGACCTTGCGGCCGATCCAGCCGTTTCGCGCGAGGATTCTGAGCCGGATGTCGTGTTCATCTGGTTTTCCCGGTAGCGTCCATTGGAATTCGTACATGGGCTCGGTTGTCCTCGCTTGAAGGGCGATTGCGCATGCGCGGGCCGAGATTATAGTGGTTTGCGATACTCGGCAATAGGTCGGGGTGGTGGTTCTGTGAGCCGGTGACCGGGCCGGGGACGGCCCGGCTCGCTGAGATTATGGGGGGAGTGTGGCTGCGTGGGCCGTCAGTTGACCGTTTCTGATCTCGAGCAGGATGCAGCCTTCGTCGGCGGTGGTGAGGTATTGGCGGTTGCCGACGATGGATTCGATGTTGTGGATGGTCATCGCGCGGCGCTGGCCTGTTGATCGGACGGCTACTTTGGGGTCTACGGCGTCTAGGAATGGGGCGGTCAGGGGGGTGACGCTGCCGTGGTGTGGGAGGGCGAGGGCGTCGGCCTTGATGCGTGGGTCGTCGAGGAGTGTGGCCATGGCCGTTTCGGAGATGTCTCCGGTCAGCAGAATCGTGTGATCCTGGTAGGTGAAACGAAGGACCGTCGATGCTTCGTTGCTGTTGGGGGCGAGTTGCCGGTCGGCGGCGGGGGGCCAGATGGCTTCGATGTTGACGGCGGCGGTGGGATCGAGGTCGGCGAAGGTGTGTGGGCCGTGGGTGATCTGGATGGGGATGCCGCGGCGGCGGATGTCGTCGAGGAAGCGGCGGGCGGCAGAGTCTTCGGGGGCGAATTGCTCGAATTGATCGTTGATGACGAGGCGGCCAATGTCGAAGTCGTCGGCCAGGGCGGTGATGCCGCTGTAGTGGTCGAAGTTGGCGTGTGAGACGAAGACGGCGTCGAGGCGGGTGATGCAGCGGTGTTCGAGGAAGGCCTTGCCGGTGGGGCCGACGTCGTAGGGGGATCGCGTGCCGAAGTCGTAGAGGATGACCTTGCCGTTGGGGAGTTCGACGACCGTTCCGGTTCCGTCACCTACGGCGAGTATCCATGTCTTGAGTGTGTCTGAATCTGCGCGGTTCCATCTTGGGGGGACGGCCCAGCAGAGGATGAGGATTAATGCGCAGACCTTGAAGGCGTGCTTTCCGGGGAGCCAATGGCGCTTGTACACCCAAATGCAGACGATTGCGTATACCGCCAGGACCCAGGCGGTGGAGGGGGATCGACCGTCGAGGAGGGTTCCGGGGATGCGGGCGAGGGTTTGGACGAGTGTGACCATGAGATCGGTTCCGGCTTTCAGAACCGGGCCGCAGATCGAACCGCTGGAGGGAAGAAGAGCGCCGAGGAGGAGTGTGAGGAAGCCGAACAGCGTGACTGGCATGGCGACGAGCCATAGGACGAGGGTTTGCAGCCATCCGAACGGGGGGAAGTTGTTGAAGTGATAACATGCAAGGGGGGCAGTGATGAACCAGGCGGAGAAGGCCAGGGCCACCAACTGGGCCGTCAGGAAGCCGGCCTTGCGTCGCAGATCGGTAAAGAGGGAGGGTGATTGCTGATCCGGGGTTGTGAGTGCGATGGCGTACAGAGCGGTGTCGAATGATTTCGCGACGCCGCGGAGGTTCATCTTCATGAACCAGGAGGCCGTTGCCTTGGCGATGTGTGGGCAGAGATGGAGGAGGGCGAGGACGGCCATGAAGCTGTATTGGAAAGCGGGCCGGAAGACGTCGGCCGGGTCGAGCATGAGGATGATGATGACGGCCAAGGATAGTGAATTGACTGCGTTGTATCGTCCACGAACGTAAATCGTGGTGCAGGCGAGCAGGCCGATGATGCCTGCGCGCATGATGGAGGGGCGTGGCTCGGCAAGCAGGACGTATGAGAGGATCAGAAGGCCGACGAAGATCGCGGTGGTGCGGTAGTAGAAGCCGAGTAGACGCGCGATGCCCCAGCCCATGAGAGCGAGCCATCCGACGTGCATGCCGCTGGCGGCGAGGAAGTGGGCGTTGCCTGTGCTGATGAAGGCTTCGTTCATGGCCTTGGGGACGGCGCTGCGTTCGCCTAGGACCATGGCGGAGATGACGCCTGCGGCGGGGTCGTCCTCCTCGAAGGCGTCGTCCAGGAGGAAGCCGCGGAGGCGGGTGCGCAGTGCGTGGGCGAGGCGGCGCCATCCGCGGTGTTGGGGTTTTTGCAAGACGGTGATGGATTCGGCGTGGGGGCATGAGATGTCGGCGTGGATGCCGTTTCGTCGTTGGTGCTGGGCCCAATCGTACGCGCCGGGGTTTTGGGGGCGGCGCGGGCGGTAGAACCAACCGGTCAACTGGACGGTATCTTCAACCCGTAGCGTGAGGAGGGCGTCCTTGACCGTGACGGCGACCTTGCCAGTGACGGGGATGGGACCGTCGGTTCCGGTGAGGTGGGTGGCTTGGATGATGAACCGCGTTTTCGGGTCGAGGTGGTAGGCTCGCTGTTTTTCCGGATCGGGCTCGGAGATGCGAGGGGGTGTGAGGACGGTGCCCTGTAGTTGGACGATCATGGGCTTGTCGTCGGTGAAGAGAAGGATGTGGTTGTCGGGGAAGAAGCGATCGGTGAGGGCGTGTCGGAAGGAGCCTAGGCCGGCGGCGGCAATCAGGATGGCGGCGAATGCTACGCGCTTCCGTGGAAAAACTCGCGCTAGCAGAACAGCACAAAGTCGTTCCGTCGCCCCCGTTGGGGGCTGCGGATTGCGTGAACCGATGACCCAGGGCTCGCTGCGCTTCGCCCTGGGCTTTATTCCGTCGCCGCTCCGCGGCTGGGATCCACTAGACAAGGTAACTTTGCGTTGGGCGATGAAGATGGCGATTCCAACGGCGAGCAAGGAGGCGGAGAGCCATGTCGGGAGTGTCAGGAAGCTGTCGGCGACGATGCCGGCGATCAGCCCGAGGGCGACGGGCAGCAATGGGGCGGGCGGCTTCTGCCTGGGCGGGAACGGGATGCCTGGCTGGATGTCTGCGAGAGTCATTGGTAAATGAGCGGCCAGAAGGCCCTGTAGATGGCGAGGAAGGCCAGTTGTGCGACCAGTCCGGCCGCGAAGATCGTGTGGCGCGTTTGTCCACCGCAACGTCGGGCGAAGGCGACGGAGGCCAGGAAGGTCGCGGCGAAGACGAGCAAGCTCATGACGAGGCCGATGAAGCGGTTCTGCTCGCGGCTGAAGTAGATCGTTGTGAGGATGACCGGCAGCAACGTTTGGAGGAGCAGCCGCCGAGGCCCCATGACACGCCCGATGACGGTGGTTGCGGCGTCAGCGTGGGGCGTCGGCCTTCCAACGGTTGTGGCGAGGAGAATGCCCCATCTTCCCCAGATGGGGGCGAGGATGAGCGGTCGGAAGATGATCCTGGGATACAGGAAGTTGAAGTAGTGCCGTGGGTCGGCATCGGAAGGCCACCAGGTCGTGAGATCGCGGAGACTGACCAGGAAGATCCAGTGGGCTAGGACCGTCATGCAGAGGACGAGGGCGCCGATTGCGGAGAGCGGCATCAACGGGCCGGCGTCCACGTTTGCGTCGCCGTTTCGGGTAATTTGTTCGGCGGTCCGCGTGGCGCCCATGACGAGGAGCCTGCCGGTCAGGATGCATTCGAGGAGAACGACCGCGAATGCTGGGACGAGGGCCATGTTGGCGGTTTCGCCGTAGACTCGCCATGTGAGCCGGAAGACGGCTGTCCAGATGAGGCCGAGCACGAGGCCGAGGGGGACGATCCAGCGGGCGGCCTTGGCCGCGTCGGTTTCGGTGCCGCCGAGATCCTGAGAAAACAGAAGAAATCGGGCGGCCTGTGCAAAGCCCCGCCGGGATGGGCGTCGCGGTTGTCTGGCGTCGGCTGAGATCGTATTAGATGGGTCCGTGGGGGCGGGGGATTGGGCGGGGAGACCGGTTGCGCTCTGATCGTGCGGTTCTTCCGGTCCTTCGGGCGGCCGAGATGTAGGCGTATGTGTCATCCGGGGTTTGGTTATCCTTGGTTTCGGTCGCTTGGCCACGATCGGTTTCCGCCGGTTTCGCCGTTGTCGTCCGCAGGTGTTTTGGCGTCGCGCAAGAATAACGTAAATGGTTGATCCGCCAAACGGCAAGCCAATAGGGCAGCCATGGCTCGGGGCACGCGCGTTCGGGTACGGCGTCATTGTAGACGAATGTGCGATGATGTAGGATATCGATTGGCGACTATCTGAGAATGGGCTTGTCTGCGTCTTACGTGCTGGCGGACAGGCTGCCGGTGTTGTCCAACCCCCCACTTCCGCGGGGGGCTATGGGTCGTGTTGCTGATCCGCTCACTGATCCGCGCAGGGAGGCCGCATGCGCACTCCAGGGCGGCACAATGTTGCGTTGGGGGGGGGAATTACGGCCTTGGTGCTGGTGTGTGCGATTCCAGCCGGTTCGAGGGTCGTCGCCGGGATTCAAGTGGGGCCGGGGCCGTCGGTCATTCCGTATGGTGAAGAATTAGGGCTCGTTCCGCCGAGTGACCGGGATGTGGAGAGCTGGCTGCGTCGCGCGGAGGGTGCGGCTCGGCGTGGGGACTGGAAGCTGGCGGCCGACACGTTGGCGCGTGTGATCGACGAGCACGGGCACAAGACGGTGTCACTCGATGATGGACAGCATTACACCTCGGCGGTGTGGTGCGCGCAGCGGCAAATGGCGGGATGGCCCGAGGAAGGCAAGGCGGTTTATCGTCAACTGTATGACGCTGAGGTGAGGCGGCTTCTGGAAGATGCGAAGGCGACGCACGACCTTGATGGGCTGTTGGCGATTTCGCGGACGTATCCGTTGAGCACGCCCGGGCCGGAGGCGATCAACCTGGCGGTGGGTTGGTTGCTGGATCAGCGTCGTGGGAGCGAGGCGCTGGAGCTGTTGGATCAGTTGGCGCATCTGCCGGATTGTCGGGTGCCGCGGTGGGAGATACTGCTGAAATCGGCGGTGGCGCGAGCGTTGGATGGTCAGGCTGCGCTCGCGGCGGAAGCTGTGGCG
Organism: Phycisphaerae bacterium; assembly: GCA_030593565.1. Classification (GTDB taxonomy): domain Bacteria; phylum Planctomycetota; class Phycisphaerae; order UBA1845; family UTPLA1; genus JAFGQA01. The sequence continues at coordinate 24,668 of JAUVGW010000009.1, read as the reverse complement.
GAGATGCGCGGCTTGGATGCTGATGCGGGCGAGGTGCTGCCGGATGATTGGGGGCGACGCGTTGCGATGGTGGCGCGGTTTGTTGATTCGGTTCGGGATGGTGAGGGGGGGAAGCCCCGACAGGAAGACCGGCTCGAGACGAGCCGGCTCGCTGGGGCGGAGGGGCGGTCGGCTGCGATCAACCCGGCCGTGACGGCGGAGGCGGCGTGGCACGATGCGTTGCCTGGCGCGGATGCGCTCGATATGCGTTTGGCGATGGAGATTGTGGAGCGGACGGGGCGGCCGACCGTTTGGCAGGCGGTTTCGGATGGCCAGTCGTTGTTCGTGACGAGCCCCGGTGGATTGATCGCGCGGGACCTGGCGACGTTTGATTTTTTGTGGCGTGCGATGGGGCGAGTTCGTCCGCGGGATCCTCGGATTGTGCGTCATCGTCTCGACACGGGGACGTGGACGGTGGACAACAGCGGAAACCTCGATGCGCTGACGACGCAGACGTTGTTTCATGAGTATCGGGGGGCGGTTTCGACGGCGATGGGGCTGGTGTTCGTGATCGAACAGGAGCGAACGCCGGGGGAGCAGTTTCCGACGAGGCAGGGGGTGCTGCCGCTACGTCGGGTCGTATCCGCCGATGCGTTGGGTGTGGCGAATTCGTTGCGGGCCTTTGAAGCTGACACTGGGCGCGTGGTGTGGACCAAGGGCCGGGGAGGGGTGATCGGGGACGAGTTGAAGTCCGCGCACTTCTATTCTACGCCGGTGGTTGCGGGTTCGTATTTGATCGTACCATACCTTGAGGAGGAGGATTTTCTGCTGGCGGTGTTGCGTCGTGACGGGTCGCTCGCGAAACGTGTTTTGCTAGGGAGTACGCGGCTGGGTGTTCTGCCGATGAATGGCGTGTTGCAGCCGACGGTGTGTGACGGGACGGTGTACGTCGCGACGGGGGCCGGCTTGGTTGTGGCGTTGAATGCGACCGATTTTTCGTTGAAGTGGCTGACGCGGTACGCGCGGAGCGACTTGGCGCGGTTGGCTGGCGGGCGGGAGGTGCTGGAGCTTGCGGATACGGTGATTCTGACGGAGGCGGACGGGTGGCTGAGTTCGCCGCCGTTAGTGGCGGCGGGGCTTGTCGTGATTTCGCCGCACGACGGGGATCATCTGGTGGCGTTTGATCGGCGGACCGGCGTCGAGCAGTGGGCGCATGCGCGTGGCAGGCATCGGTATGTCATTGGTGCGGACGGCCGACACGTTTTGATCGGTGGTGAACGGGTAATCAGTGCCGTTCGACTGACGGACGGGGCGGAGGCGTGGACACATGAGGGTGTTACGCCGAGCGGTCGGCCCGCGATTTGCGGCGAGCGGGTGCTTGTTCCGACACGCGAGGGATTGCTGACGCTGGATCTGCGGACCGGCGAGCCGGTTGGTGAGTTTCTGGCGACATCCGAGCCGTTGGGCAATCTGGTCGCGGTTGGCGGGGCGCTCTACAGCGTAGGTGCGAAGGAGGTCAGCAAGTTCCCGGATGTGAAGCGGCTGCGAACGATGGCGCTGGCACGATTGGAGCAGGATGCAGGGGATGCCGATGCGGTGCTGCAACTGGCTTCGTTGGCGATGCTCGAGAAGGATTGGGCGGCGGCGTTGTCGTGGTTGGACAAGATGGGCGCGGCGGTCGGTGAGGAGACGGGTGCGAGGATCGCGCATGCCCGAGTCGTGGCGCTGATGGAACTGGCCAAGGCGGCGGAGATTGAAGAGCAGGCGCTGCTGCTGGAACAGGCCTTCGCTACGGCGGGGCATTCGGTGGATAAGCTGACGGCGGGACTGGCGCTGTGCGACGTTCTCGTCGAGCAGGGCGAGTTGACTGCGGCGTTCATGCGTGCGTTTGGCTTGCTTCGCGCGGCTGGTGACGAGGCGGTGGCGTTGGAGCCGCATCTGAACGTACGGGCGGATGTGGTGATCGGCGAGCGGCTGGGCAGGATGTGGGGCGATTTGAGTGATGCGCAGCGCGCGGAGTTGAGGCCGCGGATCGCAGGCGCTGTTGATGCTGGGCTGTCTTCGGGGCGGGTTGCGGCGGCGGTGCAGTTGTCGGATGTGCTGGCGTTTCTGCCGGATGTCGGCGCGCGTCTTGACTTGGAACTGGGGAAGCGGGCGGTTGTCGAGGGGGCGCTGGAATCGGGTGTTTTTCATTTACGACGCGCGGCCGTGCGGGGGCGGGGCGGTGATGTCGGCGTCGAGGCGGCGGCGCGGTTGGCCGATGCGATGACTCGACCGGGAGATGGTTTGCCGAGGGCGCCGGTTGCGGGGCTGGACGCGGGCGCCCTGGCAGCCCGTGGCAATAGTGAAAACAGTGGTCCAGAAACGCCGGCGTCACCCGGGAATACCGGCGAGACGCCGATGCTCCCCGTGAAAACCACCGGCGGGACGCCGATGCTCCCCGCGAAAACCACCGGCGAAACGCCGGCGCCACACTTATGCGTGGGTACACACGGTGGTGCGGCCGGGGGCGATCGTTTGCCTGCGATCCTGCGGGCGCGCGGGGCATTACGGTTGGTGGATGAGGAGGTGAACATCTCGACGGGGAGGGGGACTGCGGCATCGTTTTACGATCCTATCCAGCTCGGCGACGTTTTTTCCGAGGTGCTGCCAATTGGGATATCGGGGCAGATTAAGGGTCTGCGCGTCGGGGCGGGTGGGGGCGATCGGGTGTATTGGGCGAGTGAACTCGAACCGATTGGTGGGGGCGGGGTGGGGTTCTATTCGGCATTGGCAGAATTTGACGTGTTGCCGATGGCTGTTTCGGGTCGGGTCGGTGTATTCGGTGTGGGCAGTCAGCTTTGTGCGATCGGGTTGACATCGGGTCGGGCGATGTGGCAGCCGTTGGGGGTGGATTTTTCGGAGGGGCGGTTGCCGAATCCGCCGGTGTTGGCTGTCGGGGGGATGATTGTTTCGGCGGCGGATAGTCAGACGTTGATCGCGGTGCCGGCGCGGGAGGATGGGCAACCGGCTTGGCGGCGTCATTTTCCCGCGTATCGCCTGGGTGTGTTGGCGGAGGTCGTTGGCGGGGTTGTTGTTGATCCGCGTGCGTTGGATGCGGAGCGAAGCGCGCTCCCCGTTGGGTCGCGGCTAAGGAGTCGCGCAGAAATAACTAAAACAGTTGATCCGCCAAACGGCAAGCCAGTAGGCCGCCAATTCACCGGGTTCACAGAACCCGGCTCCGAGGGCGGCACAATCGGTCATGTTATTCCTGCGCGATGCCTAACCGTTCCGCATGGGCGCGATGTCTCGGTGGGCGAGTTGGCGGTGGTTGATCGCAATGCGACTGAATTGACGGTGTTGGACGTCGGGACGGGGCGGGTCGTGCGGCGGTTGGCGCTGGGCGCGAAACGTCGAAAAGTCGAAAGGTCGAAAGGCGTAACGTCGGGTGATGGCGATGTTGGGGCGCTTGGGATGGCGGGGTTGGGGTTGGGTGTTGAGGATGCCGATGCGCATGTGGCGGTTGTTGGGCATGTCGTTTGTCGTAGTGGGTTTAAGCGCGTGGTCGGACGTGATATTCGAGATGGGCGGATGGTGTGGGACCTTGCCTTGAGTGGGCTGGTGAAGGAGGTTCGTGCGTTGGGCGAGCGATGCGTCGGGGTCTGCTATCGCGGGCATCGTTATGCGGTTGTCGATGTCGGGTCGGGGGATGTTTTGGGCGATTTCGTGGTGGACGATCTGACAATGCCGCCGCTACGTGCGGCCTTGGATCGGACGGGGGAAGGCGCGGACGGGAGTTGGGGGCGGTTGTTGCTGTTTAGCGTGACGGAGGAGGAGCCTGCGGAGTGTGTGCTTGTGTCGGTTCCCGTCCGCGCGAATGAAGAAGGTGACGCGTCAGGCTTGGACGGCGGGCCGTCGCGGTGGGATCGGCGTTTGGGGCGGTTTGCGAGTATCAGCCGGCGGATGATGGCGGCATCGCCTGATTATCTGGCGGTTGTTCAGTATCGCGTGGGCTCGGGGGGGACTGAGCTTGTGTCTGATGGTCGCGGCGGGGAGGCGATCGGTCGGCAATCGGGTTTGGAGGGGGCGATGTTGCTCGTGCTCGACAAGAAGACGGGCGATCGTCTGATTCCGCGGCCTTACCGTTTCGATGAGGGGCGGATGGCGGAGCTTCCGCTTCGTAGTCATGCAATTACGGATGTGGTCGTGTTAGACCGGCGGATCGTTGCCGTTGCACCTGAGGGTTACTATGTCTTGGCGCGTGAGGGTTTGGGGGGTGGGGCGGAGTCGCCGTGAAGGAGGATCGATTCGTGAGTCGATATGATCACGTTTTTGCACGTGATTGGAGCGCGGGCGTGGCTGTTCGTGTGCCGTTCCTGGCAGGATGGTCTGTGAACGTGGGTTCGCGTGGAACGACCACGGGCAAGCTTGATTATCTGAGTGGTGAGGTGTGTGGTTTTTGTGGGAGTCGTTTGACTGCGGAGGGTTGTCTGGTTTTGCCCGCTTGCCCATGCCACCCCACAGGCTGGGTGGATGGTCGGTGTGGAGCGTCCACGGACAAGCTCGATTATCTGAGCGGTGGTGTGTGTGGTTTTTGTGGAGGGCGTCTTGCTGGTGAGGATCGTTCTGTTGGGCCCGCTTGTCCGTGCCACACCTGGGGGGAGTACCCCCCGACGGGAAGACCGGCTCGAGACGAGCCGGCTCGCTGGGTTGGGGGCTTTCTGGGGGATACGGCATGAGCTTGGCGGTGATTGGGCTTGTGGCGGCTGTGGGGGCCGGGGCTGCGGCGGCTGAGCCTGGGGGTAAGCGGCCGCCGTTGGTGACGGAGGAGACGGAAACTGCGATTCAGGCGGGCTTGCAGTATTTGGTCGGGAAGCAGGGTTCGGACGGGGCGTTTCGCGACGAGGGGAATTATGGATCGTTTCCCGTGGCAATGACGGCGCTTTCGGGGCTAGCGATTGGTTCATCCGGGAGCATGCCCACGCAGGGTCCACATGCGCCTCAGATGAGCAAGGCGTTGACGTACCTGCTGCGGTCGTCACAACAGAACGGCCTGATCTGTCGGCCGGGTCGAGAGTCGTCGAGGTCGATGTATGGGCACGGCTTCAGCATGTTGTTCCTGGCCGAGGTCATGGGCATGGAGGAGGACCGAGAGCGGCTGGCGGAGATCCACCTGGTGTTGCACAAGGGCGTGGAGCTGACGGCGCGGTCACAAAGTCGGCTTGGCGGGTGGCTGTACACGCCGGACATGGACAGCGACGAGGGATCGGTGACGGTGACACAGGTACAGGCGCTTCGGGCGGTGCGGAATGCGGGGGTGGCGGTTCCGAAGCGGGTGATCGACCGGGCGATGGCCTACCTGGAAAAATCGGTGCAGCCGGACGGCGGGATCGCGTATCGGGTGGGGATGTCGGGATCGCGTCCGCCGATTACGGCGGCGGCGGTGGCGTGTTGGTTCAACGCGGGAGAATACGATAACCCGATGGCGTTGCGGGCGCTGGCGTACTGCAAGCGGAGCATCGGATTCGGCCATGACCGGAAAGGGACGTGGGGCCATTGGTTCTATGCGCACCTGTATCTGTCGCAGGTGATGTATCTGGCGGGTGATGACTCGTGGAAGGAATACTATCCTCGGGTTCGGGACCATTTGTTGGCGACGCAAAACGACGACGGTTCGTGGGAAGGCGACGGCGTCGGGCATGTGTATGGGACGGCTGTGGCGCTGATTATCCTGCAACTGCCGTATAACCACCTGCCAATCATGCAGCGGTGAAACGTTGAAAGTCGAAAAGCGAAAGCCGAAAAGCGAAAGTCGAAATTATTGTGCGGTGCGACTGGTTGACGTTGAGGCGTCTTGCACGGGACTTTTATCGTTCTTTGTGTCGTCGGCTGCGTCTCGCGCAATGATTCATGTAGATTGGATCTTATGAATACCATAGCCAGTCGTTGGTTTTGAGGGGCCGCCAAACGGCAAGCCATGTTGTGAGGTCTGCTCAAATCGATACGTTTCTGAGACAATGCGCTGGGTACCTGTGGGAGGACGTGAGGATATGACCGAACGTGACGGGAATGTCGGGGCGGAATCGGGTGATCTTGCCGCGGCGGCGAAGCTGCGCGATGCGTATGCGAGGCTGCGGGGGGAGCTGGGCAAGGTGATCGTGGGGCAGGATGATGTGATCGAGCAGTTGTTGGCGGCGATGTTCGCGGGGGGACACTGCATCCTGGAAGGTGTACCGGGGCTGGCGAAGACGTTGATGGTTTCGAGTCTGGCTCGGTGTCTATCGCTGTCGTTCAATCGAATCCAGTTTACGCCGGACCTGATGCCGAGTGACATCACGGGGACGGAAGTCATCACGGAAGACAAGGCGACGGGGCAACGGGAGTTCAGATTTCTGCCGGGGCCGGTGTTCGCGAATGTGATCCTGGCCGACGAGATCAACCGTACGCCGCCGAAGACGCAAGCGGCCATGCTGGAGGCGATGCAGGAGCATCAGGTCACTGTGGGAGGGGAGACGCACCGGTTGGCGGCGCCGTTTTTCGTGTTGGCGACGCAAAATCCGATCGAGCAGGAGGGGACGTATCCGCTGCCGGAGGCGCAGCAGGACCGGTTCATGTTCAAGGTGTACATCGACTATCCGAGCTATGACGAGGAGTACGAGATTGCTACGCGAACGACGGCGGTGATGGATCAGGACCTGGAGGCGGTGCTCGGCGCGGAGGAAATCATCGAGCTGCAAGGCGTCGTCCGGAAGGTTCCCGCGGCGCCGGCCATCGTGAAGTATGCGCTGGAATTGGTGCGCCGGACACGGCCGAATGAAGCGACGGCGCCGGATTTCGTTCGGAAGCATGTTTCCTGGGGAGCGGGGCCGCGTGCGGTGCAGTTCTTGATCCTGGGGGCGAAGGCGCGGGCGGCGCTACGTGGGGCGTATCACGTTTCGACGGCGGACATTCGGGCGTTGGCGGGGCCGGTGCTGCGGCATCGCGTGGTGACGAATTTTGCCGCGCAGGCGGAGGGATACAGTGCTGACCGGCTGATTGTGGACTTGCTTGCGGAGGTTGAGCCGCATGCGGGGGGATTGCTCGATGATGATCGCGTGAATAAGGCGATTGATGCGTAGTGGTTGTTGCGTCGGCTTTTTTGGGGGGCGTGTTGTGCGGCGGAACGGATTCCGCCCGGAAGGCGTGCGAGAAAGGATTCTCGCACGAGCGAAAGAACAACGTGAATGGTTGATCCGCCAAACGGCAAGCCAGCCGGCCAGCCGGACGGCACAATTGGTCATCTTATTCCTGTGCGATACCTAAACGTGTGATTGCATCGGGTTTGTCGGTTCGGCAATGTTGATGGCGCGTTTGGGATAGGAGATCGGTGGATGGCGTTGGATGTGAAGCAGTACCTTCGACCGGAGATACTGGCCCAGATCGGGAGTCTGGAGCTGCGCGCCCGGTTTGTGGTCGAGGGGTTCATGGGGGGGATGCACGAGAGCCCGTACCATGGTCAGTCGGTGGAGTTCGCACAGCATCGGGAGTATGTGCCTGGGGACGACATTCGGCATTTGGATTGGCGCGTGTATGGCAAGTCGGATCGTTTTTACGTCAAGCAGTTCGAGGCGGAGACGAATCTGCGGGCGTATGTTCTGTTGGATTGTTCCGGCTCGATGCGGTATCCGGAACATGACACGGATTCGGGGAGAATGACGAAGTACCAATATGCGGCGACTATTGCCGCTTCGTTAGGGTATTTGCTTATTCATCAGCGCGACGCGGTCGGGCTGATTCTGTTCGACGACGGGATTCGCGCGGAGGTGCCGGCCCTGTCGAGCCACAGTCATTTGCGGTCGCTGATCCGCCAGCTTGAACTCGGTATGGAATCGACCGGTTCAGACGGTGCGACGGGGCCTATCAGCCCGTGGCAAAAGGGAAAACAGCGGGAATACCGGCGAGACGCCGATGCTCCCCGTGAAAACCACCGGCGAGACGCCGGTGCCACAGTTTTGCCACGGGCGGCTATGCGGGACGATTCGTCGGTGCGATCGTGGGATGGGGTGTTTGCGGAGATTGCGGGGAAGCTGGGGCGGCGGGGGCTGGTGATCGTTGTCTCCGATATGTTGGGCGATCCGGATGAGGTTGTGGTCGGATTGGGGCGCCTGCGTTATGCGCACCACGATGTTGTCGTGATGCACGTGCTGGATCATGACGAGCGGGAGTTTCCGTTTCAGGAGAATACGCTGTTCGAGGGATTGGAGTCGCCGGAGCTTCGGTTACAGGCCGATCCGCAGTCGTTACGAACGAGCTATCTGGCGGCGGTTCGGGCGTTTGTCGGCGGGTTGCGCGGCGCTTGTATGAACGATCGCATCGACTACGTGGGGCTTTCTACGATGGACCCGCTCGATATGGCGTTGCGAGGATATTTGGCGGCGCGGCTGCGGGCGGTGAAGGCGCGGCGATGACGGGACGGTGGCGGTTGAGCCCACGGATTGATATCCGTGGGCTTGGGCGGCGGAGGGGCGTTTGATTGGAATGTGGGGATGGTTTGTGACGGTGGCGGTTGGGCCCACGGATTGATATCCGTGGGCTTGGTGGGTTGATGTTCGATTGGCTATCCGGTTTTCTGTTGAATCCCGCGTTGGTGCTGGGCGTCGGCGCGGTGTCGAGCCCTATTCTGATTCACATTTTGTCAAGACGTCGGTTCCGTCGCGTCCGGTGGGCGGCCATGACGTTCCTGCTGGAGGCTCACCGGCGTAATCGGCGTCGCGTTCGTCTGGAGCAGTTGATCCTGCTGTTCCTTCGGTGTTTGGCCGTCCTCCTGATCGCTGTCATGATGGCCAGACCGTTTGTGCGGGGGGGGCTGCTCGGCTTGCTGGCGGGGGCGGAGGCCCGGACGGATCGCATCTTCCTTCTGGATGATTCCTATTCGATGGCGTATCGGCCGCCATCCGGAGTCGATGCCGGGGAGGCGGTTTTTGATCGCGCGAAGCGCGCGCTGGAACAGATGGCCCGATCGATTGCCGCGACGTCGCCGGGCAATCCTGTGACGTTGCTAAGGACGAGCGATCCTCGGCGGCCGGTTTTCACGGCGCCGCATTTGGGGTCGCACCATCTCGATCAGCTTCGCGGTTGGTTGGATGCCGCTACTGCTTCGCAGACGACGGCGCGAATGGCGAATGCATTTGCGGTGATTGCCGCGATGGTGGGGGACGTGCCAGCGCAGACGAATGTGACGGTTTATATTGCGAGCGACTTCCAGGGCGTGGATTGGACTGTGTCCGCGGAGGCAGCGGGGGCGTCGGGTCCGGTTGGTCCGTTGGTGCGGCTGGTGGAGGACGGTGCATCGGTGAATCTTGTCTTGCTGGATGTGGGCGTGGGTTCGCCGGGGAATGTCGCGGTGACGGAGGTTCGCGCGGATCAGTCGCAGATTGTGGCTGGTGTGGCGGCCCGGTTCGAGGTTGGTGTGTCGAACCATACGACGGGCCCTGTTCGGCAGGTCGAGTTGATGGTCTCGTTGGCCGGTCACACGTTGCCGCCGATTGTGATACCGCGGATTGGGCCGCGGCAGACGGTTCGCGAGCCGGTGGAGATCACGTTTCCGAATGAGGGTTCGGAGGTGCTGCGGGTCGAGCTATTGGGCGGGGTGGCGGCAGGCGACGGTCTGGCGCTGGACAATACGCGCTGGTGTCCTGTGGACGTCGTGCCTGCTGTTCGGCTGCTGATTGTGGATGGCGAGGTGAGTGACGATCCGTACCTGGACGAGGTGTATTTGCTTAAAACGGCGCTGCGGCCGATGGGGCGGGCGTCTAGCGGCAATGAACTGATGGTCGTGCGGGTGGAGGACCTGGAGGCGTTGGAGTTGGGGGAATATGACGCTGTCATCCTTGCGAACGTGTATCGGCTGGGTACGGGGGGCTTGCGTCGTCTCGAGTCGTACGTGCGCGAGGGTGGCGGGTTGATTGTTTTTTTGGGGGATCAGGTCGATGTGGAGTACTACCGGGCGCATCTGTACGCGGGAGGGCGGGGACTGTTGCCGCGGCCTGTGGGGGATGTCGTGCGTCCGCCGGCCGGGGCGGGGCCGTTTGCGTTGGGCGACTGGGATGTGGACCATCCTGTGATGCGGGCTTTTGTTGGTGAACTGGCTTCTGTGCTTCGGGTGGTGCAGGTGTCGGCGTTTTCGGATTCGGCGTTGGCTGTCGAGGGGGCGGCGGCATCGCCCGACGGGGAGGATGTCGCGGTCTTTGCGCGGTTCGACGATGCGGCGCATTCGCCGGCCATATTGGAGCGACGGTATGGGCGGGGCCTGTGCGTGCTGGTGACGACGAGTTGCGATCAGGAATGGAACGATTGGGCCGGGAGCTTCAGCTATGTTCCGTTGATGCTGGAACTGGTGCAGTACGCCGCCCGGCGGTCCGGCGCGGGGCTGACGGCTGTGGTCGGGATGCCGTTGGTTTGCTCGGTGGAATCGGGTTTATCTGCACATTCCGCCCGGATTGAGACGCCGGACTATCCGGTTGAGCCGGCATACTTCGTCGAGATCGAGACGGGGGATGACGGGGCGTGTTTGCTGCCTATCCGTGCGACTTGGAAGACGGGTGTCTATCGCATCGAGTTGACGGGGGCGGGCGGGGAGGCGGTGGTTCGGTATGCGGCGGTGAACGCGGACGCGGCGGAATCCAACCTGGCCGGCGCGGGCAGGGTGAAGTTGGAAGATGCCTTGATCGGGGTGCCGTTCGAGTATGTGCGTGACCTGTCGGTCTTCGAAGACGAGGCGTCGAGCGGTCGGCATGAACTGTGGTGGCCATTGTTGCTGGCCGCGATCACCGTTCTGATGTTCGAGCAGGTGATGGCTTGGTGGTTTGGGCGACGGGGGTGAAACGTCGAAAGCCGAAAATCGAAAGCCGAAAGTCGAAAATCAGAAGTCGGGCGCCAGACGTCAAGGTTTTGAGATGCTGGTGTTTTTTGTTGTCGCCAAACGGCAAGCCTTGTGGTGAGGTTTTTCATCTGTTGTTGCGTTTGTGAAATGATGCGTTGGGGGCCGGACGGGTTGATGGGACGGGTTGACGGGATGTTTTCGGTGCTGGCACAAGGAGTGGAGACTATCGATGTTGAGCAGCGGGTGGAGTTTGCCCGTTGGTCGAGCGGTAATGCGCTTTTTGTTGGGGCCGTTGCGGCACTTGTGGGTTTGTACGCAGTCGTGTGGCTTTATCGACGCGAGGGGAGGGGGCGGGTTGGGGGGACGCTGCGGTGGGCGCTTGTGGTGTGTCGGTGTCTTGTGCTGGCGTTGTTGGGGGTGGTGGGACTCGAGCCGGTGGTCGTGGATTACGTTCATCATCGCATAGACGCGTACACGCTTGTGCTGGCGGATGCATCGGCGAGCATGTCGTTGGGCGATCGGTATCGAACTGAGGCGGGCGCCCGGCGGGTGGAGAACGTGATTGGGGAAATACCGACTGAGGGCGTGGTCCGTGCGGACTTGGCGACACGAGTCTTGAACGATGCGGGCCGGCGTCTGCTGACGACGCTGGCGGTGAAGAACAATGTGAAGGTGTTCACGTTTGGAGACGGCCTGACGTTTGCGGGATTGATCGAGATGACCGACGGCGAACGGGGGGGCGGGGCGGAACGGGGCCGTCGTGATGGCGCGTCGGAGGCGCCGCTGGTGGATCAGGATGGCGGAGGTTCGGCGGGATCCGGCGGTCCCACCGCCGAGACGGCGGTGCCACAGTCTTCTTCCCGGGGCGGCGAGGTTGCCGATTGCATCGAGATAGTGCCGCGCGGTCCGGCGACCGACCTGGGCGTTGCGGTGCGCGGCGCGTTGGATTCGGCGGGGGGCGCGCCGGTGGCGGGCGTGGTGTTGCTGACGGACGGCGGCTTCAATCAGGGGGAATCGCCGGCGGTCGTGGGGGCGATGCTGAAGCGCCTGGGCGTGCCGTTGTATGCCGTCGGTGTGGGTGATCCGTCGGAGCCTGTGAATCTGCGCATTGTGGAGGCATCGGCCCCGCGTAGCGTATTCAAGAACGATCCATTCAGCGTTGTGGTCCGGATCGCGGCGAGCGGCATCGAGGATCGGACGGCGCGGATCGAGCTGTTGGAGCGAAGGTCGGGCGAGGGGGAGACGAATCGGGTGGTTGCCAATCAGACGGCGGTGATTCGCGGGGGAGGTCGTTCGGCGCGGATTGTGTTTACTCGCGAGGTTTCGGAGCCCGGGGCGGTTACGTATACGGCGAGGATCGTACCGCAGCCAGACGAGGCCGTCACGAGCGACAATCAGCGGGAGATCATACCGGCGCTGCGCGTGTTGGACGACAAGATGCGCGTCTTGGTCGTGGCGGGGGCGCCGAGCTACGAGTACCGATTCCTGTCGCGGATGCTCGAGCGGGATTCAACTGTGGACCTGTCCACGTGGTTGCAGTCAGCGGATTTTGGTGCGGTTCGGGACGGGAACACGGTCATTACGGAACTGCCGGCAACGCCTGACGCATTGTTTGCGTACGACGGGGTGATTCTGCTCGATTGCGATCCGGAGACGTTCGAGCCGGGGTGGGGCGAGTTGGTGGCGGAGTTTGTGTCCGGGCAGGGCGGCGGTGTGCTGTACGCGGCGGGGAACAAGTACGCGGGTTCGTTTTTCCGGTCGCCGCGATCGAAGGCGCTCGTCGATGTTCTTCCGATTGTTGCGGAGCCGGACGCGGAGATCATGCTGAACGATCTTGGGCACTATCAAACGAAGGCGTGGCCGCCGGTGATTCCTCCGGAGGCGGCATCGAATCCGATTGTATGTCAGGCGGAGCAGCCGTTAGATAACCGCGCGGTTTGGGCGGGTCTGGAAGGCGTCTATTGGCATTATCCGGTGCGGCGGGAGAAGCCTGTCGCGCGGGTGTTGCTGCGACATTCGAATCCGCGTGTGGGCAACAGTTTCGGGCGAGCGGTGCTGTTGGCGACACAGTTTGTGGGTACGGGTCGCAGCGCGTACCTGGGGTTTGACTCGACGTGGCGATGGCGGACGGGGGACGAACAGGCTTTCGATCGTTTTTGGATACGGACGCTACGGTACCTTGTCGAGGGTAAGCAACTTGGTGGTCGGGCACGGGCGTTGATTCTGACGTCGAAGGAGCAATTCGAGCTTGGCGAATCCGTCGTGTTGACGGTTCGCGCGTTGGACGAGGGGTTCGAGCCGTTGCTTGTTCCGGAACTTGAGATGACAGCGTCCTGCGTGGGCGAACGGCCTGGCGCGGAATCGGTTTCGCGTGACGAATACGGCGGAGTAGGGATCGATCGTGGGAATGATGTGGTGGCGCTCGCGCCTATGCCGGGGCGGGAAGGCTATTACGAGGGGCGGTTTGTGCCGCGGAGCGCGGGGACGTTTCGGTTCTCGGTGGTGTTGCCTGGGGGGGCGGCGTTGAATGGAGGCGTGCGGGCGGCGAAGGAGATCGTCGTGGCACAGTCCGACGTGGAGATGCGGGACACGGCGATGGACCGTGCGGGGCTTGTGCGACTCGCCGAGCAGACCGGGGGACGGTATTTCGAGGTGGATGAAGCCGGGAAGGCGGCGGAGATGATTCGCGAGCGTAGCCGGATGCCGCCGCCTGTTCGGGGACTGCCGAGGGCGCTTTGGGATCGATGGTATGTGCTTGTGTTGTTGGTCGGGCTGCTGACGGTTGAGTGGATATTGCGGAAGAAGGCGCGGTTGCTGTAGTGAGGAAAGTTGAAATGGGAAAGCCGAAAGCCGAAATGTGAAAATCGAAAGCCGAAAGCCGAAACCTGAAAGTTGAAATGTCAGAGCGTTGAGATGGTGGGTTGTTTGTTTGTGTGGGCTTTGGAGTCGTGAGACGTGTCGCTCGCGGACACACCGGCGGGACGCCGGTGCCACAACGTGTGTGGGTTGCGGACGCCAAACGGCAAGCCGGGTGGCAAGGTTTTCTGCCAGTGTCGGTTGTATTGGATGTCGCCAGTGATGCAACGCGCTCCCCTGCGGGTCGCGGCTAAACGGATCGTGTCTCGGGAGTGCACCGGCGGGACGCCGGTGCCACAGTGCATGTGGCTCGCTAAACGGGTTGCGGTTGGACGGTTGTTGTTGTGGGGGCGGTCGCTTGTATGAGGTCAGACGATGTGAATCGTGACGGACGGGAGGTTGATTTCCAAGCCGAAGTGCTCGGTTCGTTGCGGCGGGTCGGGGGCCGGCTGAAGCGGTATGTCCTTGTGCAGGGGGCGTGTCGTCTCGCCGTTGTCATGACTGCGGCCGTTGGGCTGCATTTTGGCGTTGACCGGTTGCTGGTACTCGGGATCGGGCCGCGGGTTGTTTTGTTGTTGGCGCTACTGTGTTTGCTCGGGCATCGGTTATGGGTGGATGTGTTGCGTGCTGCCCGCGTTCGGGTAGACGTGAACGATGTTGCGGCGCTTGTCGAGCGGCGGAACCCGGTGTTGAACGATTTGTTGGTCTCGGCGGTGGCGTACGCGACGGGTGTTGTGCAGGTGGATTCCGCGCGTGAATCGCCGGCGATGGTGGCGGCGCTGATCGATCAATCGGCGCGGCGGTTCAAGTCGGTGCGCCCCGAGGCCGTCTTGCACCGTCGGCGTCAGCGACGTCATGAGGTTCTGGGGCTGGGCGTGTTGGCGATGGTGATCGGCATGTTGCTGTTCGCCGGCGAGACTGTTGGGACGTACGTCGCGCGGGACCTGTTGCTTGCGGATGTTCCGTGGCCGTCGCGGACGCGGATAACGGTTGAGGGTTTTGCGGGGGGGCGGTTGCGGTGGCCGATCGGGGATGATCTGACTGTCGTGGCGAAGGCCGACGGCGAGGTGCCGCGTGGGCTGATTGCGGAGTTCGCGCCGCTGTCGGGGGGAAGGTCCAGACGCGGCATGGACCGTCGCGGCCTGGACGAGTTCATCCTGGACTATGGGCCGTTGGGACAGTCGATGAAGGTTCGGTTTCTCGTTTCGCGGATCGGCGCGGATGAGCCGACGGAATGGTATCGTATCGAGGCGGTGAATCGTCCGTCGGTTCGGGAGGTGAGCGTGCAGATTCAGCCGCCGTCCTATACGGGGCAATCCTCGTTTGTATTGCCGAGCGGCCAGACGAGTGCGGATATTCTGCGCGGTTCGCGTGTACGGATCGAGGCGGTGTTGAACAAGCCGGTGGCGTCGGCTGTTCTGCGCTGCGCGCGTGGCGGGGTGATCGAGACGCAGACGGCGTCGGGTGATCGGGTGTCGGCTACGTTCGAGCCGCCACGGAGCGGTATGTATTTCCTTGATCTTGTCGACCGGGACGGGTTCGACGACAAGCAGCCGGTGACGTATGGATTTCGTCTGCTTGCCGATCCATCACCAAAGGTTCGGCTGTCGCTGCCGGGAACGGGCGAGATCGTGACGGCGGGGGCGGCGTTGAATCTGGCGGTCGAGTGCGAGGACGACTTGGGATTGCGCAGTGTGGAACTGGCGTACCGGGTTGTGCGCGGGCCGGGGGCGGGGGCGGCGGTGACGTCGCAGCCTGCCGCCGAGTTTGAATCGCTCGCCGGGTTCGAGCCCGGTCAGATGAAGTACACGGTGAAACAGGTCTGGCCGCTATCGCCGTTGTCGGTTCATGCCGGGGACGAGATCACGCTGCAGGTCGTGGCGGCGGATTATCAGCCGGCGGGCGCCAGTTCGGATGGCGATGGCGACGAGCGGCGGGGGAATCAGGGGCCGAGTCAGGGGGCGATGTCGTCCGTTGGTCGCGATCATGGGTTGCCGGATCGGGGGGGGGCGTGCGGTCAGACGGTTGCCTATACGTTGCGTGTTGTTCGGCCGGAGGAGTTGCTGGCGGAGTTGGGTCGGCGCGAGCACGAATGGCGCCGGGAGTTTGAGCAGATCATCAAGGCGCAGGAGCAGATTCAACGGCGGATCGTTGACCTTCGCAGCAGGGCGACGGGCGTGGGCGCGTCGACACGATATGCCCAGGAGGCGCGTACACAGCGTCAGCAGATCGGTCGGCTCAAGACCGTGCGTGGTCAGTTTGAGGGGATCCTTGCCGAATTGCGGGTTAATCGGCTTGCGGGACCGAAGACGCGGCGGCGATTGGACGATGGCGTGATCGTTCCGATGGGGCGTTTGATTGGCAAGGAGATGGAGGCGGCGGTGGATGCGCTGTCGCGGTTGGGTCGGGGATTCGCTGCTGAGACGGCTGATGACTTGGAACAGTCACAGGCTAGAATCGTTAGGATGATGTATTCGATCCTGTCGAACTTGGTTAGATGGGAAGGCTATAACGAGGCTGTTTCGCTATTGCAGGATATCCTTCGTCTTCAGGAGGACATTCACGAGGACACGCGGGCTCGACTCGAACGGGAAATCGAGGAACTGTTCGGCGAGGAGCCGGCGCGTCAACCGAGGGACGGGCCATGAAGTTGCGTCGTGAGTTTCGGATTGGCGGATTATTGGGTTGCGGGCCGACCGTTGGGCATGGTCGGCGTTTTGCATTGACGGTGGCATTGGCATGGTTGGGGATCGTCGCGGGCGTGCCGCGGGCAGTGGTTCTTGCGCAGGATTCCGGGAAGGGCGCAACAGGAGGCGGGGATGCGTCGGCCACGAGTGCCGCAGCGGTGGTGCCGAGTGACGATGATGGGGCGCCAGACGGGAAGGCGGTGCATCCGTTGGCGGAGCGTCAGGCGATCATACGGGACCGGGTGGAGCGGCTCGAGGATCGCCTGTTTCGGTTGAGTCGCGCACTGCGTGAATCGGATCCGGAGAAGGCCGACAAGCTGGTGGAGGCGTTGGGGACAGCGCGTCGTTTTGAGATCAGGCGTCGAATTGAGGCGATCATTCTGAGCCTGGAAAATGACCGCTATTCTGACGCGGCCGACCAACAGCAGGCGGTGGCAGCGGATTTGCAGTTCGTCTTGAAATACCTGTTGGAGGAGCCGGACAACCTCGATCAGCATAAGGAGGATATTGCCCGGTTGGCACAATTGCGGGAGGCGCTGAAGTCGATCGTCGAGGAGCAGAGGCGGGAGAAGGCGGCGGCGGAGTCGGCGAAGGCTGCCGAGGCGCGGGCGGAGGTTTTGGAGAAGGCGGCGGAGACGGCACGGCGCCTGCTGGATCGGCAGCAGGATCTGGCGTCGGAGACCGACCGGGCTGAGCCGGCGGTCAAGAAAGCGGCAGAAGCCCAGGTCGAGGTGCGTGGCGAGACGGAGGCGTTGGCGGCGACGTTGCGGGAAGGTGCCGGTGATGACACGGCTGGCGAGGATGACGGTGGGGCAGCGATGAAGGCGGCGGCTGCAGAATTGGACGATGCCGCCGGGGCGATGAAATCGGCCGAGGCGAAACTGGGACGCGGCGAAGCGCGGGAGGCGAAATCGGATCAATCGCGTGCGGTCGAGGAACTTCGTGAGGCCGCGGAGGAGTTGGCGGACGAGGCGCGTCGGCAACGGGAGAAGCCGGACCTGGACAAACAGGCTGCGGAGCAACGTGAGACGGCCCAGAAGACGAAGCGGGTTGCTGAGGGGATGAAGGGTTGTAAGGGGGGAAAGAACGGCGGCGGTGGGAAAGACAAGGGCGCCAAAGGGGGCGGGGATTCGGATGACAAGAAACCGGCGGGACCGCCTGGTCCGCGTCCGCGTGATGTGGAAGGCGCTGTTCCGCATCAAGAGGGGGCTGCGGACGAGCTGGAGAAGGGGGAATTCGACAAGGCGCTTGACGAACAGGGAAAGGCGCTCGAGAAGTTGGAGCAGGCGCAGGATGAAGTCGAGGATGCGTTGGACCAGCTTCGGAAGGAGCAGCAGGAAGAGGCGCTCGCGGCGTTGGAGACGCGGTTTCGGGCGATGTTGGCTCGGCAGATCGATGTGAGCAAGGCGACCGACCATCTTTCGGAGTTGGGCAAGGAGCATTGGACGCGGATGGATCAGTTGCGTTTGGCGGAGGTTTCGCAGGATCAGCGTCAGGTCGGCGATCAGGCGGAGGAGGCGTTGACGATTTTGGTGGAGGATGGGACGACAGCGGTGTTCCCGGAGATCGTGGGGCAGGTTCGCGATGATGCGATACAGGCGGCGGACGGGCTCGCGGCGGCGGATACAGGGGAACATGTGCGGGCGATTCAAGGTGAGATTGAACAGACGTTGCGAGACCTGATCGAGGCGGTGGAGAAGCAGCAGGACGAGAACGATTTCGGCGGCAGTGGCGGTGGCGGCGGTGGTGGGCGGTGTCGATCACTGCTGCCGGGCTCGGCAGAGTTGAAGCTGCTGCGATCGTGTCAGCTTCGCGTCAACCAGGCTACGCGATTGTTGGCGGAGGTTCGTGCCGGTCCTGATGCCGCGGGCGAGCAGATCGCGGCGCGGCTGCGGAAATTGTGCGAACGTCAAGCGGCGGTGGCCGACATGGCGCGGGCGATGGACGAGCAGATGCGGAAAGGGCAGTGAAACGGCGAAAGCCGAAATCAGAAAAGTCGAAAGCCGAAATTCTATGCTATGAAACTGTGATGGGGTTTTTGTGATGGTGCTGCGGGTTGGACTTGTTTGTTTTGTTGTGGGTGTCGTGCTGGGGTGGTCGGCGATGGCGCGGGGGGCGGATGAACCGTCGTCCGGGCGGGCATCTGTCAACGGTGGAGATGGTGTGGCGACTTCGCAACCGGTGTTTTCCGTCGATGATGTGAATTCCGGCTTCCTTGCGCATGTGGCTGCCGGTGATCGGTATGATCGGCAGCGGCGGGATTTTGTCTTGGCGTCGCGGGATGGTTTGACCGGCGAGGACCGTCGGATGTTTGTCGGCGAGATGCTGGCGGTGTTGTCACCTGTGTTCAAGCAGGGGCTGGACCTGCTTGACGAGGACGAGCCGGGGCGGGCGGTTGAGGTTCTGGTGCCGTTGTCGGCGGATGATGATCCTTACCTGGCGGTGGCTGCGGCGCATCTGGCGGGGCCGGCGATGATCGAGCTTGATCGGATCGACGAATGTCAGTCGATGCTCGAACGAGTCGTGGGAGCCTATCGGCCTGTGGATCGTTATGCATCTGAGGCGGGCGATATCGCGTTCATGCGTGGGTATTGTCAGGTTCACAACGTGGAATATGAGGCGGCGCAGGCCACGCTGTCGTCGTTCTTGCGGCGATATCCGAATGCGCCGGAGCGTCTTCGCGTTGCGGCAGTGGGGATTCTGACCGAGTTGCCGCGGCGTGTGCCGGATGGTCTGGGAGATGTTCGTGACTTGCTGGCCTGTGCGCATCGAAAGATCAAGAACGAGAATACGGGGGAGTCGGTCAAGGCGCGTCAGGAGGAGGCGATTGTGCTGTTGGATGCATTGATCAAGGCGATCGAGGAGAAGGAGAAGCAATCGAAGTGCGGGGGCAAGAAGGGCGACGGCAAGAAGGACGGCGGGTGTGATAAGCCTGGCGGCGGTGGCGGCCCACCGGATCAAGGCGCCAAGCAATCGACGTTGCCGGGGGGCGAGGGCGACGTGGGGCGGCTTCGGAAGGCCCGCGCGGCACCGGGGGAGGTTTGGGGGAAGATGCCGCCGAAGGAACGTGAACAAGTCTTGCAGGCGTTGCAGCGGCAGTTTCCGAGCCGGTATCGTGAACTGTTGGAACAGTACTATGAACAACTTGCAAAGGACGCATCCGGATCGTGAGCAGTGTCGGTAGCATCCTGCTGGGGGCGTTGTTGTGGGTCGGCGTCGGCTTGGCCGGGGCCGTAGCGGATGTGCCGAGTAGCGCGCCCGGTGATTCGTGGCCTGACGGGGCGCTGCGCGCACGGCTGACGACGATTGAGGCCGAGACCATTTCTGCCTCGTTGATTTCAATCGGTGGTGACGGGATTGTTCGGTATTGGGCCGACGGGTGCGATCGCGAGATTGCGTTGTCAGATCTGCACGGGATTGAACCTGTGGGGGCGGGGGTGTCGCGGGGAACGGCCGCGGATCGCTCGGTGGGGCGGCGGATGTTCTATCTTGCTGACGGCGGCCGGGTGATGGGTCGGCTTCGGTCGCCGCCGGATGGGCGGGCGGATGTGTTGAGTGTTGATATTGGGTTGGATCGGCCAGTGCGGATGCCGTTGACGGCCTTGGCTGCTGTGCGGTTTTCCATCGCGGAGGATGCGGCGGCCGAACGGGAGTTGCAGGCGCGGTTGGCGGCGCGGGCCGTTGGGCGGGATGTGTTGATTGTGGTTCGCGGGGGCGGGCCGTCGGTGCTTCCGGGTGCGTTGGAAGGTTTGACGCCTGTGGGCTGGACGTTTCGGTTTGGGGCGAAGGTGCGTACGGCATCGCTGGAGCGGGCGTATGCGGTCGTCCTTGGCGCAGCGCCAGTGTCGCGGGGACGGCTGCCGGTCAGTGTGTACTTGGGCCTGCGTGGGTGGTTTGATGTTCGGATTGTGAAAGCCGACGCGAGCCGGCTCGTGATTGACGCGGGTTCGTTGGGCGAGCTGGCGATTCCGTGGCGGTGCGTCGAGCGCGTTCTGCTGCGGAGCCATCGCGTGGTTTACGTGTCGGATGTGGAACCTGCCGGCGTGGTGAGACGAAGCCTGTTTGATGTGGATTGGCCGGTTCATGTGGATCAGAACGTCACGGGAGGGCCGATTTCGTTGGGGGGGCGCGTTCATGAGAAAGGTCTCGGCGTTCATGCGTTTTCCGCTGTGAGCTATTCGCTGGATGGTGAATACGAGCGGTTTTCGGCGATGATCGGGGTGGATGATCTGGTGGCGCCGCATGGTAACGTGGTGTTTCGTGTGAAGGCCGACGGGCGGGAACTGTATTCGTCCGGGGCCGTGCGGGGCGGCGAACGGCCGCGGGTGATTTCGCTCGATGTGCGTGGTGTCAAGACGTTGACACTGGAATGCGATTATGGGGAGGATCTTGATCTTTCCGATCATGGCGACTGGGGGAGTGCGCGGTTAATACGCCGAAGGAGCCATTCCAAAACTAGCCGTGGTGCGGATTTCCGGCCGCCAAACGGCAAGCCGAGTGGCGGGGTTTTTCCGCCAATGTCGACTGCATTGGGTACAGCCGGTGCTACAGTTTGGGGCACCGATGCCGCAACGCGCTCCCCTGTGGGTCGCGGCTAAACGGATCGCGATCGGTGTTGGTGGATCGGGGTGAGGAACGGTGATGTCAGGAGCGCCGGTGTGGATTTTGATGTGTCTGCTTGTCACCGGGCGGGCGGGTGGCGGTGGGCCGGTTGATGCCGGGGCGCTTGCCCGTGTCAGGGCGTTTGAACGGGCACAGATCAAGGTGATCGCAGATGCCGCGCCGGCGGTGGTGTGCATGTTCGACGTGGGTCGGCAGGGCGGCGGGGCGGGCGTGATCATCGATCCTGAAGGCTACGGCCTGACGAATCATCACGTCGTGGCCGGCATGGCGGCGAGTCGCATGGGACTGGGCGGGCTGTCCGACCACCATTTGTACGAGTATGAAGTGCTGGGCGTTGATCCGACCGGCGATGTGGCGATGTTCAAGCTGGTGGGGCGGCGACGTGGGGAGCCATCAGCCGTTGGCCGTCAGCTGTCGGCTTTCGCTGGTCGGCCGTCTGTGATTTGGCCTTGGGTGCCGTTGGGGGATTCGGATGCGGTGCGGGCGGGGGATGGGGCGATCGCGATGGGCAACCCGTTTGGGCTGGCGGAGGACTACACGCCGACGGTGACGTTGGGGATTATCTCGGGGGTGCATCGCTATCAGTGGGGAATGGGGCGGGCACTGCGTTACACCGATTGCATTCAAACGGATACGCCGGTGAATCCGGGGAATTCGGGTGGGCCGTTGTTCGACTCGGCGGGTCGGGTCGTCGGCATTAACGGTCGGATTTCGCTGGAAGAACGCGGGCGGATCAATGTGGGCGTGGGGTACGCGATTTCGGTCAATCAGATCAAGCGGTTTATCCCGGCGCTGTGGGCGGGGTATGCGGTGAAGCACGCGACGGCTGGTTTTACCGTTATGAATCAGGACGGCGTGGTGTTGGTGGATCGGGTGTTGGCGGGGGCGTCGGCGTTCGATGCCGGGATGCGGTCCGGTGATCGGATCGTTCGATTCGGCGGTAAGACGATTCGGACGGCGAATCAATTTCTGTCGTTGTTGGGGACGTACCCCGGCGGTTGGCCTGTGGAGGTTGTGTATCAGCGTGGCGGGACGACGGAACGAGCGCGCTTCCGTTTGAGGGATTTGCCGTTTCCGGGCGACGACGAGAATCTCGGCAGCGGCAAGGATGCTGCGAGGTTCGAGAAGTGGTCGTCACATGCCGTGTCGGGGGTGGCGAATCGTCGGGCGGTGCGGCGAGCGGTCGGACGTTTTCAGGATTTCGTCGGGGGGCGTGAGACGGCGGGCGCT
Source organism: Phycisphaerae bacterium (assembly GCA_030593565.1). GTDB lineage: Bacteria > Planctomycetota > Phycisphaerae > UBA1845 > UTPLA1 > JAFGQA01. The sequence goes on along the minus strand of JAUVGW010000009.1, from coordinate 2,453 downwards.
GTGCGGTTCCTGCGGGCGCGGGGCGCGGGTCTGCGGAGCGGTGATTCCGTGGGTGACGGCGTCGCGTTGGATGTGACGGAGTCGGCTGCGGACATACGCAGGCCGGGTGCGCCGGCGGATCACGGGGCCGTCGAGCGTGCCGTGCGGTGGGCGGTGTTGACGGAGTCGGATGATCCGGCTGTCGGGGGCCGTCGGGTGATTGGTGGTGACGAGGTTCGTGGTTCGATTGCGGTGGTTCTGCGGTGGGAGGCGGTCGGTGTGCCTGTGTGCCTTGTGGCGTTCGACGATGGTGACGGGCGGCTTCTGCGCATTGCGTTTGAGGATCCTGTTACAGGTGAAGCAGTGCGCTATGAATATGGCGACTATCGGCGGAGCGGTGCGTTGAAACTGCCGCATGTTCGGTGGGTTTATGTGGATGGCGAGCTGCGTGTTGAGGAGCGTTTCGAGGAGGTGTTGACTTCGAGTCGGCCGTTATGAAGACGAGTAGGAAACTGGATCGCCAAACGGCAAGCCGGGTGGCGGGGTATTCTCGCGAGTGTCGGCCGCATTGGATGCGATCGTTGGCGGTTGTTGCGATTGCATCGGTGGTGTTTGGCGTGTTGTCCGGTGATGTTGGCGCGGACGAACGGACAGTGGGGTCCGGCGTGGTGGTGAATCCGATCGAGCGGGGGCTGTCGGCCGTGGTGAAACTGTACGGGGCGGGGCTGGGCCGCGAGCATGGGTATGGGACGGGGGTGTTGGTTTCCGAGGACGGGCGGATCGTCACGACGCTGTCTTTGTTGGTGAGGAGCGGGGGTCTGCGGGTGGTCGTGAACGACGGGCGGTCGTTTGATGCCACGTTGGCGCGGGTGGACGAGTATCGGCAGCTGGCGTTGTTGAAGATCGATGGGTCGGTGTTGCCGCATTTGACGCCGACGGAGACGGGCGATTTGCGAATCGGTGACACGGTCTTGGCGTTTGGGAATTGGTACAAGATCGCGGAGGGTGACGAGCCGGTTTCGGTGGTTCGCGGGGTTTTGAGCGCGCGGGTCGATCTCGATGCGCGGCGGTTGGCGCAGGATTTCGCATATCGGGGGCCGGTGCTGGTTTATGATGCGATTACGTCGAATCCGGGGGCACCCGGCGGGGCGCTGCTGGACGGGCAGGGGCGATTCGTCGGACTGATCGGGCGGATCGTCGAATCGTCGACGATGAATACGCGGCTGAACTACGCGCTGCCGTCGGAGGAGGTGATCGCGTTTCTTGGAGACGGATCGACGTCGCGAGCGGAGACGGCGAGGCCGGCAACGACGGGACCGGCGGCGGCGACTGAGCCTGCGACAACGGAGCCTGCCGCGTCAGTCGCGGACGGCGGGGCTGCGGCCAAGCGTGACGCCGTCTTGCAGCGGCCGTACGTCGGCATCAAGCTGTCGAAGTTTGGATATCGACATGTGTCGCCGTACGTGGCACGCGTGCGGTCCGGTTCGCCTGCGGCGGCGGCTGGGATCGAGCCGGACGACCTGATTATCGCGATCGATGGCCGGCGGATCGGAGATGCTGCGGATTATGAACGTGTGAGGAAATCGCTGTTGCCCGGGCAACGCGTGGAATTCGTCGTGAAGCGCGGCGAGCGTGTGGTCCATCTGTTGCTAACGGTGGGGGGGAAGCCGTGATGGCGGAATTCGTGGCGAAGGTGCTGGTTTGCGGGGCGTTGGCTGTGGGTATGCCTGTGGGCGGTGCGGCGGAAGGGGTTGATGTTCGTGTCGACGGCGACGGTGGGCCGTTGGCATCGTCTGTTTTTGATCAGGCGCGGGGGCAGGTGATTCGTGCGGCGGTCTCGGTTGTGGAGCCTGCGGTGGTATCGATCGAGACGGTCGGCGGGGCGCAGCCGTTGGTTGGGAATACGTACGGGGGTCCTGCAGCGGAGACGTTTCGCCTCGGTGACGGGCCGACGACGGGATTGGTCGTGTCGGCGGATGGGCTGATTCTGACGAGCAGTTTCAACTTCGCACGGGATCCGAGCGTGATTACGGTGACGCTTTCCGACGGTCGGCGGTTTGTCGGGAAGCTGCTGGCGCGGGATCTGATTCGTCGTCTGGCGATGGTGAAGGTCGACGCCACGGGGCTGACACCCGCACGGTGGGTGGTGGGCGAGGCGCCTGATGTGGGGCAGTATGCGATTGCGTGCGGTCGGGGATTGGGCGGCGCGAGGCCGTCGGTGTCGCTGGGGATCGTCAGCGCATTGGGCCGACGAAACGGGAATGCCGTGCAGACGGATGCGAAGACGTCGCCCGTAAACTACGGTGGGCCGCTGATCGACATCGATGGACGCGTGATCGGGTTGATCGTGCCAATGGCGGGCGGCCGTGGGCCGTTGGCGGGGGCGGAGTGGTATGACGGGGGGATCGGCTTCGCGATTCCGTGGGAACGCGTGGACTTGGTGTTGGAGCGATTGGCGGCGGGGGAGACGGTTG
>JAUVGW010000059.1 GCA_030593565.1 Phycisphaerae bacterium | reverse complement strand
CGCCGCCGCCGCACGCTGCAACCGCTCGTCCCACCCCGCATCCGCAACCGCACCCTGCTTTCCACGGAAGGGCCGCCCACGTCCCAGAATGGAGCCCCGTCCGCACCCCCGCTTCCAGGCCATGGCTCGGGGGCTGGCTTTTTCGGGTGTGCCGGGTCGATTGGCGGTCATGCGGGCCACGTGAATTTTCTCCAGTTGGGCCTTGACTATTCAATCACTAACCATTATTATTATCTATAGATGATCGATGTCAAGCTGTTCTTGGCAAGAAAAGGAAAAAAGATCGGCGATCGCCACCTGCGTCACGCAGAGACCTAAAATGCCGGCAGAAGCCGTAATACATAGCAACAACATGGGTTAGGGTTGCGGCTTCCGGGCTGGCCCTGGTGTGAGGTCACCTTGGGGCGCAGAGACGGAGAATCGAAAAATGCACCGAAGCGAAACCTACACTGGTACCGGTGAATGCCCAGCCTCGAAACCTGCGGATTCTATCGGACTTGATTCCCCACCCGGCGGGCTTTCGGAAGATCAGGGCTTTCGCATTTCTCACCTTCAGGTTCTCGACGAGTTCGGCCAGGTGGACGAACAGTGGGAGCCGGACCTCAGCTCGGAGGACCTGACCCGATTATATCGGGCGATGGTCCTCGCCCGGGCCGTTGACGACCGAATGCTGAAACTCCAGCGACAGGGACGGATCGGCACGTTTCCCCTGTCCGTCGGGCAAGAGGCGGCGGCCTGTGGCCCGGCGCTGGCCATGACTGCAAAGGACTGGTTCGTCGGCTCGTTCCGGGAGTTGGGCGGACGCCTGATGCGCGGCGAGCCCATTGAGAATCTCCTCCTTTATTACAACGGATACGAAGAAGGGAATGGGTTTCCCGGCGGCGACCGCATGCTGCCCATCTCGGTCATCATCGGCGCGCAGACCCTCCATGCCGTCGGCATTGCCCACGCGATGAAGCTGCGTGGCGAAAACGATTCGGCCGTCGTGTGTTTCCTGGGCGACGGGGCGACGTCGCAGGGTGATTTCCACGAAGCAATGAACTTCGCCTCGGTGTGGCAGGCGCCGGTCGTCTTCATCTGCATGAACAACCAGTGGGCGATCTCGGTGCCTCGGGAAAAACAGACTCACTCCAGGACACTGGCTCAGAAGGCCATTGCCTATGACATGCCCGGGGTCCAGGTCGACGGCAATGACGCCCTGGCAACATACAGTGCCACAAAGGAAGCACTCGACCGGGCACGTGCCGGCGGCGGTCCGACGTTCATCGAGGCCGTGACCTACCGAATGATGATGCACACGACGGCGGATGATCCGAGCCGGTACCAGCCGGCCGAGCAGCTCGAGGTGTGGAAGAAACGCGACCCCTTGCCGCGTTTCAGGGACTACCTGACAGCAAAGGGGATATGGAGCGACGAGCGAGAAGCGGAACTGGAGGCTGAAACGAAGCAACGAATCGAGGATGCGGTCAAGGCGTTTGAATCCCGGACGGATTTCAGGCCCGACGCGCCGTTCGATCACGTCTTCGGCACGACGCATCTCGGCGTTGAAGAACAGCGGGCCGAATTCCTCGGTAATCTTCGGAAGGAGTCTTCTGATGCGTAGGATGAATATGGTCCAGGCGATCAACCTGGCTCTTGATGAGGAAATGGGACGCGACGACCGCGTCATTGCGCTCGGACAAGACATCGGCGTCAACGGCGGCGTGTTCCGCGTGACGGATGGTCTTCACACGAAATACGGCGAGGACCGGGTCATCGACACGCCGCTCGCTGAATCGGGAATTCTGGGGACCTCCATCGGAATGGCCATCGCGGGCCTTCGGCCGGTGGCGGAGATGCAGTTTTCCGGATTCTCTTATTTGATGCTTGGTCAGCTCGAAGGACACGCCGCCCGGTTTCGCGGTCGGACACATGGCAAGTTCACGGTGCCCCTGGTCGTGCGAATGCCCTACGGCGGTGGGGTACGAGCCCTGGAGCATCATTCGGAGAGCCACGAGGCCACATACGCACACATTCCGGGCGTGAAGGTGGTCATTCCGTCGACGCCGAGCAACGCGCGCGGTCTGCTGATCGCCGCGATTCGCGACCCGGATCCTGTGGTGTTCATGGAACCGAAATGTTCCTACCGGGCGTTTCGCGAGGAGGTTCCGGAGAAGGAACAGGGTTTTGAGATTGGAAAAGCCCAGGTCGTCAAGGGGGGGGACGACCTGACTGTTATCACCTGGGGCGCAATGATGCGGCCCACGCTTCGAGCTATCGAGGAGATCCAGCAGCATCGCAAGGTGAGCATCGAGTTGATCGACCTGCTCACTATCTCCCCGATGGATGGCGACACTATCGCCGCCTCCGTCGCAAAGACGGGGCGATGTGTCGTCGTCCAGGAGGCCCCGAAGTCGTTCGGTCCCGCCTCCGAGATTATTGCGACCATTAATGATAAGGTCCTGATGCACCTTGAGGCCCCCGTCCGTCGCGTTACGGGTTACGATACCACAATGCCGTACTTCGGCCGGGAGAACGATTTCATGCCGAACGCGGATCGCATTCGCCGGGCCATCGAGGACACCGTCGACTTCTAGGAGACCCACGTGTACGAGTTCAAGCTGCCCGACCTTGGGGAGGGCATTCATGAGGGCGAGATCCTCCGATGGCACGTCGAGGTCGGCGGGCTGATTGAGGAAGATGCGCCGCTGGTCGACGTAGAAACCGACAAGGCCGCGATTACGATCCCGTCTCCACGTAGCGGCAAGATCGTTTCGCTTGCGGGAAAGGCGGGCGACATCGTCCTCGTCGGCGATGTCGTCACCGTCATCGACGATGGCACGGGGGCCGCCGAAGTTACGAAGGCCGCTGCTGCCGAGGAGGCCGCTGCACCCACGGTCGCGGCTTCGACCGATGATGCGGGGCGAATCGCGGCAACAACCGCCGCCCAATCCGTCACCGCACCGTCGACTTCCGTTCAGGCGCCTGCGGGCGCCGCCCGAAGCGTCGTGGCGGCACCGGCCACCCGACGGCTGGCGCGAGAGTTGAAGATCGACATTCACCTGGTTCCACCGACCGGCCCGGGCGGACGGGTCACGCCCGAGGATGTAAGACGCTTCATAGAGCAACAGGGCGACGCCGGCGCGGAGTCGGAGACGCCCGTCGAGCGCGAGCGTCGTGCGGAGGCGGACGTCGCTGCGACGGCGGCCCACGCGATCCCGTTCCTCGACATCGAGCCGCTGCCGGACTTCGCGCAATGGGGACCGGTGGAAATGGAGCCCCTCCGTTCGATTCGCCGCAAGGTAGCCCGCAAGATGGTGACGTCCATGGTCCTGGTGCCCCACGTCGCCCACATGGACGATGCCGACGTCACGCTGCTCGAAGCGTTCCGCGAGAAGGAGCGACAGCGCCGCGCCGGTCAGCCCGGCGAGCGGTTGACGCTCCTGCCGTTTGTCATCAAGGCGGTAACGGCGGGCCTCCGTGTCGCGCCGGCGTTCAACGCGAGCCTTGATCCGTTCGGCGAGCGGATCATATACAAGAAGTACTACAACATTGGAATCGCGGTGGACACGGGGCACGGGCTGATCGTTCCGGTGATCCGCGACACCGACCGCAAAAGCATTCTGCAAATCTCGACCGACATTGCGGAGGCGGCCGGCAAGGCTCGCGAAGGCAATCTCGCGGTGGACGATCTGCGCGGTGGAACGTTCACGATAACCAATGTGGGCCCACTCGGCGGCACGGCGCTGATCCCGACGATCAACTACCCGGAGGTGGCCATTCTCGGCATGGGCAGGGTGCAGGAAAAACCGGTGGTCGTGGACGGGGAGATCGCCATCCGCAAGATCCTGCCGCTCACGCTGGCCTTCGATCATCGCATCGCGGATGGCGCGGATGCCGCACGGTTCGTGAGCGAGATGGTGCGGCAATTGTCAGACCCGAACCTGCTGCTGCTCGAGACATAGGTAACCGTTCACGGGGTTTTGCATAATATGCCTGAAAAAGGTGGAATCAACTGTGGCACCGCCGCCAAAGGCGGTGTAGACACAGGCGAGACGCCTGTGCCACAAGCTAAGCTCCCTTTTTTTAGGTTCTTCACGGATTATCGGGGAGTGTTGAAGCCCCGACAGGGGCGTAAGAACATAGCCCACGGCGTAAGCCGTGGGGCTCTGGCGTGTGCGAACCGGCGAGCCCCAAAGGGGCGAAAGAAGAGGTCGAGGGGTATCTTTCGCCCCTTCGGGGCTGGGAAAAGCGCATGCCGATGCGATCCCACGGCTTGCGCCGTGGGCTATCTTCTTGCGCCACTCCGTGGCTGGTTGGGTTCTGTATATTCCCCGGAAATCCGTGAAGAACCTTTTTTTACATGCTCTCAGCCTCATCAGACTGCGCGGAGGAATAGCAATGGTTGTCGGAAGCTTACGTCAGGAAACAGAAGTCGCTGTCATTGGCGCCGGGCCCGGTGGTTATGTCGCCGCCCTGCGCGCCGCCGATCTCGGCAAGGAAGTCACGCTCATCGAGGAACGCGAGCGGCTTGGCGGTGTGTGCCTGACTGAAGGGTGCATACCGTCGAAAGCGCTGATCCACGTCGTTGAGTTGGCCTCCGCCGCGCGCGAGGCATCCAAGGCGGGCCTGACCTTCGACAATCTGAAGATCGACCCGGTCGCCTTGCGCCAGTGGACCGAATCCGTCGTCGATGGGCTGACGCGGGGTATTGGCGGTTTGCTAGAGCGTCGAGGCGTCGAGGTGGTTCGCGGGCGAGCCCGGTTCGACAGTCCCCGCTCGCTGGCGATCGAGGGCGCGGAGACCGCTGGAATCGACTTCCGTGATTGCATCATCGCGACCGGCTCGCGGATCAACGAGCTGCCGCCCGCCTATAACCTGCCGGTCTGGTCGTCGGCGGAGGCGCTGCGGATTCCCGAAGTTCCCCAACGGTTGTTGGTCGTCGGCGGCGGCTACATCGGATTGGAAATGGGGCTCGTATACGCGGGCCTGGGATCACGGGTCACGATGGTCGAGTTCAATCCGAGGCTCCTGACCGGCGCGGACGCGGACCTGGTCCGGGTCGTCGTCCAGAACTGCAAAAAGAAGTTCGAGTCCATTCAGGTCAAGTCCAAGGTCGTCGGCATCGAACAGACCTCGGCGGGTTTTTCCGTGACCATTGAGCACGACGGAAAAACCCGCAAGGACGAATTCAACCAAGTGCTCGTCGCCATCGGCCGCAAGCCCAACACGAACGACCTCGGACTGGACACGGCCGGCATCGTGCCGAACGATCGTGGACTGATTGAAGTGAACGAGGAGGGCCGCACGTCCGTCCCTCACATCTACGCCATCGGTGACGTCACGCCGGGGCCGGCGCTCGCGCACAAGGCCAGCCGCGAAGCGAAGGTGGTCGCCGAGGTCATCGCCGGTCAACCATCCGCCTTCGACAATCGCGCGATTCCGGCCGTCGTGTTCACCGATCCGGAATTGGCCTGGGCGGGTCTGACGGAACGAGAAGTCGAAAAACAGGGCATCAAGGTCAATATCGGGCGTTTTCCCTTGTCGGCGCTGGGCCGGGCACGAACGATGGGCCGTACCGACGGACTCGTGAAGATCATCTCCGATCCCGAGTCGAAGCTGGTTCTGGGTGTGGGCATGGTCGGCCCACATGCATCGGAGCTGATCGCCGAAGGCACGCTCGCGTTGGAAATGGGCGCGACCCTGGAAGACCTGATGGTCACGATCCACCCGCACCCGACGCTGTCCGAAGCCATCATGGAGGCCAGCGAAGTCGCTGCGGGTTCCGCGATCCACATCAGCGCGACGAAGCGGTAGCCCCATGCGAGATTCTTCGCATCCCTGTTATTCCTGTGACGACGACATGATCCGTGCCACGCGTCGCGACGGGGCAACCAGGGTCCGCGTCCGTCGGCCGACCGACACGATGGTCGTCCTCGGTTCGGGCAGTCAGCCGCAATTGGAACTGAACTTGAACGCCTGCCGGGCTGACGGCGTGCCCATTCACAGGCGACGCGGCGGGGGTTGCTCCGTCGTTCTCGATCCGGGCAACGTGATCGTGTCGGTGGTCATGACGGGATTGCCGTTTGGTCATCACCGCCGCCACTTTGACACGCTCACCCATTGGTTAATTGACGGTCTGACGTGCATCGGTATACCCGGTATCCGCCAGGCTGGCATCTGCGACCTGGCGCTCGCCGAAAAGAAGGTCGGCGGTGCGTGCCTGCACCGCTCGCGCGATCTGATGTACTACTCGGCGAGCCTGTTGATTGCCCCCGACCTGGACCGTGTCTGCCGCTACCTCAAGCACCCGCCGCGCGAACCGGACTACCGTCGCGGAAGAAGACACGCGTCGTTTATGGGTTCCCTGAAAGCAGCGTTCAACACCTATCGATCCCTCGATCCGGTCACCGGCATCGAGACGGGCCGGGTGGCGACGAACCTGCGCAACGCGCTGCAACCTCCGGTTCTGGCCTGTACGACTGAACGAGACCGTGAGATATCACAAGATGGCGCGACACCCACGGCAGCGCCGGCTCGGCGCCGTGGCACGCGATGCCCGGCCCGTTCGGTCGGTCCGCAGCCGTGTGAAAGCGGAAGCGCATGAGGAAGCGCAAGCCTGCATCGAGCACCGAGACGACACGCGCGGGCGACTCTGCGCGGCGGTACCACGGCACCAGATACGCCGGCAGGTCAGCCTCGGGGCGATCCGCGCTGCTGACCGTTCTGACGGTGCTGACCACGCTGATTCTCGCCAACACGCTGTATCTATTGGCCAATCGCCTGATTGACGCATGGCGCGGGACTCCGGTCGGCGATTCGGGCATCACGTTATCCCGGTTCTATCAAGTGATGTTGCTGTCACACACCGGGCTCGGCTTGCTTCTCGCGCTGCTCGCGATCACCTTCGTCATTTGGCACTTGTCACCGGTCTGGCTTCGCAGGAGCACCCGCACGGTGGCGACCGGTGTGTTCGTGCTGATCGGCATGTTGACGTTGGCGGGAACGGGTTTGTTCATCATGACCGCCGCTGCCAGTCGCGACAATGGATGGATATGGTGGATACACGTGTCGGTCGCCGCCGGGCTCCTGATTGCCTATCCGCTGCACCGAATCTGGTCTTCGGCGCCTCCGCCGGCCAGGGCGTGGCGGTCGTTGGCAACGGCAGTTGCGGGTCTTGCGGTGCTCGCCGTTGTCGGACACACGCTCACGCCTCACGAGACTGGACGGCGGCCGGGAGACGGCGCGGCGACTGCATCGGAAGACCGTCGAATGGAGAGTTCGCTCGCCTACCACACCGGGCGGGAAGGAAGGCCGGCGTTGCCCTGGATGCCTGCGGCGGATGTGCCGACGGCGAGCCTGTTCTACCCCGCCGGCACAACCACGACCACAGGCGGATGGCTACCGGAGAAGGCCCTGTTGCAGGAACATGCCGGAAACACGGAGCTGCCACAGGATGATTTCTCGAAGTACGGCTTTATCGTCTCGACCCTGATTGGCGCCGAGAGCTGTGGCCGCTGCCATGCGGACATCGTGGCGCAATGGGCATCGTCGGCGCATCGCTTCGCATCGTTCAACAATCCATTCTATGAGGCGACGATCAACCTGCTGCGCGAGACCGCCACGGACGAGAACGAGCCCATCCTCGAACACATGGCCAAGTCGGGCATTCCGCGATCCCGGTTGGCGCAGGTTCGATCCAAATGGTGCTCGGGATGCCACGATCCGGCGTTGATGATCGCGGGTAAGATGTCGGATGACATCGACCGCCGAAGTGTCGCGGCCCAGGCCGGGCTGACTTGCCTCGCGTGCCATGCCATCGACGCCATCCACAACAACACTGGCAACGGCCACTACAACATCCCGGACGAGCAGGAGGACCCCTACCTGTTCGCGGGCCATGACTCCGGTGCGGCGGCGTTTCTGCATGACACCGCCCTGAAGGCCAGGCCTGCGGTCCACAAACAACAGATGCTCAAGCCTTTCTTCCGTGACAGCGAGTTTTGCGCGGTGTGTCACAAGGTAAGTCTGGACCTTCCGGTCAACAACTACCGCTGGATTCGCGGCCAGGACGAATACGATAACTGGCACGACAGCGGCGTCGCTCGAAATGCGTCGCGGACGTTCTACCTGCCGGAGAACAAGCGGGTCTGTCAGGATTGCCACATGCCGCCGGAGCTGGCTGTTCTTGGTGACGTCTCCGCAAGGAACGGCTATGTCAAGTCGCACCGGTTTTTGGCGGTGAATACGGCCTTGCCCTTTGTGCGGGGCGACGTTGATGGGATCGAGCGAACCGAGGCGTTCATGCGCGATCACAAGCTCCGCGTGGATGTGTTCGCGCTTCGCGTGCTTGACGGTGACGAGACGGCGGAATCCGTCTATCCCATCGACCGAATGATGCCGACGATCCCCGCGGGCTGTGACGTGCAGGTGGACGTGGTCGTCCGCAACTTGAACGTCGGCCATACCTTCCCGGGTGGGACAATCGACTCCAACCAGGGCTGGCTGGAGGTGTCCCTGCTGGATGATGCCGGCGGCTTGCTGGGCGTCAGCGGCGCCATCGGCGACGACGGCCGGGTCGATCCTGATGCGCATTTCTATCGCGCCGTTATGGTCGGCCATGACGGCCGGAGGATCTTCCGCCGCGACGCCCACAACATCCATGCCGCCGTGTACACGCGCGTGATCGGACCGGGCACGGCCGACGTGGCGCATTTCGAGTTTGAAGTGCCGGCGGAACTTGCCGGCGGCGCCTTGACCATCCGCGTACGCCTTCTGTGGCGGAAGTTCGATCGCGCATACACGGAGTTTGCTTTCGAAGCCAACCGCGACGCCTTTGCGATGTTTGACGCGGTCCCCGATTTGCCGGTAACGGAAATCGCCGCCGTGGAGGTTACGCTTCCGATCGGTCACGCCGGCAGCATCGCGACGACCGCTGAAGGCTCACCGGTCGAGTGGACGCGGTACAACGACTATGGCATCGGCCTCCTGCTGCAGGGAAACACGCGCGCGGCTGCCGACGCATTTCGGCAGCTCATCGAATCCTATCCTGATCGCGTCGACGGCTATCGCAACCTGGCGCGTGTCGCCCGCGTCGAAGGCGATCTGGACGGGGCGTACGAATCACTCCGCAAGGCAGAAGACATCACGCCCGGCGATCCGCAGACCGCGTGGGTCTGGGGGCAGGTGCTCACCGAGGACGGCCGCTATGACGAAGCCATCAAGGCCTACCGGCGTGTGTTGGAAACGTTCCCCGAAGATCGGGCAGCCTGGCGCGAATTGGCGGTCGTCCACTATCGCAACCACCAATTCGACGACTCAATGACGGCCGGCGAGGAAGTCCTGCGAATCGACCCCGAAGATCGCATTGCCCATTACTACAAGATGCTGTCACTCCGTGCACTCGGGCGCGAAGCCGAGGCCGAGGCGGCGAGATCGGCTTATGAACACTATCAGATCGACGAATCGGCCTTGGAGATCACCACAGCCCACCGCCTCGCGCATCCCGCAAATAACCTCGAAGCCCAGGCGGTTCACGTGCATCGGATCGAGCTTCAGGGATTTACGTATTCGCCTTCGGCGACGAAAGGCGTGAATCCTTGAAGACACCGAGGGACCAAGGGATTGAGGGACCAAGGGACCAACGGACCGAAGGGTCGAGTGGCCAGCGGCTATCGATTGGCGCTACAAGGAGATCGATCGTTTGCAGTGCAGGGTGGCCGCACGATGGCGTCCACGGTGTCGGCGGTTTTCGATCGGCGCTGAAACTCGGTTGGCAAGTGATCGCCTGGTCCCTCGGCTCCTTGGTCCCTTGGTCCCTTCTGTTGCGGCCGAAGGCCGTCCTGTGTGTCGCTGGGATATTGCTGGTGTTGAGCCTCCTTTCCTGCCGGCGCGATGCGCCGCAGGAACGGCCGACAGCGGCGGCGTATGCCTCCACGGCATCGGAGTCGGAAGCCATCGATCCACTAAACACCGCATTGCCTGTCTTCGTCAACATCACGGCCGAGGCCGGCATCGACTTCACGCACTGCAACGGTGCTACCGGGAAAAAATGGATGCCCGAAACCGTCGGCGCAGGCGGTGGGTTCTTCGATTACGACGGCGACGGCGACGCGGATATTCTGCTGGCCAATGGTTGCGAATGGCCGGGCCATAAGACGCTCGACTCCAAGCCCACGCCGAAGCTATACCGAAACGACGGCACGGGGCATTTCGACGATATCACCGTCCAAACCGGCCTCAGCGAAATCAGCTTCTACGGCATGGGCCTGGCCGCGGCTGACTATGACGGGGATGGTGATTGCGATCTGTTCTTGACCGGACTCGGGCGAAACATCCTGCTGCGAAACGATGAAGGGCGTTATTGCGATGTGACCACGGAGTTGCTCGTCTGTGACTCGGCGGAACGCACTGGGGAAGTGATCCCCGATTGGTCAACAGGGGTCGCGTGGTTCGACTACGATCTGGACGGTGACCTCGACCTGTTTGTGTGCAACTACGTCGCCTGGTCATCGGACACAGACGTGTACACCACGCTCGATGGCACGCATAAGTCCTACTCGATGCCACAGGTATACCGCGGACGGACCTGCCGCCTATTTGAGAATCGAGGGGGCGGTCGCCTTGCGGATGTCTCGGCGGCGGCAGGTGTGTTGAACGATCAAGGCAAGTCGATGAGTGTCCTCACCGGTGATTTCAACCAGGACCATCTGCTGGATATCTTCGTCACGAATGACACGGAACCGAATTTCCTATACCTCAACCGCGGAGCCGGGCGGTTCGAGGAAGTCGGGCTTCTCGCGGGCTGCGGATATGACGAGCACGGTCGCGCTCGCGCCGGGATGGGCGTCGCGGCGGCCGACCTGACCAACGACGGAAGCCTCAGTATCGCCATCGGGAACTTCAGCAAGGAGCCCGTCTCGCTCTATGAACGATTGGGTGACATGGAGATGTTCGTTGATGCCGCTGGGAGGGCCGGGATCAGCCGGCCGACGCTCCTGACCCTCACATTCGGATTGGTTTTCGCGGACTTCGATCTCGACGGATGGACGGACCTGATGCTGGCCAACGGCCACATCGAGCCGGAGATCAGCACCGTTCAAACTGAGATCACCTTCGCCCAGAATCCGAAGCTACTACGCGGCAACGGATCCGGCCGCTTCGACGATATCAGCGACCGTGTCGGCGATGATTTCGCGGCGCCTGTCGTCGCTCGCGCGCTCTCTTGCGCGGACATCGACCAGGACGGCGATCTCGATGTACTGCTGACCGTCAACGGCGGACGACCTCGCCTCCTGCGCAACGATCTGCCCGCAGACAATCACGCGATTCGTGTGCGGCTCCGCGGCGCAGGCCGGAATCCGGACGCGGTGGGCGCGCTGGTGACGGTCTCGCATGGCGGGATGCGACAGACGCGCGCTGTTCACACAGGCGGATCTTATCTGTCTCAGTCGGAGTTCGTGCAGTGTATCGGGCTCGGGCAGGTAACGGTCGCCGAGGTCGAAGTCCGGTGGCCAAACGGTGAAATCGAGAAGCTGGGGAAGCTAGACTCAGGTTATACTTATACGATCGTGTATGGACGAGGCGTGACCGCGCGGGAACGGTTCGCGAAACAGCGAAGTGGCGCGTGACATCACCCACGTCGGGTACTGGATCAGAGCCCCAAGCGTAAGCGAGCGGGTCCAAAGACCGACGGTCTGTCCACGAAGACCCCGCGCTGACGCTTGGGGCTCTGATCAGCCCCGCCGATAGCGTCATGGACCCTCCCCAATGGTCGTTCATTTTTTTCGCTGGTATCGGCGGCGGCGTGTCATTAGGATGCCGCGCGAGGCCGAGGCCACGCCGATTGGGCGTTGCACCGTAAAGACCTCGTTGGGCCCGTCTGAATAGGAGACATCATCATGATTGCGAGAAATGTGCTGTACTTGGGGGCGGTGTGTGGATTGTTCGTGGCCGGATGTGCCGCGCCGACGGTCGATTTCGCGAAGATCAACCGGCCGGATCGCCCCGATGAACTGAAGGCGTACGATGTCTTCGTGGGGTCCTGGACGTGGGAAGCCGAGATGCTCAACGCCGAAGCGCCGCACAACAAGTGGACGGGGACGGCGAGTTGGCGGTGGACGCTCGACGATCGCTGTCTCCACGGGACGATCTCGGGTGCGAGCGGCGACACGAAGTACGACAGCGCGGGAATTTGGAGCTGGCATCCCAAGAACAAGAAGTACATCTGGTGGATGTTCAACAACTGGGGATACCCCGAGCAGGGCTCCGCGTCGTACAACGAGGCAGATAAAACCTGGACGATGCCGTACACCAGCGTCGGGCTCGACGGCACGACGAGCTACGGCGTGCATACGCTGAAAGTCGTGGACAACGATATGCTGGAGTGGCGTCTCGACGAATGGGCGGACATGGCGCACTGGTTCAAGAAGCTGGAGATGACCGGCACCTACAAGCGCGCCGAGTAGCACAGCGCGGCCCACGGCCGGAACCAAAGGGACCAAGGGATCGAGGGACCAGGGGATTAGGAACCTGGAAATTAGGCGGAGAGCGCGAAGTTGCTTTGTTCGCCGGATTCCAGCCGCCGGGTGGCAACGGGATGAGGCCGCAAAGCCGCACCGGTGTAAAGCCGCAGAGCGGCGACGGAATAAAGCCTAGGGCGAAGCGCAGCGAGCCCTGGGGAAACGGATCACGCAATCCGCATCCCCCAACGGGGGCGACGGAGCGATTTTGCGCTGTACCGTTAAGGGCCGAAGGATCGATGGCAACATATGTTAACTCGCGCAGCTCACGAAGGAGACCATTGACATGACACAGTTCAACCCGAATCCGGCCGGCGACACCTACGCCGCCGAACAACCCCCACAGCCACTAAAGACCAGCGTCTTGGCGATCATCTCGTTAGTCTTGGGATTGCTGTTTTGCATTCCATTCGCTGCGCCCTTGGTGGGGTTGGTGCTCGGGATCGTGGCGTTGGTGATGATCGCGAAGCCGGAGCGCGCCCTCAAGGGCCGAGGACTGGCCATAGCGGGCGTTGTCGTCTCCGCGATCGTGCTGCTCGGTCATGTGGTCACGACGATCCTCCTCGTCATGAGTGTGAACCTGCTTGTCCAACCCATGGAGTCGTTCGTTCTGGCCGTCGAGAACAGTGACTTCGATTCCGCGCGTACGTATCTTTCCGCCGAGACCGCCGACCTTGTAACCGATGAAGAGTTGGCGAAGCTTCGAGACCTGCTGGCCGACGAACACGGAACAGTGGGTTCGGTCTCGCTCGATTTTTCGGGCCGGGTATACACCATGGGCGTTCCGCCTCCGGCTACGCCGTGGAATCAATCCCAGGCGTTTCAAGGCAATTGGGCGTCCGGCGGCGGGGGTGCGGCCGGCCCGATTCCCATCGTGTGCGAGTTCTCGAACGGCACGGCATTTGGCCTGTTGATAGCAGCGGGTGATCCGAATTCGCAGCAGGTTTCCACGGCGCTCCTTGTGGACTCGTTCACCTTGATCGGCGATGACGGGCCGTGGAGTTTTCCATTCGCCGTTGACGACGACGAATAGGAGTGGGTCCCAAAACTCAGGATTATTCGAGGTCATAACAAATCCGGCAGGACGCATCAGTGCCGCGAGAGGTAGCGTTGGCCCCCCGTGGCCGACGTAAGCGTGGAAGAATCCTTCATCGGTAGTTCACGTCGGCCGCGAATGGACCATATTCGGTGTCGCCACCTTCCAGGCATCTCGCGGACCTAGTTATCCGCGGATTCCCCCGCCAACCTTGATTATACCCAGCCCTTTGTGTTACGCTGTCACATAGAAGAACGGAGGGGAATAGCGCGAGTCGACCTCCGTCCGACCCTAGGGGTCGCCTCGCAGATGCCCGCACATCTCAAACCCAATCCCCCATCAGGAGACCATTCCATGAACGCCATGCGTCGGCTTGTGATCCTCCGTTTGCTCGTCCCGTTCCTATTCATAGCAACCCTTACGGCTTCCCTGGCTGCCTCGGACGTGGGGATGGCAGCCGCTGACCAAGTCAATCAGGCGAGCTATTACGACTTCATGGATCTCTGGCTTTATACCCACGCCGGCGACAACCGCGGGACGGACGGTGCCGAGCATGATCTCGCGATGGACAACATCGCGGGCTTCTTCGAAGATTATGGCCTCATCGTCACGCTCGAGCCGTTCACCTACTCCAGCACGACATATTACAATGTCGTTGGAACGAAAACGGGCACACTCTACCCCAACGAGGAATACGTCCTCGGAGCACATTATGACTCGGTGAGCAATCCCGGCGCGGACGATAACGCCAGCGGCACCGCCCTCGTCCTCGAAGCTGCGCGCATCATCAGTCAGTACGACTCCGATTACACGATTCGTTTCGTCGCCTTCAGCCGTGAGGAACAGGGACTCATCGGCAGCAGCGCCTATGTAGCCGATCATGCCGGCGACAACATCCTCGGCATGGTGGCAGCGGACATGGTGGCCTACGACCCGGGGACCGATCTCGCACGCATTTATCGCCGTGCGGTCAGCCCGGTCGCGGATGCCCTGGCGGATTCGGTCGACCTGTACGGCGACGGCCTGGCCTGGATGGACCCCGGTTGGATCAGCGCCAGCGATCACGCCTCGTTTGACGCGGGAGGCTACGACGCCTGCCTGCTGATCGAAAGCGAAGTCTGGAACAACCCCTATTATCACACGCAACAGGACAGCTTCGAGCAGCTGGGCAATCTGAACTTCCCGTATGCCGTCATGATGACACGCAGCGCCGTCGGCTGGCTTGTCGATGCCGCCGGCGTCCAGGTCGATGTCGCGCTCAGCGTCACCCCCTCCGTCGGCATTGACTCCCAGGGCGACGTTGGCGGGCCGTTTTCGCCCGATGACATCGACTATACGCTCGAAAACCTCGGCGACACCGGCATCAACTACGAAGTCACCAAGACCCAGCCGTGGGTATCCCTGACCAACGCTTCCGGATACCTGGCTCCTTTGGATTCGGTCGTGGTCAACGTGTCCATCAATGCCAGTGCCGAGGCCCTCCCCGCCGGCCTCTACGACGATACGATCACCTTCACCAATACAACCAACGGCCTGGGCAACACTACGCGCGACGTGGCGCTCCGCGTCGGCATTCCTCAAGTCGTCTACGAATGGCCGCTCGACGACAACCCCGGCTGGACGACAGAGGGCCAGTGGGCGTTTGGCGTGCCCACCGGGGAAGGCTCGTACAATGGCGACCCCACGTCGGGCCACACCGGCACGAATGTTTACGGTTACAACCTCAGCGGAGACTACACCAACAATCTCCCGGCAGCCTATTTGACAACGGAAACGTTCGACTGTACGGGCTTGACGGACGTGACGCTGAAGTTCCAGCGGTGGCTCGGCGTGGAATCCAACAGTAGCTACGACGAGGCCACGATCGAAGTCAACAACGGGGGGGGGTGGACGACGATCTGGAGCGCGACAAGTACCGGAGCCGCTGTCAGCGACAGTTCCTGGCAATCCATCGAACTCAGCCTGGCATCCGTTGCCGACGATCAGTCGAGCGTGTCGGTTCGTTGGGGCATGGGACCGACCGATAGCTATGTGACCTATCCCGGCTGGAACATAGACGACATCCAGATCGTCGCGCTTGGTGGCGAGGCCAAGTGTGAGTTCGTCGCCGACGGCGACATCAACGGCGACGGCCCGGTGAACGGGATCGACATCCAGTTGTTCGTGGACGGCATCCTGGGCGAGCCGACGTTCGACGAGATGTGCCACGGCGACTTCGACGAGGATATGACATTGGATGTCGGCGACATCGACGGCATGGTCTCCGCGCTACTGGCGCCCTAATCGCCGGCGCGAACAAGCACCTTCGCGGTGAACAGAGCCGGCTCGTGTCGAGCCGGTCCGGGTCGACACGCCCCGGCTCTGTGATGGCAACACGCACCGGCGCATCACGCCCAGGCCGGAACCCGGCCGGGCAACCCGGAAAAAACGTTCGCAGACGGGTGCTTGACGCGCCAACATCTGCTATCATGCCGACAATGTGCCTGCCGCCGGCAGGCGGTCCGTCGAACCCGGTATCGAGGACCCGAACATGTCGTCGCTGCTGAACAGCGCGCCACTGATTGCGAGCGGAACGGGCTCCGCCATCGGCTACGGCCCGATTCTTATCTTGATCCTTCTCATGATCGTCGTCTCGACGACCATCATCCTGCTCACACATTTCCTGCCGAAACCCAAACGGAGCGGTCCCGTAAAGGACGGAACCTATGAATCCGGCGTGCCGGTCATCGGCAATGCCCGGCGACGGTTCAACGTCCGCTTCTACCTGGTCGCGATGTTGTTCCTGCTCTTCGACGTTGAACTGATTTTCATGTACCCCTGGGCCAGGCTCTTCACCGTCGAGGCAAGCGCGCCGACGCCCGACCCGGCCGTGATGTCTTTCCTGTTCCACGAGATGGTCATCTTCTTCGGCATCCTTCTCGTTGGCTTCACGTATGCCTGGAAGAAACGCGTCTTTCGATACGATTGATGATCATCGGCTCGCCATTGCGACGCGGCCGAACGATCCGGGAAACAGAGGTATGGAGAAGTACAGAACCGATCCCCACACGATGACCGGCGACGACATCTTTACGACGAGTCTGCGCTCTGTCGTCGATTTCGTCCGCAGGAACGGCCTCAATTGGTGTCGCAAGCATTCGCTGTGGCCCATGCCGTTTGCCACCGCGTGTTGCGGCATCGAGGTCATGTCCACCGGCGCCAGTCGTTACGACATCGCCCGATTCGGGGCCGAGGTGATGCGGTTCAGCCCCAGACAGTGCGATCTGCTCATCTGCGCCGGCCGCGTCGCCATCAAGATGATGCCCGTCCTTCAGCGCATTTACATGCAGATATGCGAACCCAAATGGGTCATCTCGATGGGCGCTTGTGCGTCCACGGGCGGCGTCTTCGACACCTACGCCGTGGTTCAGGGCGTCGATCAGTTTCTGCCCGTCGATGTGTACGTTCCCGGGTGTCCCCCTCGACCCGAAACGCTCCTGGAAGGCATCATGGCCTTGCAGCGCATCATCGAGAATGACGGTATCAGCACCAGCAAACAGCGCGGCCGGGGGCTCGGTCTCCACATCGAGCCGTCGGAGGCGGTCAACAACGAAGCCCCCGCAGGAGCGTCGAAATAGCCATGGCAACAGCAGACGAAATCGTTGACGCGGTGCGCTTAGCGTTTCCGAACCTCGCCATCGAGCCGAAGCCGCTACTGACACGGGACGGGCAGCCGGGGGATCAGATCTTTATTCGGGTCGAGCCCACGAACCTGATCGAGGTCATGCGCTTCCTTCGCAACGATGCGAGCACCCGGTTCGATCAGCTCAGCGACCTGGCCGGCATCGACTATCTCGATTTCCCCGATGCCACCGACCGCTATGCCGTGGTCTACACCCTGCTTTTGGTGACACACAATCACCGGTTCTGGGTCAAGTGCTTTGCGAACGACCCCGAGCCGACGATTCCGTCGGTCGTCTCGATCTGGCCCGGTGCAGACTGGATGGAACGCGAGGTGTTCGATCTGTTCGGCATCGTGTTTGAAGGCCACCCCGATCTTCGCCGCATCCTCACATGGGACGGCTTCGAGGCTCACCCCCTTCGCAAGGATTATCCTCTCCGCGGCCGTGGCGAGCGAGAAAACTTCGACGTAGTCGGTCGCGACAGCGCGTGATTCCAGGGTGCCGTTCTGCGGCATGACCGTGTCAACTGCACCCGCGGAAAGCCTCGCCGCATGGGCCCGTGACGAAGTCGGCGGGGATCCTTCCGAGCCCCAAGCGCCAGCGCGGGGTCATCATGAACGCATCGATTGTTGACGGTCCGACTCGCTTGCGCTCAGGGCGAGTAGCGTCGGCCCCCCGTGGCCGACGTATTCGTGGCGGGGACCTTCCGCACTTCGCGTCGGCCCCCTGCGGCCAACGCACATTCGCCGCCGCCGCCCGCCGAATTAACGGACACAGGCGGGACACCTGTGTCACATTATGGTTACGGCCAAAAGCCGCGGCGATGCAGCATCATTCGGTGGTCGGCGTTTCCTTCGTCGGCTTGGCCGTGGGCGGAGTTTCCGTAGGCTTCGGTGGCGCCTTCGGGGCTGAAGGCTTGATGGTGATTGGACGCGGCGCCTTCCGCCCGGCGGTCGGCCTGGTCGTCGGCACGACCGGCGTTGGCGGACGTGCCGCCATCTTGTACGGGCTTCCCTCGGGATACACGATCTCGGCCGTCTTCTTCAACTCTCCAATGTGTTTCTTCTTCATTGACTGCAACTTCCGCGATCGGAGTTGCTCCCGAATCGTGTCCTTGACCTCCTCCAGCAGCGTCACCTCCTCGGCTTTCTTGTCCGTCACCTTGATGATGTGATACCCGAATTGCGTCTCGACGATATCACTCATGGCTCCGGCTTCGAGTTCAAACGCCGCCGCCGAGAAAGGCTCCACCATCTTGCCCTTTCGCGGAAAGAAACCCAGGTCCCCCCCCTTGCTCCATGACGAACAGCCCGAATACAACCCGGCCAACACCTTGAAATCCGCATCCGGTTTCTTGACCTCTGCGAGAACCGTCTCGATCTTCTCCCGAGCGAGTGCCTTCTCTTCGCCCGTCATCTTCTTGTTCGTCTTGATCAGAATGTGGCTCGCGCGAACCTGCGGCGCCTTGCGATACCTCCGCTCGAAGTTCTTCTTGTAGTCCTCCGCCACTTGCGCGTCAGTGACGGTCAACTCCGAGTCGAACTTCTTCTCGATGTACTTCGTCTGTAACACGCTCTGCTTGAACCGGGGATCCGCCAGCCGATCCGCGATAACCTCGTCCAACGGTTTGCCCGGGGGCTGCTTCTTGATCTGCTCCGCGAACTCCTCGCGCGTGAGGCCGCGACTCTTCAGGTGCCGCTGCAAGTCCGCCTCCAGCCAATCCGCCAGATCCTTGTCGGTCAAGCTGATGCCGGCCGCCTCCACCTCCATATCCATCAACAGGTTCGTCACCAACATGTCCACGATCTGCGGCCCGAACCGCTTGCGATGCTGAACCAACTGGTCCGCAGACACCTTCCCGTCCGGCATCCGGGCGCCCATGGTGCTGTTGATCGCTTCATCGATCTGGCTCACCATGACGGCCTGACCGTTGACCGTCACAGCCACCTCGTCGACCTCTGCCGGCTGTGTCGTGGTAGGTGGTTCTGACGCAGGCGGCGCTGCCTTCCCCGCGGGCGGCGGTGCCTGCCCTACCGCAACGGTCGCACACGCCAACACACACACAACAACAGCCATTGCGTTCACTCGCGATTTCATGGATAGCCTTTCCTAGGCACGGGGTAGTCCGCCCCGCTATCGATCGGTACCTTGACGGGCCATACGCGTTCACAGGATTCGCTACGGGCAGACTCCGCCGAGACGCCCCGCCGCCCACCGCCGTATAGCTCTGCAAGCCACCGAATGGTAAACCGCCCGAGGTATCCATCCCGATCCCCCGTCCACGCGATGACAATCCCGCAG